>JAQYAS010000128.1 GCA_029338615.1 Clostridiales bacterium
CCTGTATGTTATAATATATTTCATTTATGTATTAAATATATTTCCTTTTTCAAGCAGTTAAATATATCCTCACCAAATATATATTCATGATCATGGCCTGTCAAGTCTCACCACATATCCATTACTTACTACTTTATTCCATCTATTCTCCCCCTGAGGATCTCTTCCTCAGTATATGTGTGCTTACCAAGGAGCTTATCCCGCTTTGCTCCAAAAGCCTTATTGATCCGACCAATATTGAATCCAACCAGGAATGCTGCGATCACTGTACCTATGCCCACACTTCCAAAACTATGTATACATAGCAGGCAGGTTATCACAGATACGATGACCATCGAACAGTCAAATTCTATCTTTACCTTTGCAAATTCTATCTTTGTAACATCTGACACAGCCTGCATAACTTCCTCTCACGCAAGGGGTACAAGGTCTGCTGGCAGGTAAAAGGAAATTCCACTGGTCATAATAAACAGTCCAATAAAATACATTGGAATTCTTACCTTCATGTTCTTCATCTCTTATGTTCCTCTTTTCTGTTGTCTTTTTCGCTGCCCTTCATATTGTCATGCACTCTTCCAGGTAGTTCAATTACCACCAAAAATCCAGATATACCTTCACAGATATACCTGGATTTCATTTTTTTTGTATTTACTTATTATTTCTTTATTATTGCTTTCTTTGATACACCCTTGCGCAGAAGAAGTTTTCTGTAACTCTTCAACTTCTTTGCCGGAACCTTCACTGTCATCTTTGTATAAGTCTTTGCAAACGCTCCTGTGCCTATTGTCTTTGACGTCATTGATGTATTTTTAATAACAACTCTCTTTAGTCTCTTACAACCATAGAAAGATTTAGCCCCCAACGTTCGTACATTCTTTCCTATAACCACTCTGGTAAGCCTTGTGTTTGCTTTAAATACTCCTGCACCTATTGCTGTCACCTTAAATGTCTTTCCACCAATCTTCACTTTATCAGGAATATTGGCCGATGCGGTCTTCTTAACTGCGGCTGTCAACGTGACTGTTCCCCTGCCATTTAGAGAAGGATTTGTAATTTTGTACCTGTAGTTACCGCTTGTGTATACTTTGCCCTTTCTGGTCACTATATTAAAGCTCTTTGTCAGGCTTCCAGTATAGTTACCAATTCCGGTTATTACAACCTTTCCTTTTCCAAAATTCTTATTTGTCTTGTAGACTAATTTATAGTCTTTTCCCGATACAAGTTTAGTATTGCCATATGATATCTTCACCACAGGCTTAAGAGCCTTGCCAGTATATAATACACTTGCTGACATTTTCACAGATGCTTTGCTGATACTTCTCTTTGTAGCACTGTTTCCATTGCTGTTCACAGGATCCTTCGAATATGTCGGCTTTCCTCCGACCGACGCATTACCTCCCAGAATGATGTTTCCAGTGTCAGATTTTACGCCAAATGACTTTCCTTTAGAGCTTCCCGATACATCCGCTGTTATACTTCCACCAACAATCTTGATCGTATTATTCGCAGATATTACAGAATCTTTCTCTCCAAGTCCCGTGGATGTTGCATCCATTGAACCTCCTGTCATTTCCACATCTGAAGCTGTCACAGCCTCTGATACTGATTCGATCTTATTTTTACCTCCTGATATCTTCACAGTTCCTGATGCCTGTATTCCCTTGCCCTCTGACTTTATCTGTATATTATCAATTTCGATATTGCCTTCAGCCTTTATTGCAGGAACACCACTTGTCAAAGATGATATCTTTGATTTTTCATTCTCTCCTTTTACTTTGACAGAAATAGCTGCATTGTCCTTCTTTAAACCGTCTATTCCGTCTGTGACATTATTGCTTCCTTTTACTTTTATAACAAATGTTCCACCATTCTCTGAACGTATCGTTATCTTTTTTACAGACAGATCTTCAATAGTCACACCGCTCGCTGCACCTGTATCCACTGATACATTTGTACCTGTTCCCTTGAACGTATAATCCTTATTTCTTATCAACGATATTGATATGCTTCCAGGAGTTTTTGATATCTTTACTGTTGGATTGCCATCATCCACTAATGCAGATACATACATATCATCTTCCAGTCGTCCCACATCTATTATATATGGATCTGAGACCGTTACTGGCTCATCGCGCTTAACAACCGTAACTTTACACTGTGCCTTTATACCTGAGCCATCTTTTGCCATAACTGTTATCGTTGATGTGCCCGGATTCAGCGCTGTCATTCTGCCATCCTGAACCGATACAACGGATATATCTGAGCTGCTCCACACAAAACTCTTGTCCGCAGCATTTTCAGGCAATACTGTTGCCTTGATCACTCCATTCTCTCCTACATTGAGAGTTATTTCTTTTATATCAAGAACAATACTGCCGACCTTTACCACTGGATCTTCCACAGGAGTCTCTGTCGGTGCCTCTGTAGAAACCTCTGTCTTGGTGTCTGTAGTCGGCTCCTTTGTCGTAGCCTCCGTCTTGGTGTCCGTCGTTGGCTCCTTTGTTGTTGCCTCCGTCTTGGTGTCTGTCGTTGGCTCCTTTGTTGTCGCCTCCGTCTTGGTGTCCGTCGTTGGCTCTTTTGTTGTCGCCTCCGTCTTAGTGTCCGTCGTTGGCTCCTTTGTTGTCGCCTCCGTCTTGGTGTCCGTCGTTGGCTCCTTTGTTGTTGCCTCCGTCTTGGTATCTGTCATTGGCTCCTTTGTTGTTGCCTCCGTCTTGGTGTCCGTAGTTGGCTCCTTTGTTGTAATCTCCGTAGTCGTATCCGTTGTCGGCTCATTAGTAGTTGGTTCTTCACCGCTTCCACCGCTTATTGTTCTGAGCTCCGATGAAACCTCACTCTTTGGAACTATTTTCTGAACACTCTTCTCTTCATCTGTTCCATTATTCTTAATATATTCATACAAACCAGCCGCAGCACCTACAAGGCCCGCATTATAATCAAGTGCTACCTCTGTAAACTCATACCTATTGGCATTATCATCAAAACTTGTACTTGATGAAGCTGGTCCACCAACAAGTGCGCCAGTTATTGTATGTGCCATGTCTGTGTACTGATTTGACGCCACATCACCATATCCACTTGCGGCTCTGTGATGCGGATGCTTTACTGAATATTTATTATAACCAACCACAAAACACTTTGAACCCGCATTATTACCAAGGAGATATTTCATCTGACCATTGGCCCATGCCGAATACTTATCCACACTGTTTATCTTATCATACATAAGTCCAGTCATCTGATGAGCAGCATTGTATCTTGCTGATCCCCATGAGTCTATCAAACAATAATTATTATCATCTGCCCTTGTTTTGCTGCTTATAACCCCTGACTGATTTTCAACAAATGCATTTTTGCCTTTAAACTGCGGACTGTAAAGCAAAGCTAATGGGTCAACATTGTTCCAGCACAGGCCCCAGTTAGGGTTAGATTTGTTCCCATATACACTATTGTATTTGTCTGCATAAGTACTCTTTCCAGTCGCTTTATAGAGTAATGCTGCTGCAAGAGCATAATCATCATCCCATGAACCAGAGCTATAAAAGTTATACGCAGGACCAGCACTGGTCATCTTTGCCTTTGTATCTGCATATGCAAACAACTTTTCAGCATATGTAAGTGCTTTTTCATCCTTATAGTTCAAATAATATGCTGCCAATGCAGCCGCAGTCTCAGAAACGATATCTGTACATGTATCCGAATCTGATGTGAAAGTCACCTGTCCACTTCTTGATGTCTGTTTCTCGGGTGCTCCCCAATATCCATGATCGATGTTTCCATCACCCACCTGATAACAAAATGCCTGAACAGAGCCATCACTTCCTATGACTGTACATCTCTCAAAATAATCAACGAATCTGTCCATAATTCTCTTGTAATGTGCCTCTGTTGCCGTATCAGCAAATGCTGATGCAAATTCCATATGTGCAACACCAAGTACAGTTGCAGTATATGCCTGTGGTAAACCAAACTTAGCATGATCTCCTGCATCATGGTATCCTCCACTGACATCTACAGTTTTTCCGTTATATGTAGCTTTTGTATCCTCTGTATGACAGTTTGACCTCCATGAAAACTCACTCTTTGCAGATACATCACTTCCGCACATATTCGCATCATAAAGATACAATGACTCCTGAAGAAGCTTTGCATAATTGTACTCAACATCCGTATTGATCTCGCCTGTGTTGTCCCCGGCTCCGCCAGATGATGATGAAAGTGAACCGATAAATGAGTCAAATGCACCTGACTGTGAGCTGTAGTACACCTTGACACCTGTTATAGACACACCATTTGCCGTACCTGTGTAGCCAAGCTTTGAATAGCTCACGCTCGAACCTGCATTTACTGCACCTGACTTCTTGGATGTGTTTGGATATATGTACAGTTTTCCATCACTGAATACACCCTTGAGATCCGACCAGCTGCTGTAATCCTTTACTGCAGTTACCGAGCCACTCACATCAGCCACCGCTATCCAGTCTGCTATATCTGAATTGCTCTTGTTATTTATCATTATCTCTGTCTCGTAGTAGCCATCTCCCTTGGCTGATCCATCTCCATCGGCAAGGCTTGCGGTTACGCTTGAACTTGTGTTTCCAATTGAATCAAGGTCCGCACTGCCTGATCCGCTGTCGCCTGAACCGCCTGACGCCCCTGATGAGCCGCCAGAGGTGCTCTTTGTTCCTGAGAGGACCGCTGACACGATCCTGAACTTGATCGTGCTATTCTCCTGAAGATTGGCAACCTGTATACCAAATGCCACCTTCTCCGTGCTTGTTGTGCTGATAGATGCCAGATCAAGTACGGTCTCAAACTGACCGGTCTTGGACAGATTGATCCACTTGTCATTATTTGACCATGAAGACCCATATGATGCAAATGGCATAACTCCCGCATTCTGTCCACTTGCAGCGGTAAATGTAT
>JAQYAS010000129.1 GCA_029338615.1 Clostridiales bacterium
AAAGGCTTTGTGAGCTTATATCCATCAGGAGCCTTGGTCTCCTCAATCTTGTATACTTCGCCAGCAATCACACGTCCTGTAAGTTTTGTATTGAAATCTTTAGTGGTAAGTCCTGTTACAGTATCATTATCAACAACTTTATTGCCATCCTCATTTACAAGTTTTCCTGTGATGGTAAACTCAGCGTAACCAAGAGTATCCTGGTCAATAAATTTACTTTCCTCATCTACCTTTGAAAGATCTATCTCTATAGGGTTATCAGTAAAAATGAGTGCTGCTACACCATCAGTGCTTTCATTGTCTGCCACAAGGAAAGCACATTCACCATCAACTGTCACCTTTCCGTCCACAGCGACTGTAATAGTTGCTGATGTTTTTGGCACCTCATATCCCGCCGGAGCACTCGTCTCAGTTATTGTATATGAGCATCCACCAACCAGCTGAGCCTTAAGTTCATCCTTCAGGCTATTTCCTGTGAATGTCTTTGTATTGCTTCCATCTGCAAACTTAGAACCACCTATTCCTGTTATCTCGTATGAAGCATCACCTCTACCATTTATAGTAACCTTATCCTTCAGCTTCTTTGTAAGACTTATCTCGATAGGTGTATCTTTTACGGTAAGAACATTTGATATAGAAACACCTTCAACGTTAGACTTAAAACTTACCGTACTGCCTCCGTTAGCTTCTCTTGTGACAATGCCGTTTTCGTCCACTTTGCATGTAGTAACATTACTTACTACGCCATGTGAATCCATAGTAAAAATTACATCTCTTGCAAGCTCATAGCCTGCAGGTGCCTTATTTTCACGAAGCACATATGTACCCTTTGTAATTCCATAAATTGTAGCTGTTCCTGCTGTTATGTTGGTGCCTGAAGCTTCATTTTCTGAGATGGAAGTATAGAAGCTCGTGAGGTTTCCACTCATTTTCTCCTGTTCATCCACAGTGCTTACAGAATGAAGCTCAAACACTGCTCCGGTAAGCTCATTTCCATCAAGGTCGGTCTTCTTTACTGTGAGTTGGTTTTTTGTATTTGTAACAACTTCTTTGCCATCATCATATACAAATTTGCTTAATCCATCTGCACTTATGGTAAATGAGTATACATTACCACCTATTATGTAACCATCAATTTCTTCATATTCCTGCAATGTATAGCTTCCCCACTGGAGATCTTTGATTATAAGCTTTCCGGCATCCTCTGCGCTGTTAGGGTTAGTTCCTGAATCAAAATCTGACACATTTTCAGCACCGGCTAAGACATTATATGTATTTCCCGTCACAACTGTAATCTGCTTATTTGTATCTGACGGGAACCAATTGTCCACTAAAGCATTTACACCAGGACTCACTCTCTTAAGTGTGTACTTTACCCCGTTAAGCCTCTTGCCGGAATCACCATCCACCTTGATAAGAGTAACTTCGCCATGCTGCCTGTAATTAGGCAGGTCATAAGTGGCCACACCACTTACATTACCCTCAGCTGTTTTAATAACAGCTGTATTATTGACATTTTCAGAATTCTCGCTATATGTGAGAGTCTTCTTATAATCATCATTTACTACAGTAAATTCAAGTTCATTGTTGGTGAGCTTATACCCCTCAAGAGTACTGCTCTCGGAAAGTCTGTAAGTTCCCTTCTCATTTATATCAATGTGGAGAAGTCCGTTTTCACCTGTCGTATATTTACCAACCTTGCTGTATGAACCATCAGACTGCTTCTTTTCAAGGGTGAACTCCACGCCCTTCATTCCTATTTTGTCATAATTATTGTGAGTATCTGTAATATAAGGACTTTCGGCGTCATACTTATAAAGCTCAAATGAAGTCTCAAATGGAGGATTTACAATATAGCTTGTATTATCAGCCTTATTTCTCTCTGAAAGCTTCGCCACCTTCTTATCCGAAGATTTATCAGCCTCCACGATGTCTATATACTTATTTAAGTTGTAAGAACCATTTTCTGCCTTATACTCTTTATAATTTTCTTCACTTATCTTTAAAGTAAAACTCTTTCCCTCATTGTAGGCATTGTCAGGTGCTGAAATCTCCTTGAATCTGTATCCATTCTGGTTCTGCTGGAGAATAACTGTCTTTCCTATAACGCTTGATGAGTCGCTATTTGTAATGCGTTTTCCTTTAGCGTTATATATAACTTTCTGCTCGTATCCCTTATCATCTATAGTTTTCCATACCAAATATCCCTTATCGTCTGATATGACAGTTCCAAGCTTGACATCCGAAGCTTCATCCGATCCTATTGCTGTCACATCAAACTCTGCACCTGGAAGAATATTAGTGTTATTTACACTTCCAACTACTTTCTGAGCATCTACAGGAGCGATGATGGCCTCATCCACCATGGTGATAATTCCGTCATTAACAGATGTCTCCTTTGACCACTTTCCGCTGTCTGTTATATCCGCATCCGCCGGTACCCCTGTTCCTGTCCAGACATATATCAGTGCAATCGCCTTGCCATCCTTCATAACAGTTCCAAATATCTTGAAATAGATATCATCCGCTGCCATATAACCTGCCGGTGCTTTATTCTCATGAAGTGTGTATATGGTGTTTTCCTTCAATGTGCCTTCTGGAATATCATGTTTTTCACCAGTTGATGTCCAGCTGTGCTTTGCTTCACCTTCAACTGAGGTTCCTTCATATATAGCAAGTTCGGCTCCTGAAAGCATCTCTCCATTTAACAACTTCTGATTTCCGGTCTTTAACTGCTCTTCTATGTCATTTCTCTTAGATACGGATACAAGTGTCTTCTCATTCTTTAAGGTCACATTAAGGGCAATTGACTCGTTGTTGCTGTCCTTCTCATCATTAGCTGTAACCAGCTCACCTGCACCTTTATAGCATTTTATATTTGCAATATTGTTCGATGAATCCACATCAAACTCCAGCATCGTTACAATTAAGCCATTATCATCAGTCCGTGTCATATAGTCATCCGGTGCCTGAAGCTCCTTAAGGACATAATGACCCTTCTTTGATATATCAGGCTTATTATTTGTACTCAGCCAGTCTATATCTGCTATATATAATAATCCATCTGAACCAGTCACACATTTTACAGTTGTCTTTTCAGATCCACCCTCTGTTCCATCATTTACAGATGTATAATCAAATGTAAATCTTGCACCTGAAAGCTTCTTTGAAGCATCTTTGCTGTCAACCTTTGTAAGCTTGAGAGTCTTCTTATTATCCGTTACAGGAGTGTTGCTCACAACTCCCATCTTGCTGCCTGTTTCCTGTGTTACAAAGGAATTATTAGTATCAAATAAGAC
>JAQYAS010000130.1 GCA_029338615.1 Clostridiales bacterium
AATCATACTAGCTTGTATTTTTCCTAACCATCTTTACTGTTATTGGTTTGTTGGATCTTTCGATCCGACGTTCTTGAAATTCTTGTTTGGAATTTCAGGGTTGTCATGTTGTTAATTTTTCAAGGTTCTTTATGTTCTCGCCTCTCAGCGACAACTTCTATATGTTATCACATCCGATGCCATTTGTCAACAACTTTTTTATCTTTTTTCAAGGTCTTTACAGTCGCTGATGTCCAACCTCTTCGGCGACAACTTCTAAATACTACCACACCGAAGTGTGTGTGTCAACAACTTTTTCAAATTATTTATCATCATGTCTCAGTGACATGTCAGATTATATATCTATAAAAGCTGTCGTTTGCTGTCTGCTCTTGCGACAGCTTTTATAAGATACCACCACTGCAATCTTATGTCAAGGACTTTTTTTATTTATCTGACAATTGTATGCAATTGTTGTAAACAGCCTCCCCTACATATGGCAATCTATCTATTCTTCCTCTGGATATGTAAATCCCCATGATCTTCTGAACTCTGTCATCATATCCATGACATCCTTTGTATATTCCAGATACATATCTCCATCACCGGATATCGCACTTTCCATGTCCTGAAGCTCATATGCAAGGGCATCCGCATTTTCTCCGGCTGCAATAGTCTCAGTCTTGCCTGTATCTGTGTATGTGACCTTTGCCTCCCACGCTCTTGGATACTCCATCACCTCTATATATCCATTTTCGCATGATACCATTCCACGTTTCGGCTGCTTCGAGTGAAGGGACAGCATAACAGTTGCCATCTGGCCTTCCTTATTCATAAGCAAAAGTCCTGCCTGCTCATCCACTCCAGTAGGCGCAGGCTTAACCTGTGAAAGAAGCTTGTCTGGCTTCGAGTCCATGAACCACCTTATAAATGACAGGGCATACACACCTATATCCAGCATTGCCCCTCCCGCAAGGTTTCTGTTGAAGAATCGATTGTTCATATCATAGTCTTTGAAGCTTCCAAAATTCATTGTTATGAGATTGACTTTGCCAAGCGCACCCGAGTCCAGTAACTCCTTAAGTTTTCTGTAAATAGGCATATGATAAATAGTCATCGCTTCACCTATGATCACATTGTGCTGCTCTGCCAGTTCCAGCATATCTCCAAGTTCACCGCTGTTCAATGTTATAGATTTTTCCACAAGTATATGTTTTCCATTCTCTATCGCTCTTCTCATAAACTGTATGTGTGTATTGTGTGGAGTCGTTATATATATCACGTCCACTTCCGGATCCGTGAACATCTCATTGTAGTCTGAATAAACCTTACCTATGCCATACTTCTCAGCAAATGCCACCGCTTTGTCATACGTCCTGTTTCCAACCGCATAAATGTTCCTGCCATTCTTTTTGAGTGCCACTGCCATCTCATTTGCGATAACTCCTGTTCCGAGAACTGCCCATTTGATATCTTTCATGTCTGTTTCCTCCATATATAATTATGTATTTGGATTGTATATACACTATACATAAGCATCAAGTCACTCCTTTGTATAGGCCATTGCCTGTTCGTGCCTTACTATTGACTCATAGGATTCCTTTCTCATAGATGCAAGCAGCAGATATATTATCTCTATCACCATGGTTGCAGGCACCCTTGAAAAGCAGTATCCATCAAGAAATAATTTTTCACGGGTAGCTGTCGTGATGTGATATGTGCTAAGCTCCGCAACACTTGACCTGGCATTATTGGTTATTGATATGGCGACTGCGCCGCGGCTCTTTGCCGCCTCCAATATCTGGATCACGCCTGTCGACTCCCCAGAGTTGGATATCGCTACCACAACATCCTTGTCGGTCAGATTATAACTGTATCCAAGTTCAGTCTCCCATATCGGTGTTGACGTGGCACGTATACCTATCTGGTTAAGTTTATATGCCCCATCCATGGCAACCGGTATCGTATTGCCCACAGCCGCCATGAGCACCGTATCGGCATTGTTTATCACATCCAATATCTTTTTCAGTTCCTCGCTGTCGATCATTGCCACAGTTTGTCTCAGTTCTTCCATTTTATTCGACAGTATTCCTCTCAGAGAGCCTTCCATATCATCCACAGATATATGTCCAGATATCTCTCCGTCATCCTTGACATCCACGAGTTCTCTCGCCAGCGATATCTTGAGATGGTGAAATCCCTTTAGCTCTATTCGTTTGCAGAATCTCGGCACCGAGGCCTCGCTGACACCGCACTCCTTTGCCAGCTCCCCGACTGTCATATCCACAACCTTCTTGGGATTCCTGACGATATAATCGCCTATTTTCTTTTCTGTATCAAAGAATGAATCCATAGATGCGCATATCTGATTTATAACTGTTCCTTCCATATTTTCCTATTTTCTTTCTTCTTTCGAAAATAATCCATCATATAGTGTCTTCTATACAATGCCGCTAATAATTTTCTCAGTTAAATTTGTTTTCATATTTGTTGTAGGCTTTAAATCTATTTTCATACCATTTACAACTCTACCATTCTTCTCCCATCCAGTCAAACAAATGGATTTTCGCTTTAAACTCATTTATCAAATAAAAACAGAGTATCTGGAACCCCTATCACGATACTCTGTTTTGAACGACTTTCTTCTATATAAATATCTATTCATTTTATTCGCCATGTGCAATATTTCTTGCTACGTATACGCCGCTTGCAGATGCGTGTGAAAGTGAATGTGTTATGCCGCTTCCATCGCCTATGATATACAGCCCCTTGTATCTTGTCTCTAGCTTATCATCTACTTCAACCTCCATGTTGTAGAAAATGCTTTGCCACAAGGAGCGCAAAGTTTGTATTATCCGTCTGTTTTGCAGGATCCTCATAACTGTGGCCATTTACCGTTATGATTCCATTTGTATTCTCAGTAACCACGGCACCCCTTGGGTTCATGCAGAAGGTTCGCACCTTGTCTCCATACTTCTCCGTTCTGTATACTATCTTGCTCTCATAGAGCTCATCGGTCAAATGTGCAAATATGGCTGCAGGAAGCTCCACTCTGACTCCTATATCCACTCTGTTGGATTTTGTAGGTACATTTAGGTCTTTGCAGACACACTGTCTTGAATCTTGTGCCGGCAGTGAAATAAAGCTTCGTACCCTCTCCGCCGTACTCCATATTGATAAAATCATTTTATATTTTTTGTTAAGCCCTATCCATGCTCTGTATCCACACACATATTTTTACACAAAAATATAGTTGACCACGGCAATCCATGTCGTAGTCAACTATTATCGGTAGCTGGTAGATACACCCAACCATATTATGGGCTTATACATATATAATTGTAATTCTTTCGTCATAAAAAATGATTGCACTATTCATATTTACTATATATCACGCAAAATATCTGTGCTCATGTGGATGCCACAAACTGATCGTCCGCATTGCGCCATTAAAAATTATTGCAAATTGCACATAGTTTGCGCAAGCGCCCCGTCGCAATGCTCATTATATATATCATAACGATGCTATGATTGCCGCGATGAATGTTCCAAGCAGGATTAATATGCTTATTACCAAAAGCACTTTCATAAGCGTTCTTTTCCGCTTCCTCATGTTTTCTAAAACTCCGGTTGAATAGAACACCGCAACCAGCAACGCACCTATAGCAACTCCCATAAGCGTCCCCATCAAATAATCATAGACCGGAAGATTGTTATCTCTGCTGATCACCATCATCGTAAGTCCTGCAATCAGTGAAATCAACCCCACTATGCTGAATATACGCAACCTCATCAACAATGTATTCTTCTCAGTTTCTGCATAATCCGCTACAAGTTGCAATCTCTCTTTCTCTTCCTTATTCATGTCCTCACCCTTCCTTTCTCCATCAATGATATCCCTGATATCAACATCATAGAAATCTGCCAGCTCCACCAGGATACTGAGATCAGGCATATTGCTGCCTGTCTCCCACCTTGACACACTGCGGCTTGTTACTCCAAACCGCTCAGCAAGCTGTTCCTGGGTAAGCTGTTTTTCCTTTCTCAGTTCTCTTAGGAATGAACCGGACTTCTTCTGATCCATATCTGTTGCCTCCTTTCTATTGAACATCAGCCCATTTTAAGTTGCCTTCGGCAAGGGCTGATGCTACATGTCAAGCTTTTGCTAAAAACTTGACACATTCATTGACAGAATAGCGTTTTTCGAGTGTTTTTTACAGGACATGATGCGGGAATTGGCTGTTTTCTGCTAAATATGAGGCCAAAACCCATTTTCAAGCAGAAAAAAAGACCTCCGAGGGCGAACCCTCGAAGGTCTAAAAATCCTTTATTTATGCGGTTTATCAGTGATTACTCGATGATAGAAGCAACTCTTCCTGAACCTACAGTTCTACCATCCTCACGGTCGGATGGTGTCGTATTTAGAAACTTATTTGTTACGGATTTTGCCGTTTTTTACCTCATTTTATGGATATTTTACCTATTATTTTTACTTTTTCCGGGGGAAATGTAGCACTGGAGTATCACGATTTCCGGCAAATTCCGGCGTATCACACCTTGATATCTTCCTCAAAGTGCCGCTACTTTTTCGTCCACCTTGGTGATATCATAGCATGGTCGAAAGGGAATGTAAATCAAAATCTACCATGATTCGTTCGACCTTCGTTGATTAGTGGCTGGATGGGCGAACCAGGAACTATTTTTGATACTTGATTATGGCAGATAGAATTTGATGAGCGAACCAGGAATCAGGTGTAGGTGTCATTGTAGGAGTGTGATACGTAGCTATATTCGCTGTCTAAAACATTCCGTAATAGCTTTGATTAAAACAATTACACATTAAAAAAGGAAGCCGGACGCATCCAACTCCCTTAGGCATAGTCCGCAGACGTCCGCCGCAATTCTGTAATATATTATGCCATATCGAATTCTTTTATGCAATAGTTCTGCCGAAATTTATATATATTTCTTCAACAAATTTAATTTGCTTCGTGTATCCGTATATACAATTGTATTAAATATAGATGTCGAAACCTTACCTCGCAGTTCTTCACAACTTTTCTCAAACATACGGACAAATGCTATTATTTTCTTCTTTGGACACTCTAACAATTTCATCATAAAGCTTATTAAAATTACATAATCTACAATAGATTCAAATGTAACATTACCGATTCCAGTTTCAGCACTAATATATTTTGCTATTCGTGTATTTACTTTACCAGTCTTAAATCGAGCATCAAAAACAGTATTATTATGTGCTACTGCATTTCTCAAATCTTTCAATGCATACACAATTATCGCTAGCAATTTGCCGTCCCTATCGTATGAAGACTTTATTCCAATGCTTTTAGATACCTTTTTCCCTACAGTTGTTTCCAGACAATCAACAAACGTACCAAATTCGCCAAGACTAATCAATTCAAATATTGCCCAAATTGGAAGCGGCTGATCTTTGTCATAATAATGATTTACAATAAATCTTTTGCCATAATCCCTAGAAATCAGACTATAAACCTTATTCCTAAGATTCATTCTTTTATTAATTGCTTTCTTATAGTCGTTACTCCCAAGAGGAAATGATTTATAATCCGTAAGTAATTTTGCATAAATATCTGCAAATCTTTTACTTTTGACTTCATCCAAAATCACTTCCAACACATAATTTTTAAATGTGGTTTCCAAAAACATTATCTCCGGATAAAACATTGTTTTCATTGCCATATCAAAATCATATATCGCCTGCACTTCATCAAAAGAATTAAAGGTATATGTATTAGCAGGATTGTTGTGATAACGGTATCCTTTATATCCATGAAAATAGCCCATATATCTGAGTTTTTTCTTATCATTACTACCTTTAATATTTATTCCTTTTACATCTCGCATATATCCCATCAATGCATTTATACTTTTAGGTTTCTTCTGCATTTATCCCATACTCCTTTACCAATACAATATGTTCTTCACGATAATTCTATAGGTAACTACAGCGAAATGTCAACACTACATTTCAAAGATAAGTGTCAATTTTGTTTAATTCTATCCGTTTCACCAAATGCTTCTTCAATAATTATTCAAGTAAAAATACACATCATTTATAATCATATGTACTTTTACCTAATTTTTTATCATATGACATTTACGGAATTAATGCTAGTTATTCATTTTTGAGAAACAGCCTACATAAACTCCCCTTCCGTCCAGTCAAACAAGTAATCTGGATCATTCCAATACTTCATTTTCCCAAACTCTCGCTCATATACCCCAAATTTCCGCCTTGCTTTCTTCAATGTCTGCTCATACTCAAGGTGATTAAACGGAACATAAAGCTCAGCCTCTTCTTCACTACATCCAACCGTACGCAAGTGAAGGTTTTTATCCGGACACATAGGGTTCACTTCAGATATCCACTTCACAGGTTCAAGCCTGCACTGGCTATGCTCATAAACCGTCTCAAAATATTCTTCCCACGAATACTGCCTCTTGTATTCATCGTAAATCTCCAAATCCGTTTGATGCTCCCGGTAAAACATCTCAAGCTTCTGAAAACTATCAAACATTTTATGCTTCTGAAACAACGGGCGCCAACCGCAACTTAATTTATTTAGATGACACCGATATCCAAGATATGGCTCATCTACGATAGTGTACTCCTCTCCAAGCACACCCCACTCCGATTTCTCAGCAAAACAAGTCTGCATCAATTCCTTATTCCGGCTCATAAAATAATAATTAGTTCCCACAACTATCCTTCCTTTCTTCCTAACAGAAAATATCCTCTTATCCGTACCACTCTTTGGTTCTGATAAAAGGATATCTCACTATCAATCATTTGTCATTGGACGTATAGTCCAAAATATTTACGCTACATTCTGCAAGTGCTGGGCATAGCACAAATAACGCTTAGTCCAAGGCTCTTGCGCCACCTTATACAAGCCTATATTCATGGGCTGTCCCTGTAAAACCAGAAGTTCTTCCATATGTACATCAAGCAAATTACTCAAGGCACATAGTTTCTCTACGGAGGGAAGAATTTGCCCTTTAAACCAACGGTATATAGGCTGTGGACAGGATAGGTTCAGGTAGTCTTGGATATACTTTACATCGTATCCTGCCAGTTTTATCATAATTTTCAATTTTTGTCCGGTACGTTGTTGGTCGATTGGGTGATACATTGAATCTCTCCTTTCCCCCAAATGACGGCTGTTACCTTTTCCCTGCAATTAAGTCTTTATTCATACTTATACTTCATCCCATATAATAAGGAATTTCAGCTTATATTTAAGTTTCCATGATAGAGTTATATCAACAACTCTAAAAGCACAAAAACCAAAATTGCCACACCAGCTCCAAGTAGCCCCATTAAAAACTTTTGATAGGGGAGTTTTGCATCTTCCCTCACCTTATCCAGTTCATCCAATCGCTTTCCTTCTGAAAAAGCAACAATTTCTTTATAAGTTCGAATATTGTGCTTCTTATAGAATTTTTCAAGTTTTACTGCATATGCGCAAGCAATCACTATTATACAAATAGAAACAATAAGTCCGGGTACTCCAAAGAATTTAGCCAGTGGCACAAAAGATAGAATTCCTATGCCAAGTAATATTGCATACACCCTTCCGTAGTGATTAAACTCCATAATATCTGCTTCTTTAATTTCTTCTCTCATTGCATCAATATCTCCTTTTATTAATTGATCAAGAGAGATGTCAAATACCTGGCTCAAAAGGAGCAGACTATTAATGTCTGGATAACTCTTTCCATTTTCCCAGTTCGATATAGTCTGTCTGGTAACAAATACTCTGTCTGCCAACTCCTCCTGCGATAATTTCATATTTGCCCGATACTTTTTAATTTGTGCATGTAACTCCATGCTAAATCCTCCTTTCATAATATGGCCTCTCTCAATCTGAGTCCATACTATGACAGTCCTTCAGATTTTTCTATCAAAGGTCTTTTACATTTACCCAAAAGCTCACAAAAATCCCTATGTAAAAGGTCTTTTACATATCTATTTCAGAGCAAAATACCTAAAGCAAGAAATCAAAATAATCGGTTAATCATTAAACATGTGATAAATATTTTTTCCGAATTCTTGCCACATATCTGTCCAAGGACCAAATATAGCACACACAAAGATAACAAATAAAATTACAGCTATAGCAATCACTGCCTTCTTTTTTAGCGCAGTTAATTTATTACCATATACAACCAGCAGTTCGTTAAGTTTTGCAAGTTCCAATGCAAGAGCATCTGTTTTGCTTTGACCTTCCGAAATTTCTATTTTCTCTCCCAGCAAATCACTAACCTCTACATCTAACACTTCTGCTAATTGTATTAATAACTCTGCATCTGGAACAGAAAGTCCCTTTTCCCATTTTGATATGGTTTGTCTAACAACATTTAAACGAGTCGCTAACTGTTCCTGAGAAAATCCTTTTTCTTTTCTCATTGTTTTCAAATTGTCACTGAACATGCTATGTTCCTCCTTACTTTTGTTAATCGAATCATACCAAATAAAGCCGCATTGCCACAAGCAACGCGTATTAACAATTCCATTTTATAGGGATTTTTAATCTAAACTCTTTCGTCTTCATTATATTTCTTCTCCGTTCGTTAATATAAAATTCCGCTTAAATTCAACACCAACTACTTCTGCAATTTCATTTAGATCATCAATAGTAAAACTCCCTCTCTTCATCTTTGCATTAAAACTTTGGGGAGATTTACCTAATCTTCGTGCCAGTTCAGCCTCACTCATATTACATCTAACGCACAAAACTTTAATTTGTTCAGATATTGTCATAACACAATCCTCCTAATGATAATATTATAAATGTTTTCATTGATAAAATCAACGTTTGCATTAAGCATATTCATCTTTTTCATCCACCTTACCTTCTTCAAAGTAGTTCATGTAGTTTTCTACGACACCCCACGCCCCAAAAACACTCCACATTTCCGACATACTTTCTGCCTCTTCTACCCGACTCACTTTTCCAACATACATTCATTATCCCTGTCAATATTTCCAACACAAAATTTCCTTTCCAACCCGTTTTTCCGACATACCCACTCACGCATAGTAAAAGGAGGCGCTCTCGCACCTCCCTTATCACTACCTACTCAATCCAGCCACCTTCTGCTGCACCCATTCCCCAATGCTCCGCAAAAACTTCTCCAACATATTCATTCCGCCGATTGTAAACTGCCTCATGAAATCATATGCCTTTTCCAGCTTCTCCCGAAGTCTCGAATTCTCCCGCTTCAATTCCTGGTTCTCAGCCTTCAGGTTTCCATTTTCATAGGTCAAATCCATAATTCTCTCAAAATACTCATGCTCTCTTTCACTTGCCGGAGTATCTTTGAAATAATCATAAATCTGCTCTGCCAGCACAGCCCTTTTCTCAGCCTTGTCTGCATCTTCCTGCAACATATCAAGTTTCTGAACCTGCCTCTCCACCTCATTTGTCTTATCCGTTAAATCCTGCTCCACCTTCTCTAGTTTTGCATATTTGTCGGCAATCTTGGTGGTTAGCCGTTCTTCCGCTTCGTAACCTTTTTGCAGGTTTGATGCCAATGTCTCCAACTGTTCCGTCTGTACTTTAAGCGCTTCCTGTCCAGATACAACCTTATCCATAACAGCTTCCAATTCAAGTTCTGCTTCCTTTGCCGCCTCTGCCGCTCTCTCCCTGCGGTAATCCGACAATTCCATATTGCCCCTCGGATTAGAACCTTTATATAATCTGTCCCAGCCAAGCCTTTCCATCATCATCTTCTGCAAAACCATCTTCTGGGTTTCCACCCAATCCACGCCACCATGCTTGTTACGCTTCATCTGCGGTACCTGGTTTCCGTTCTTGTCCGTCTGCCACACCAATTCACCGCTTTCCGTGGTTGCCTGTCTCATGGTAGTAGGGTATCCGATGTCTTCAAACATCTGTGAAAATACATTCTGGATAGGTGCTCCGCTTTTGGAATGTGTTGTATACGGAATATATGTCATATGAATATGGGGAGAATTTTCATCCCCATGATATGTCATATGATGCACTACCAGTCCTGCATCAAAAGGTGGCTTCCACTCCGGATCATCCAGTTCCTTCTGCGTTACCACACATACCTCCGGTAGCTCCAAAAGATATATTGCAAAGTCATCCAGCAATGCCTGAGCCTTATCTGCATCCTCCAGATTCAGATTAAATCCGGTATCCCGCATATCGCCAATCTGCCAGATAATCTCATAAGTTAGATGCTTCTGCTTATCCTGCTTTATCTTTTCATAATAAGTTTTCGGAAATCTCTTTCCTCTGCCCTTCTTAATTTCCTTCTCCCGCCATTCCTGATAAGATGCGGCAAACAGCTTATCATAAACCTGTTCCAGAGTAATATCCTCATCCTTTGTATACACCAGGTTCAGATATCGCCGTTCCTCTACAGAGTTTGGTGGAATATGCTCTCTGAGATTATGCTCCAGATTCGGCTTGCTATACATGGCACCACTTATGGTCTTCTTTTTCGTATTCGCCATCCAATCCCTCTCTTCTTATCCGTGTTTTGCTTGATTAACATCTTCCTTAATAATTCTCTGCTCATGTCGCAGTCCTCCTTTCTTTGGGTTCCCCATCATCTTCTCTTCCCTAAAGTAATGTCCCCTTATTGGTTTGGGGTAAACCCCAAACACAAACGGGGCAAGCGTTTTGTCGCTTGATCTCGAATACATCTGCTCCTACCAGCACTAACCTAAATTTTGATGCCATCATCCGGTATTCGCATCTGTATGTTGATGCAACCTTTAGGAAAATTTCTTATCTCTGCATCAACCCGAGAAATTCTCTATCAGCAGGTGCGTCACTTTCGTCTCCCTTTTCCAAAAAGTACTCCACTTTTTGACGCATCTTTTCGAAAAGTGCTCCACATTGTGACTCACCATACCGAGCAATCGTCCAATGCATCCAGCCACACTTGCATTTCCCCAGTAAGCATTAATCTTACATACTCTATCGGATCATCAATAGCCAGTGCATCCATCTTGCCCTGAGAATTAGGAGTGGTCCGAAGACCTTGCTCCCACTTCCCACAGTCCAGACTAATAATGGTATTATCATCATAGTGAATAACATTTACAGTATTATTCTGTTCGTTGTAAAATCCTCTCACCAATCTCACGACCATCCACCTGCCCTTCTGAAACGCTTCTCCGTCTCCATGTCCACCAGATTGTTTTTCAGTTCCCCGGTTGCTTCCGCATTGAGCAAATCTGCCACCTGCTTCTGCTTGTTCGGGTAAAGGTGCCCGTAGATATTCATAGTAGTATTTACAGAATCATGTCCGACTCTCTGTGCGATAACCAATGGCTGCATCCCTTTCTCGATGAGCAAAGCTATGTGCGAATGTCGTAGGTCATGAACACGAATTGGCTTTAACTTCGCCTGCTCCGTTTTCTGCTTCATCTTCTTCTGTATCGCCCTGTCAGTTATCGGAAAGATTCTCTCCTCCGGCATCAATTCATACTGCCTGTCCAAAAACTGTTTTATTTCATCCTGCAAAAACTGCGGAATGGTAATCTTACGATTAGAACTTTCCGTTTTCGGTGCAGTGATATAATCCGTCTTATTTCTTCTGAAATAAGTCTTAGAGATACTTACTGTACCACCCTCCAAATCAATATCAGATTCAGTGAGTGCTAATAATTCTCCCACCCTACAACCTAACCAGAATAACATCAGGAATATAATACGATACATCTCTTCCTCTTCCGTAAAACACTGTATAAACACCTCAAACTCATCCTTCGTCCAGAAATTCAGTTCTTTGGCATTTGCCCGTCCCATCTTATCCACTTTCTTGCAAGGATTATCTTTCAGGTCATAAAACCGCTCCGCATGATTAAATAATGCAGTGAGCTGATTCTGTATCATCCGAAGATATGTTGGCTTATACTCCTGATTCAAAAGTGCATTCTGCCATTTGATGATATCCACTGCAGTAATATCATTCATCTGCTTATCTCCAAAGTATGGCAGGATTTTCGTTTCTATCAGAGTCCGCTTCGTCATAATGGACCGTTCCTTTAGTCTCGGTGCCTTATCATCAAAATACACATCCACAAAGGAAGAAAGCTTCATATCCATACTGGAACTCTGTCTCTGTAGGAATTCACGCTCCCACTCCAATGCCTCCTTCTTGGTGGCGAATCCTCGTTTCATCTTGGACTTACTCTCACCAAGCCAATCCCTGTAATTGCATTTGCAATACCAGGTGTTACGTTTCTCATCCTTATAAACCGGCATAATCATTACCTCTCTTTCTCGTAGTCGGAATACCCGGAATTTCCCCGGGCATTCCTTTTCAGTTGTCAAAGTTCATCTATTCTGCCTCAGCAAATCCGTAGCACTTCTTCTCGAAATATGCTCTGGGAATGGAACCGGCTTTGGTGAAGTAACCTTCACTTTTTAATTCCTTATTCCATTCACGGATAACTGCGTAGGCGGTTGATTCTGCAATTCCCAGAAGCTCTGCGACTTCTTTAGCAGATAAATAGCGATTCGTCATTCTCCTTCCTCCCTTCTCTAAAAGTTATGTACTGTCTTGCACATGACGCTCACCTCCCTTTTTTGTAAGTAACATTATTGTTACTCTTCGTGTTTTTGATTATACAGTAACTTATTCGTTTCTGTCAACAGATGAAAGAAAAATTTTTCTCTCTTATGAAAAAGCAGATTATTTATTAATTTTTCATTATAATATTTTCTTTCCTGTTACATACGCAAATTCCATTTGCTATACAGTAACTTTTATGTTATTGTATATATCAGAAACTAACTTGTTACTATCTAATAATGCTTGGAGCAGATATTATAAAACGAAGCTATACTTAGTCATACGCAGTTTTACTAATGATTGCTCCACAATGAATTGAAAGGAGAACAACGATGGCTATTGGTGAACGAATAAAGCGAATCCGGAATTTCCGCAAACTGACACAGGCACAGCTTGGTGAAGCTGTTGGTTTGTCAGACGTACGAATCCGTCAATATGAGATTGGAAACCGCACCCCGAAAGAAGATATGATACAGGAGATAGCAAAAGCCCTTGACTGTAACTACCGCTCCATCTACGAGCCTACCCTCTACGCTGCAGAAGATGTAATGTATACCCTCTTTGAACTGGATGAGCACTACAACATGTCTCTATATGAAGTAACAAATCCTGATGATCAAACTGAGAAACATATTGCAGTCGGTTTTGATTATTCTTTATTGGATGATTTCCTGAATACCTGGAAAAAGAAAAAAGAGGACTTAGCCTCCGGTAAAATAACCCAAGAAGAGTATTTTGAATGGAAGATTAACTGGCCACACAAAGAAGATTGAAATTCGACGTGTATCACGCGCGTATCACAAACCCATTTTGAGTGAAAAACTTGAAATGGGTTTTTCCTTTGTTCGCTAATCTTTTTATCGAAACGTCACCTCTCCTGACGGCTCGGTCGTGGCATTCGCCACATCTTTCAAAGCTTGAAAAATCGTCTTGTCGAGCAAGCTCAACCGCCGATTTTTCAAGCTTTTCAGACGTTTCTCATTGCTAACACGCAAAAACCGCAACTCCTCATATCATGAGGAATTGCGGCTAAATTCTAAGTTTCTATGATACTATATCAAAGATTACTCAATGATTGTAGCAACACGACCAGAACCTACTGTTCTACCACCCTCACGGATAGCGAATGTAAGACCCTGGCTCATAGCGATTGGGTGAATGAGCTCGATTGTCATCTCTACGTTATCACCAGGCATGCACATCTCTGTACCAGCTGGAAGGTTACATACACCTGTAACGTCTGTTGTTCTGAAGTAGAACTGTGGACGATAGTTGTTGAAGAATGGTGTATGACGACCACCCTCGTCCTTTGTCAGAACGTAAACCTGTGCTGTGAACTTTGTATGACATGTAATTGAACCTGGCTTACAAAGAACCTGTCCTCTTACGATGTCCTCTCTCTTGATACCACGAAGAAGGGCACCGATGTTATCACCAGCCTGACCTTCGTCAAGGAGCTTTCTGAACATCTCGATACCTGTTACTGTTGTCTTCTGGATCTCTGGCTTGATACCAACGATCTCAACTTCATCATTGAGGTGAATTACACCAGCCTCTACTCTACCAGTAGCAACTGTACCACGACCTGTGATTGTGAATACGTCCTCTACAGGCATGATGAATGGCTTATCTGTATCTCTCTGTGGATCTGGAATATATGAATCAATTGTATCCATAAGCTCCATGATCTTGTCTCCCCAAGGTCCCATTGGATCCTCAAGAGCCTTGAGAGCTGAACCCTTAACGATAGGACAATCATTGAATCCGTACTCCTCGAGCTGCTCTGTAACTTCCATCTCAACGAGCTCGATAAGCTCCTCATCGTCTACCATATCACACTTGTTAAGGAATACAACGATGTAAGGAACACCAACCTGACGTGAAAGAAGGATATGCTCCTTTGTCTGAGCCATAACACCATCAGTAGCAGCAACAACAAGGATAGCACCATCCATCTGAGCTGCACCAGTGATCATGTTCTTAACGTAGTCAGCATGTCCTGGACAGTCAACGTGTGCGTAATGTCTCTTCTCTGTCTCGTACTCAACGTGAGCTGTAGAGATAGTGATACCTCTTTCTCTCTCCTCTGGAGCCTTATCAATGTTCTCGAAATCTGTAGCTGTGTTACCAGCAACTCTCTCTGAAAGAACCTTTGTGATAGCAGCTGTAAGAGTAGTCTTACCGTGATCTACGTGTCCGATTGTACCGATGTTACAATGTGGCTTACTTCTATTAAACTTTTCCTTTGCCATGATATAAAATCCTCCTTAAAAATTATACCCCACGCGGGTTACTCGGCTAAAAATCATTATATAGAAAATACTAGAGATTTTCAACCATTTTTTATCTCTTTATACCAGCAGGCTAACGATATGTAATCTTTAACCTGCCAGCATATATAATTTTTTATTTATATGACATGAAAGACCAGGAAAATGTCTTTCGTCAAATATCTTACTTAGAATGCTCTGCGATAACCTTCTCCTGAATGCTCTTTGGACACTGAGCGTACTTCTCAAAGAACATTGAGTAATTACCACGACCCTGTGTTGATGAACGAAGCTCTGTTGAGTATCCGAACATCTCTGCAAGTGGAACGAATGCTCTGACGATCTTACCACCGCCGATATCATCCATACCCTCGATCTGGCCTCTCTTAGCATTTAAGCTTCCGATTACATCACCGAGGTACTCCTCAGGCATTGTAACCTCAACCTTCATGATAGGCTCAAGAAGAACTGGGTCAGCCTTAGCCATAGCCTCCTTGAATGCCATAGAACCAGCAATGTGGAATGCCATCTCTGATGAATCGACCTCATGGTATGATCCATCGTATACGTTAGCATAAACACCAAGTACTGGGTAGCCGCCAAGGATACCAGCCTTAGCTGCCTCTTCGATACCCTCTCCAACTGCTGGGATGTACTCCTTAGGAATAGCACCACCGACAACTGTTGACTCGAACTTGAATGTCTCCTCACCGTTAGGATCCATTGGCTCGAACTTAACCTTACAATGTCCATACTGTCCACGACCGCCTGACTGCTTAGCATACTTGCTATCTACGTCAACGGCCTTAGTAAATGTCTCCTTATATGCAACCTGAGGTGCACCAACGTTTGCCTCAACCTTGAACTCACGGAGAAGACGATCAACGATAACCTCAAGGTGAAGCTCACCCATTCCGGCAATGATTGTCTGTCCTGTCTCTTTGTCTGTATGAGCCTTGAATGTAGGATCCTCCTCAGCAAGCTTTGCGAGTGCCTCACCCATCTTACCCTGATCATTCTTGGTCTTAGGCTCGATAGCAAGCTCGATAACTGGCTCTGGGAATTCCATTGACTCAAGGATAACTGGATGCTGCTCATCACAGATTGTGTCACCTGTAGTTGTAAGCTTGAAACCTACAGCAGCTGCGATATCTCCTGAGTAAACCTTATCAATCTCTTTACGAGCGTTGGCATGCATCTGTACGATACGTCCTACACGCTCCTTCTTATCCTTTGTTGCATTCAGTACATATGAACCTGAGTTCAGTGTACCTGAGTAAACTCTGAAGAATGCAAGCTTTCCAACGAATGGATCTGTCATAATCTTGAATGCAAGAGCTGAGAATGGCTCATCATCTGATGAATGACGAACAACCTCGTTACCGTCTGGATCAACACCTGTGATATCAGGGATATCTGTTGGTGCTGGCATGTACTCGATAACACCGTCAAGCATCTTCTGAACACCCTTGTTCTTGTAAGCTGAACCAAGGAATACAGGAACTGCCTCACATGCGATAGTTGCTCTACGAAGAACCTTCTTCATCTCATCGATTGATGGCTCCTCGCCCTCAAGGTACATCATCATTAAGTCGTCATCTAACTCGCAGATCTTCTCGACAAGGTTCTCATGCCACTTGTCTGCAAGCTCCTTAAGGTCATCAGGGATAGGTGTGATCTCGATGTCCTCGCCCTTATCATCTTTGTAGTAGTATGCTTCCATCTCGAACAGATCGATCAGACCGATGAAGTCTGACTCTTTTCCGATAGGAATCTGTACTGGAATTGCATTCTTGCCCAGACGATCAATGATTGTCTGAACTGAGTAGAAAAAGTCTGCACCCATTTTATCCATCTTGTTGATGAATGCCATACGAGGTACATTGTATGTGTCAGCCTGACGCCATACATTCTCTGACTGAGGCTCTACACCAGCCTTAGCATCAAACACACCTACAGCACCATCAAGAACTCTAAGTGAACGCTCAACCTCAACAGTGAAGTCAACGTGTCCCGGAGTATCAATGATGTTGATTCTATGCTCTAACGCGCCAGCCTTTGGTTTATGATGATCCTCAAGTGTCCAGTGACATGTTGTAGCAGCTGAAGTAATTGTAATACCTCTCTCCTGCTCCTGCTCCATCCAGTCCATGGTAGCTGTACCGTCATGAGTATCACCAATCTTATAGTTAACACCAGTATAGTATAAGATACGCTCTGTAAGAGTTGTCTTACCGGCATCGATATGAGCCATAATACCAATGTTTCTTGTTCTGTCCAATGGATATTCTCTTCCAGCCAACGGATTGTCCTCCTTTTGCAAATTATATTGAGCACTGACATATTGTGCTCTAAAGTACACATAAGCATGCATACAAACGCATTCTCATACAAAAAATTAGAATCTGTAGTGAGCGAATGCCTTGTTTGCCTCTGCCATCTTGTGCATGTCTTCTTTTCTCTTTACAGATGCACCTGTATTGTTTGCTGCATCCATAATCTCCTTCGCAAGTCTCTCTTCCATAGTCTTCTCACTTCTTGCACGTGAGAAAGCTGTTAACCAGCGAAGTCCAAGAGCCTGTCTTCTGTCAGGTCTTACATCGATAGGTACCTGGTATGTTGCACCACCGATACGTCTAGCCTTAACCTCGAGGAGTGGCATGATGTTGTTCATAGCCTCTTCGAATACCTCTAATGCAGGCTTACCAGTCTCTTCTGCGATACGATCAAATGCACCGTAGACGATCTTCTGTGCTACACCCTTCTTACCATCTAACATAATGTTGTTGATAAGCTTTGTAACGACCTTATTGTTGTAAATTGGATCCGCTAATACGTCTCTCTTTGCGATATGTCCTTTACGTGGCACGGTTCTTCCCTCCTTAATTATTTATTAAATCTTCGGTACTCACATTCTCATATGAATGTGTTCGTGCTGTTATCTGTCTTAATTGTTTCTATCCGAAATATTATCTATATAAAAACATGACCTTACCAGCACAAATTAGAATTGTGTTCTAGCATGCTTTATTTTGCATCCTTAGGACGCTTTGCACCATACTTTGAACGAGCCTGACGTCTCTTTGCTACACCTGCTGTATCAAGAGTACCTCTGATGATATGGTATCTTGTACCAGGTAAGTCCTTTACTCTTCCACCACGGATAAGAACAACGCTATGCTCCTGAAGGTTGTGACCCTCACCTGGGATATAACTTGTTACTTCGATTCCGTTTGAAAGACGTACTCTGGCGATCTTTCTAAGAGCTGAGTTAGGCTTCTTAGGAGTAGCTGTCTTAACTGCTGTACAAACTCCTCTCTTCTGTGGTGAGCTTGTCTCTACTGGCTTTCTCTTGAGTGAGTTGAAACTTCTCTGAAGAGCTGGTGCAGTTGACTTCTTCTCTACTGTCTGTCTTCCTTTTCTAACTAACTGGTTAAATGTTGGCATGTTTTCACCTCCTGTATATAAAATAAAAAATGATAAAGCATGTTTTTACGCATGCTTTATCATTATATAGTCGAGTATTTTCTCTGTCAAGCATTTATTTTATAAATATTCTGACTTCCGTTATGCTGTGATATACTTGAGATAATCATCTATCTTCTTCACTATCTCTGTTCTGTCAAACGGCATTTTACCTGTATTTACAAGAAGCGCCATACCCATTATATAGTATTTCATCTCCCTGTCCACAGCTTCAGCGGCATCTACTGTCATTCCATACTGATCAATCAGCCAATCAACGGAATGTGTATTTTCCAGGAATTTTTCATCCCTGACTGCCGTATCTTCAACCACAAAATATCTAAATAATTTTCTATCTCTGTCCGCAAATTCTATAACATCAAGTCCGAATCTGGAATACTCTGCATTATCTTTATCCTGTATTTTGTCTGTCACCTCTTTGTATACAGACTCCATCCTGTCCAGTGTATAATCTCTTATAACACCCATGTCCTTAAAATTTTCATATATCGGCTGTGTTGAGCACGGAATCGCTTTTGCCAATCTTCTGGCACTAAGTGAATCAATTCCTTCCTGTCTCACCAAATTAAACGCCGCTTCCAATATCCCCTCTTTACTGATCTTTTTTGTTGCAGCCATGAAATTTTCACCCATTTCTTTCATTATAGTAAAGGGAACCCGGCATATTCTCTGCTCATCTGGTCTGTCGCCAACATTCAGCAACAGTCACATGTAACTGACATATACCGGATTCCCCTTTATCCTTCATGTCCGACACTATCAAATGTCGTTATAAGAATTTCAATTATAAATCGTCCTCTGAGTCGAGAGTCTCAAACACTTCCTCTGTTGTATTGACATTCTCAAATTCTTCATAATCGTCATCGTCATCAAAGAAATCAAGTTCTTCCATCTCTGTATCAAGCTTTACGGAACGATATCTCTTCATACCGGTACCAGCTGGTATAAGCTTACCAATAAGAACATTTTCCTTAAGGCCTACAAGAGGATCTACCTTGCTCTTGATAGCCGCATCTGTAAGGACCTTTGTTGTCTCCTGGAACGAAGCAGCAGACATAAATGAATCTGTCGCAAGTGATGCCTTGGTAATACCAAGCATAATCTGTGTTCCAGTTGCAGGCTCCTTACCCGCAGCTATAAGGGCTTCATTTGTATCTTCGAACTCAAGAAGATTTGCCTGTGTACCTGGGAGATAATCTGAATCACCCGGCTCATCTATAATAATCTTCTTAAGCATCTGTCTAACGATTATCTCTATATGCTTATCATTGATATCAACACCCTGAAGTCTGTAAACCTTCTGAACTTCGCGAAGCATGTAATCCTGCACCGCGCGCACGCCCTTGATCTTAAGGATATCGTGTGGATTTACTGAACCCTCTGTAAGCTCATCACCAGCCTCAAGGACCTGATCATCAAGCACTCTGATACGTGAACCATATGGTATAAGATATGCCTTTGACTCACCAGTCTCATCATTTGTAATGATAACTTCTCTCTTCTTCTTGTTGTCACGAAGCTGAACCTTTCCACCAAACTCAGCAATAATTGCAAGTCCCTTTGGCTTTCTGGCCTCAAACAGCTCCTCAACTCTAGGAAGACCCTGTGTAATATCTCCACCGGCAACACCACCTGTATGGAAAGTTCTCATGGTAAGCTGTGTACCAGGCTCACCAATTGACTGAGCCGCAATGATTCCTACTGACTCGCCAACCTGAACAGGAAGCCCTGTCGCCATGTTCGCACCATAACATTTTGCACAAACGCCGAGATGTGATCTACATGTAAGGACCGTTCTTATCTTAATCTTGGCATCTCCTCTTACTGATGAATTGCCATCCTCATCTACAACTGTAAATGGCACTCCATTTGCATCAACACCCTTCTTGACAATAAGTTCTGCCCTCTTAGGTGTTACCATATGGTTTGCCTTTACAAGCATATTGCCCTCTGCGTCATATACTGACTCTGCGAGGTAACGTCCTGTAATTCTCTCCTGGAACTCCTCGATCATTTCTTTTCCTTCTCTGAAGGCTTCTATAACCATACCAGGGATCGGCTTACCTATGCTACAGTCAGGCTCTCTGATAATGAGATCCTGAGATACATCTACAAGTCGTCTTGTCAGATATCCTGAATCGGCTGTACGAAGAGCGGTATCTGACAGACCCTTACGAGCACCATGTGCTGAAATGAAATACTCCAGAACGTCAAGTCCCTCTCGGAAGTTAGACTTGATAGGAAGTTCGATAGTCTTACCTGTTGTATCTGCCATAAGTCCTCGCATACCTGCAAGCTGCTTGATCTGCTGATTAGAACCACGGGCTCCCGAATCAGCCATCATGAAGATGTTGTTATACTTATCAAGTCCTGCAAACAGGAGATCCTGAAGATGCTTATCAGCTTTCTCCCAGATCTTTACAACTGCCTGATATCTCTCTTCATCAGATACAAGTCCACGTCTGAACTTCTTGGTAATCTGATCAACAAGCTTCTGTGCGTCCTCAAGAATATCCTTCTTCTCATCTGGCACCTTCATATCAGAAATAGATACTGATATGGCACTTCTTGTTGAGTACTTATATCCTATAGCCTTGACATCGTCAAGAACTTCAGCTGTCTTGGTTGCACCATGTGTATTGATACACTTATCAAGTATAGGCTTAAGCTGTTTCTTACCTACATGGAAATCTATCTCCAGCTTAAGAGCATTCTCACGAACACTTCTGTCCACATATCCAAGATCCTGAGGAATGATCTCATTGAAAAGAAGTTTTCCAAGTGTAGTGTCTATAACACCTGTAACTTCTTCTCCCTCGAACTCAACAGTTCTTCTTACATGAATCTTGGTATGAAGTGTGATTCCACCATTCTCATATGCAAGTATAGCCTCATTCTTGGACTTGAAGTATCTTCCCTCGCCAATCTCGCCTTCCTTCTCCATAGTCAGATAGTAGATACCAAGTACCATATCCTGTGAAGGAACGGCAACTGGAGCTCCATCTGAAGGCTTCAACAGGTTATTAGGAGAGAGCAGAAGGAATCTGCACTCAGCCTGTGCCTCAACTGTAAGTGGAAGATGGACAGCCATCTGATCTCCATCGAAATCGGCATTGAACGCTGTACATACAAGCGGGTGAAGCTTTATAGCTTTACCGCCTACAAGGACTGGCTCAAACGCCTGAATACCAAGTCTGTGAAGTGTAGGGGCACGGTTAAGCATAACCGGATGCTCCTTGATAACATCCTCAAGGATGTCCCAAACCTGTGGTTCAAGCTTCTCTACCATCTTCTTGGCCTGCTTGATGTTGTTTGCTTTGCCGCTTGCTGTAAGCTCTTTCATAACAAATGGCTTAAACAGCTCTATGGCCATCTCCTTAGGGAGACCACATTGATAAATCTTAAGTTCTGGTCCAACTACGATAACCGAACGTCCTGAATAGTCAACTCGCTTACCAAGAAGGTTCTGACGGAAACGTCCCTGTTTACCTTTCAGCATCTCAGAAAGCGACTTCAGAGCCCTGTTTCCAGGTCCTGTTACTGCACGTCCACGACGGCCGTTGTCAATAAGTGCATCCACAGCCTCCTGCAGCATTCTCTTCTCATTTCTCACAATTATCTCAGGTGCTCCGAGATCAAGGAGTCTGCGGAGTCGGTTATTTCTGTTGATTATTCTTCTATACAGATCATTGAGATCTGATGTTGCAAATCTTCCACCCTCAAGCTGTACCATAGGTCTGATGTCTGGAGGAATGACAGGTATAACATTCATTATCATCCACTCAGGTCTGTTCTCTGAAGTTCTGAATGCCTCCATAACCTCAAGTCTCTTGATAATTCTTGTACGTTTCTGTCCACTGCATGTCTCAAGTTCTTTCTTGAGTTCCTCGCTCTCAGCATCCAGGTCAATAGCCTTGAGGAGCTTCTGAATTGCCTCTGCACCCATCTCAGCTACAAACGAACCATATCCATACTCCTTCTCAGCCTCTCTGAACTCCTGCTCATTGAGAATCTGCTTGTAAGCAAGAGGTGTATCCTTAGGATCTGTAACTATATATGATGAGAAATAAAGGACCTTCTCAAGCACCCTTGGTGATATATCAAGTATAAGTCCCATACGGCTAGGAATTCCCTTGAAATACCATATATGTGAAACAGGTGCTGCAAGTTCAATATGTCCCATACGTTCTCTACGAACGTTAGACTTTGTAACTTCTACTCCACACTTATCGCATACGATTCCTTTGAATCTAATCTTCTTATATTTACCACAATTACACTCCCAGTCCTTCTGTGGTCCGAATATCTTCTCACAGAATAATCCGTCCTTCTCAGGCTTGAGTGTTCTGTAGTTGATGGTCTCAGGGCGCTTTACCTCACCATGTGACCATTCTCTTATCTTTTCAGGAGATGCAAGTCCGATTTTAATTGCGTCAAAGTTCAATGACTTTTCCTGTTCTGTATTCTCTACATTGTATTCTGGCATCTTACAAAGCTCCTTTCTTATTCTTCGTCATTATCATCAATAAAGTCCGAGTCATCGACATCATCTAATCCCATGTCATCCTCACTGACTTCAGAGAAACCGCTGGCCTCAAGTTCATCTGCATCGTTGCCTCTGAACACTTCAGGTGCATCATTCTCCTCCAAATCATCGTCTCTGTCTGATGATCTGTCACTGAGAAGTCTCTTGATGCTGGTATTATAATCATAAGCCTCCATAGTCTCGCTAAGATCAACCTCTACCATCTTCTTATTTCCTTCTTCGTCTTCCTCTTCTCTGACTACTCTTACATCGAGTCCGAGTGCCTGGAACTCCTTAAGAAGTACCTTGAATGACTCAGGCACACCTGGAGCCGGAATATTGTCGCCCTTGATAATTGCCTCATATGTCTTAACACGTCCTACAACATCATCAGACTTAACAGTCAAGATCTCCTGCAGTGTGTATGAAGCACCATATGCCTCAAGAGCCCAAACCTCCATCTCTCCAAAACGCTGTCCACCGAACTGGGCTTTTCCACCCAGTGGCTGCTGTGTAACAAGTGAGTATGGGCCAGTTGAACGAGCATGAATCTTATCATCAACCAGATGATGCAGCTTGAGATAATGCATGTAACCAATAGTTACCGGCGCGTCAAAATTCTCACCTGTTCTACCATCACGGAGCTGAACCTTACCTGTTCTATTGATAGGCACGCCCTTCCACTCTGCTCTGTGATCCCTGTTCTTATAAAGGAAGTCCATAACTTCCGGTTTTACTGTATCTTTATACTTGGCTTCAAAGTCTTCCCATGTTCCGTTGGCATAGTCATTGGCCATCTCCAGAGTATCCATAATATCAAACTCTGTTGCGCCATTAAATACAGGGGTAGAAACCTTAAATCCAAGAACCTGTGATGCAAGTCCAAGATGGATCTCAAGGACCTGTCCGATATTCATTCGCGAAGGAACACCCAGTGGATTAAGCACAATGTCAAGAGGACGGCCATTTGGCAGGAATGGCATATCTTCAACAGGGAGCACTCTTGAAACAACACCCTTGTTACCATGACGACCAGCCATCTTATCTCCGACCTGTATCTTTCTCTTCTGTGCTATATATACTCGAACCTTCTTATCTACACCTGCTGGAAGATCATCTCCATCTGCGCGTGTAAATACCTTTGCGTCTATAACAATACCAAATGCTCCGTGCGGAACTTTAAGTGAAGTATCTCTTACCTCTCTTGCCTTCTCACCAAAGATAGCTCGAAGAAGTCTTTCCTCTGCTGTGAGCTCTGTCTCTCCCTTTGGAGTAACCTTTCCGACAAGAATATCACCGGCACGAACCTCAGCACCAATTCTGATGATACCATTCTCATCAAGATCCTTGAGAACATCATTTGAGAGTCCTGCAAGATCTCTTGTGATCTCCTCTTTACCAAGCTTGGTATCACGAGCCTCACACTCATATTTCTCTATATGAATTGATGTATATACATCGTCCTGTACAAGTCTCTCACTGAGAAGAACTGCATCCTCGTAGTTATAACCTTCCCATGTCATGAATCCAATAAGAGGATTCTTACCAAGTGCTATCTCTCCACCTGATGTTGATGGACCGTCCGCAATAACTTCTCCAGCCTTGACATGATCGCCCTTATACACGATAGGTCTCTGGTTCATACAGTTACCCTGATTGCTTCGTGCAAACTTGATAACATGATATACATCCTTTGTTCCGTCTTCATCTGCTCTTACACAGATCTCTGTGCTGTTGGAATACTCAACAACACCATCTCTCTTGGCAACTACACAAACTCCTGAATCTACAGCAGCCTTTGCCTCCATTCCCGTTCCGACTACTGCTGACTCAGTCATCATTAGAGGAACTGCCTGACGCTGCATGTTAGATCCCATGAGGGCTCGGTTTGCATCATCATTCTGAAGGAATGGGATCATGGATGTAGCAACTGAGAATACCATCTTAGGTGAAACATCCATAAGGTCCACCTTGGACTTAGGGAACTCTGTTGTATCTGCTCTAAATCTACCGGATACATTGTTCTTTACAAAGTGTCCGTCTTCATCAATCGGCTCATTCGCCTGTACTACTCTATATCTATCTTCCTCATCCGCAGTAAGATATACAACCTCATCTGTTACCACCGGATTTGAAGGATCTGTCTTATCAAGCTTTCTGTATGGAGCCTCTACAAATCCGTACTCATTGATACGTGCATATGTAGCAAGCGAGTTGATCAGACCGATGTTTGGACCCTCAGGGGTCTCGATAGGACACATTCTACCATAATGTGTATAGTGTACATCTCGAACCTCGAATCCGGCTCTATCTCTTGACAGACCACCAGGACCAAGGGCTGAAAGTCTTCTCTTATGTGTAAGCTCTGACAGCGGGTTGTTCTGATCCATAAACTGTGACAGCTGTGAACTTCCGAAGAACTCCTTAACCGCAGCTGTTACAGGCTTAATATTTATAAGAGACTGAGGTGAGATTGTCTCAGCATCCTGTGTTGTCATCCTCTCTCTTACAACTCTCTCAAGTCTTGAAAGTCCTATTCTGTACTGATTCTGAAGGAGCTCACCAACAGCTCTGATACGTCTGTTACCAAGATGATCTATGTCATCATCGTTACCAATTCCATACTCAAGATGAATGTTGTAGTTGATTGATGCAAATATATCTTCTTTTGTTATGTGCTTAGGAACAAGATCAGACATATCTCTTTCAATCGCAGCTTTCAGCTTGTCTGTATCATCTCCATACTCCTCAAGGAGACCCTCCAGAACAGGATAGTAAACTCTCTCCACAATTCCAAGTTCAGCAGGATCAAAGTCCACATAATTTGCTATATTTACCATCATATTAGAAAGAACCTTTACATTTCTCTCCTCTGTCTGGATCATAACATATGGTACTGCTGCATCCTGGATAGTATCTGCAAGTTCCTCCGAAACGAGAGTTCCAGCCTCTGCGATAACCTCTCCTGTACTTGGATCGATTGCATCTTCAGCCAGTACATGTCCTGCTATACGAGCCTTAAATGCAAGTTTCTTGTTGAACTTGTAACGTCCAACTCTGGCAAGGTCATATCTTCGCGCATCAAAGAACATAGCATTAATAAGGCTCTCTGCGTTCTCCACTACTGATGGCTCATCTGGTCTGATCTTTTTGTAAAGTTCAACCACACCTTCAGCGTATGACTTTGCAGGATCCTTGTTAAGACTCTCCATGATCTTTGGCTCCTCGCCAAATAAATCTATAATCTCCTGATCTGTACCAAGACCAAGGGCACGAATAAGAACAGTAACCGGTACCTTTCTGGTTCTATCCACACGCACATAAAAAACATCGTTGGAATCCGTCTCATACTCCAGCCATGCTCCTCTGTTAGGAATAACTGTACACGCATACAGCTTCTTTCCTACCTTATCATGTGTTATATCATAGTAAATACCAGGTGAACGCACTAACTGGCTTACTATAACTCGCTCTGCACCATTGATAACGAATGTACCTGTCTCTGTCATAAGAGGAAGATCTCCCATGAATATCTCATGATCTGACATCTCCTTAGCATCTCCGACTCTGAGTCTGACTTTGACTCTGAGAGGCGCAGCATATGTTGCATCTCTTTCCTTGCATTCCTCGATACTGTACTTCAAGTCATCTTTACAGAACTGGAAATCTACAAATTCAAGACTATACTGACCAGAATAATCAGTGATAGGAGAAATATCCCTGAATGCTTCCTTCAGACCGTCAGTTAAGAACCAGTTGTATGAATTCTTCTGAACCTCTATGAAGTTAGGCATCTCCAGTACGTCCTTCTGCTTTGCATAGCTCATTCTGTAGCCTTTTCCAGACTTGACAGGACTAATTCTGTTCTTTTCCATCGACACATTCACCCCTTGGAATTTATTTTTACGCTTTATAGGACAAACCTTAAGTAAAATAAGTGTTTTAAAGCCGTTTATCACCCTATTATGATGTGTATGCACACGAAGCCATAATAGTGACAGTTTACTATCTTAACAGCAAATGCAATATTTGTCAACTATATTTTGGAAATTTTTTAGATTTTTTATAAGTGAGAAAAGATGTATAGAAAAACCGGCCCGGCGGTATGGTATCCATATCCGCCAGGCCGAATAATATCTGATAATAAAATAAGGATTAAATTACTTTAATGTAACCTTAGCGCCCTCAGCCTCGAGCTTTGTCTTAGCTTCCTCAGCCTCTTCCTTAGTAGCGTCCTCCTTGATTACCTTTGGAGCGCCATCTACAGCGTCCTTAGCTTCCTTAAGACCTAAGCCTGTAAGCTCACGAACAACCTTGATAACCTTAACCTTGTTAGGACCAACCTCTGTAAGCTCTACGTTGAATGAATCCTTCTCCTCAGCTGCTGCTGCACCGTCAGCACCTGCTGCTGCAACTACAACACCTGCTGCTGCTGATACGCCGAACTCCTCTTCACAAGCCTTAACTAAGTCGTTTAACTCTAATACTGATAAACCTTTGATTACTTCAATAATTTCCTGAGTTGTCATTATGTTTTCCTCCATATAATATAATTTGTTATTGTGTAATGCATCCACATATCATTCTCGTTTCATGCGGATACCCCTTGTCCATAATACAGACAATCAATTGCTTGATAAGCATCTTCAACGAAGCACTTATTAAGCCTCCTTCTGCTCTGCGATCTGCTTGATAACACGAGCGAAGTTTGCGATAGGTGACTGGATACTTCCAAGGAACTTGGAAATAAGCGCGTCTCTTGAAGGGATCTTTGCGATAACCTGGATTCCTTCTGCATCGTAGAATGTTCCTTCTACAACGCCGCCCTTAAGCTCAAGAGCTGGGGCATTCTTTGCGAAGTCTGCAAGAACTCTTGCAGCTGCTGTAGCGTCATCCTTGCAGATTGCAAGACCAGTTGGTCCCTCTAAACAACCCTTAAGGCCTTCGAACTCTGTTCCCTTGATAGCGAAGTTAACCATTGTGTTCTTGTATACCTTGTACACAACACCAGCTTCTCTTAAATTCTTACGGAGCTGTGTATCCTGCTCAACTGTAAGACCACGATAGTCTACAACTACTGCAGTAGCAGCGCCTTCAAGATTTGCCTTGATCTCTTCTACTATTGGCTTCTTTAACTCTACCTTTGCCATAATGCGCCTCCTTATTTTACTAATGACTGCACATTTCAAGATATAAAAAAACTCTCAAAGCCATAAGACCTGAGAGTATATTGTTAAAACAATTTAACGATATCTTTCCTCGGTAGGTGATAATCTTACGCCTTACGGCACCTACTGTCTTCGGCAGTTCATCGCTAGTCAATCTATCACATTATTCTGATAATGTCAACCACTTTTTTATTTTTCTATCAATTAATTTATGTGCCTACGGTTTCATCCACCGCATTCGCAATAGCAGATGCGATCGTCTCAAAATTATAATCATACAGATGGTTGTCATAATCATTGTTGATAAAACCTGTCTCCACAAGAACCGCCGGCATATCAGTATGCCTAAGCACTGCAAGACCCGGGCGCTCCTCAACGTTGATATTCCTGAATCCCAGCTTTTCAAGTTCATCATTTATCGCCTGTGCCAATTCATATTTAACTCCGCTTCTGTCGTACACCAGCGTCTGCACTCCATTGTATCCGTTTGGCTGTGGCGATGAATTTCTGTGCAGTGATATAAAATAGTCCGCTCCGCTTTCATTGCCTTTAACTGCCTTTTGAACCGGTGAATCATACACATCCGTGGTTCGGGTATATGCAACATCATACCCTCTGTCTGCAAGTTCATCCCCCAATGCCAGCGCAAGATTCAAATTGTCATTTTTCTCAAGTCTACCCTCATAGGAAGCTCCATTATCATATCCTCCGTGACCCGCATCTATCATTATTTTTGTGGCCATATATGCTCTATCCATTTTTTCTATTAATAATATGTAGATGCATATCAAACGATAACCTTTAATCTTTAAACCAAAGATTCAGATCCACTGTTCCAGACACTCCATCAACCGTTCCATCCTCAGTATACTGCCATCCGGTATATTTGTAAGGAAAATTCGGAACATTTGCATAATGTGCAAGCCACAGCTCATAGTCGCCAAGCCTGTCCATATCCAGACACTGGGCAAACATATTCCTGCTGGCATATATCATAGGTGTATAGCCTGCTGCCTTGATAGTCTCACAGAAACCAACAATTCCGTCAGTTCTCTGATCGTTGGTGGCATTGTCTCCTCTGGCCTCCGAATCACCTATCAGCTCTGAATCTATTACCACAGGGTACTTTATGTCCATCTTCTTGATATTCTTCAGTACAAATTCTGCTTCTTCCACGCCTTCATCGTAGGTGACCGCCTGCGTGAAGAAGTACACTCCGCATGGAATCTTATACTTGGTGACCGCCTCTTTGCTCTCCTCAAATTTAGAGTCAAGCATCAGCCCGCCCTCAGTGTAACCTCTGTATCCAACTCTGAGCATGACAAAGTCAACATTTTCATTCTTGGAAAGCGTCTCCCAGTCTACATCATCCTGAAATGTAGACATATCAATACCCACCAGCGTATCTTTTATATTATCATCACTGTAATGCATGTAACCATCATTGCCTGTAAAAAAGCGTTCAGAATCAAGATTATTACGTGCAACTTTGTCACTTATCTTATACAGAAGTGCATCAGGGCCAAGCTCTCCCACATTGATATAGGCGGTAGGAATGTACGACCAGTAATTATCATATATCAGGCTTGTGATTTCTGTGTCATCTATATTATACCCTGATTCATAGCTCAATCCAGGTGATGCTTTGGCATTTGTAAATCCTCCTGCTCTTCCTATGAGGATTCCCAATACCAATCCTATTATCAGGCACACCACGCCAACCAAAATGCACCAGTTTCTTGTAAATTTTTTAATTTGCTGTGTATCCATGTTGTTATATCATCCTGTCTGTAAAAGTTTTATCCTTAATGTCATGCCCTCTCAGGCATTATCAAGGAAGTGTTCCGTTCCAAGTCTCAAATGTATGATCTTGTCATACTTTTTCTTGATAGCCCGTTTGAATTTTCTTGCCTCTTTATGAGAAAACATGCGCTCAAGATCTTCCATTCTGAGCAATGCCTGATCATATAATATCTTGTACTTTATATTCCAGTCATACATGAGACTTGTACAATTATCTATACTGATACGAAGCGGAACCCCTTTGCTTTTGCCCGTCACAATGTTGGCATTCCATCGGCGTCTGCCCACGGAATTCTTCACATCAAACACAACCTCCGCTCCAGGGAATTTCCTCCATATAGCATCCAGAAAAGTTTTCAGGCTTTCCTTATCAAAATACCTCATCATATCATATACAACAAATAATATTGCCGTATCCTGTGGCTTTGTTATCTGATCCAGCCATCCATAATTGAACAGATCCGCCTCCACATTAACTTCCCGGTCTCTAGAATCCATATATCTTCTTCTTATATCTATACGCTCCGGAAAGTCAATATTGTACCATTTGATTCTTCCATTATCAACCCGGGAGAACATGGTGTCCAATTCACATCCAACATTCACAATTATTCCATCAGCATATCTGTTGATAAAATTGTGAACCCTGTCATCAATCGCTATCAGTCTCTCCATAATGACCGTTCTATCGTAAAATGTATATTGTGCATTGCGTTTTTTGTGTTCTATCCCTATTTTGTCTGCCAGTTTGATAGCCTCGCTGTCCTCATAAAGTTTTGGATATCGCTCTGCCAGCATAGCCCTGCACCATATATCAGTCTCCACATCGGGTGGAACTATGTCTGACTCACCTTTGATGCTTGCCACAATCTTTTTCATGATGCCACGGCATTCAGGAACATGCGGATGTTCCAAATAGTCATGAACCACGGCATAGTACTGATAATACTGTACCCTTGTATTGAGTCTTTTTACCTTTTCATATAGTTTTCTGGCATATCCGTTAAGCAGATCATTATCGACTGTAAATATGGCCATCTCATCGCAAATGTCTGTGAGATCATAATTTATCGGACTTGTTATATCATTATGTCCTGCTGCTTCCTTTATCCAGTACTTCGAAAGGAATTTCCCGATTTCATCGGTATAATAGTACCTATACGCAAATTTCTTTCTGTTCTCCAGAAGTTTTACCATATCCGGATCTGAAAACTCTATATCCAGAACAGGTGATGCCAGCACTATCTTATCAGGTCTTCTTCCTCCTGTCTTCCACAACTGTATGGCAACAGTCAGTGCCAGACAGCCACCGGATGAATTGCCCACCAATACTATCCTGTCTACATCCTCCCTGCTGCACACCTTATCATATGCGTCAAGCAGCATATCCACCGCTTCAAGAACCGAGTGTTCCGGAGCAACAGGATATACAGGAATCACTGCACTATAGCCAGTTCTCTCCACAGTATCAAATACAAAGCGCCACTCATTATGCGTTATCTGCGATATAAAACCACCGCCATGGAGAAAAAAGAAATAATCTTTGACCGATGCCCCCGATGGAGCAACACAGAAGCAAAGCCCTCCTTTTACGAACATAGATCGTATAGATATCTTATCCTCATTATATGCCGGCGGATTATAGTCCTCTCTTTTGTGCCTTTTAATCGCCGACTTACATATATCTGCAGCCTTTTTCCGCCTGTCGTCCAGCATCACACTGCCCAATTTTTCAATTGCAATATTCAAATAATTCTGACTGCTCATATTCCACCGTCCCCCAATTATGCTGCACCATCCACGCAAATCACAATATATGCAATTATTTTCACACATGTCACTAATATAATCAAGAAATGATTTTTATTTCCTGTTGCATTATCACGTATTTGTGCTATTATAATTCCGTCAGTGTGGGGTTTACCACCTGTTTTTTGTTACAGATAATCCGGCTGTTATATATGGCAGCATCAGAAAGGCAGAACATATGAATATCACAATGTTAAAAAGCAAAATACACAGAGCTGTCGTAACTCAGGCAGAACTGAATTATGTTGGAAGTATAACTGTGGATTCTGAACTTCTCAAGGCCGCAGGAATCCTTGAATACGAATTAGTTCAGATCGTTGACATCGAGAATGGTAATCGTTTTGAGACATACACCATTGCCGGAGAGCCCGGTTCAGGTGTTATGTGTCTCAACGGTGCAGCCGCCAGACAGGTTCAGCTCGGGGATCACATCATCCTCATGTGCTATGCATCCATGACTCCTGAGGAAGCCAAAACGCACACACCAAAGGTTGTATTTGTCAACGATGACAATTCGATCTCACGAATCACCGATTACGAAAAACATGGAGAGTTATTCAGCTAAACATTTATATATCAAAAAGGACTATCCAGTGCCACCTGCACTGGATAGTCCTTTTTTCAGTTTTCAAGAATTCTGTTGCAGAGTTCCTTTATATCAATAGGATCAACCGCAATATCCGCCTTTATGTCTCTTGCATCGTCATCTGCAGGCGATATATCTGAATGTACATAACATGTATGCAGTCCCGCCTGTCTGGCCGCCATTATGTCACATATGGCATCATTTCCTATCATTATAGTCTTGCCCGGATTAATATGATTTCTCTCCAGAAGCTGCTGATAGAATGTGGCATCAGGCTTCATTGCGCCAAAATCTGATGACAGAGAAATATCCTCAAAATATTTCTCTATGCCAAGCTCCTGTATCTCTGGAAGCGTGAACACCCTCTGCGCATTTGACAGCACATACAGTTTTTTGCCTGCAAGGGTCAGTTCTTCCAGCATGTCTATGACGCCATCATACAACCTGATATATTCCGTTGACGCTCTCCTGAACTCCCGAGCAGCTTTAACCGTAAGTTCCGCACAGTCATCCGCCGTCTGATCCTTCTTCCTGGTGAGTTGTTCGAATACGTCGAGGATCTGAATTTCAGGAAACTTAAAACGCTTCTTGGCCATAGCCTGTTCTGCACGCCTTATCTGTCGTTTATATCTGGATCTCAATCCCGCAGGGTTATACTTTACGCCGTATTCTGCATAGAAACCACACATATGCTTCCACACATCTATGGATTCCTCATCGGTATGTATATCTATCAGCGTTCCATACAAGTCAAATATCACGTTATCATACACTATCTCTATTCCTCCAACATTCTTTATTCTACCTGTAGGCAGCCCTCACTCCGCCAATATATTTTGCTCTGGTTCTGGCCATCACCACATGAGCTCCGCCAACCATACTATGTTCTGATCTGACAGGAACGGCAACCGGTGCCAGATGCATACCTATCAAGGTATCACCTATATCTATGCCCGCCTGAGCCTGGATCTGCTCGATAGCCACAGGCTCCTCCATCCTTGCATACGCTGCCGTAGCGAATGATCCGCCTGCCTTGAGCTGCGGGACAACATTTACAATAGGAATACGATTTTCCTTTGCATACTTCTTTTCCACAATAATTGCCCTGTTGAGATGTTCACAGCACTGAGCAGCCATGAATATACCTGTTCCATCCAACTCATCAAGTATAGCGTTCACTATACATTTGCCGATCTCTTCACTGGAAAATGAACCAATACGCATATTTGCCACTTCACTGGATGAACACCCTATAACCAGCGCATCACCAGGTTCAAGGTCTGCAACAGCAAGGAGATCCTTCACCGCACCGCGGACCTCTCTGTCTATCTCATCCAGATGTGTAAATCTCTGATCCGATATTCCATGTCCGGCAGGTCTGAGTCCATCATCCTCCGCAGCCGGTTCTTTGGCAGGTTTTTCCCCCTCACCTGTATACTCTTCATATTCCTTTCTATCAATGGATACAGGTACGCCGGTTTTACCCAGCACCGTAACTCCTCCATACCATGTGCTGTCCACATCCAGAATATCACCCACATTGTATTCCATGGAATACTCGTCTTTTTTGTATATTATTTTTACCCTATCTGACATATCTGCCGTCTCCTTCCTACATACGCTTTATCAGCTTATACAAATACCGGCCATACATGACCGTCATAACCTTCTCATACTCATCTTTGGTCACGTACTCGCCATAAGTCATCATCTCATATGTGACCCCTGCCTCCCTGACCTGATAGTCAAGGCAATTCAAACCATTGTGTTCATAAAATGCTTTCCTGCGGCACCTCTGTTCGTAATTTGGTGCATCATCATCCAGAGGTTCTATATTCAAAAATAATTTTACATCCGGATATTGCTTTCTGACATGATCGAGCACTTTTGATCCATACCCTTTATCCCTGACACTGTCATCTATTGCGAGGAACATAAGTGTCTTTACCTTATCAGTCCCTACCACATAAGTCAGCCCGACAAATGTATCGCCATCCACAACAGCGCTGAACTTTGCGGTTCCCTGGGCACATCTCCTCCTCATCATCCATAAAGGAGGTCGTTCTTCCCTTGGGAAAGCCGTTACGAACAAACTTTTCACCTGAGCCCTATACCCTTTTGCATCTACAAATTTCAAATTCATCTCATCATCTCTCTGCTAATTCGCATATTTTATATCAATATTTCCAGATCCCGATGCTGCTGTGCACTGCTGATTTGTCGCAAGTGAGGATCCTGGAATGCTGATTTCTCCATCGGCACTCTCCACCTTGAATATCTTCTCTGTCAAAAGAGTGATCCTGATATCCCCCTTTTGGGATTCAAAATCCAGCAATGGTGCATCACTTTCTTCCACCGATATATCTCCTCCATCCGACTCAAACAATGCACTGCCCCCCGATGTGATATTATATCCTGTCAGTGCACCATCTCCGGATGACGCAAATATACTGCCTGCATCCACATTCATAATTGTAAAATCGCCGCTTTTTCCAGCAACTTTCATCACATCTGTCCTAACCGTGGCAATTGTAACATCGCCAGACGAGGTCTGTATATTTATATTATTCCCTGTCATTCCTGACAAAAACGTATCACCACTCTTCTGATGTACATCAAACCTGCTGCATTCAAGCTGAGCACTCGAAGAAACATTACCGGTTTCCGTTTCTATAGAAACAGACCCATATCTGGTCTTTGGCAAACTGATCGTTATATATGGATCATCACCAAATCCCAGATCGGAACCAAGCAACCTGTCATCTACGCATGATATTGAAAGAACGCCATCCACCACCCTCACAGAATGTACCACACTGTCTGAATTGTAATATGACACCTTGCAACGGCCATCGTCTGAAGTGTTAAGAACTATATCCATATCAGGCGCTGCCTTTACTTCTATATCCCCAAATACATCATTCACTGTCTCCACATATTCTGTGTAGGCGCTTTTAACGTTATTATTCTTTTCTTTTTTTATGCTGATCCTGGCCTGTCTTCCAAGAACTGCCGCCGCTACAATAACGCAGAGCACAACCGCTGCAACCACAACTGTTATCGCTCTCATTACCCATTTTGCTGCCTTCAAAATATATTTACCTCGTTCTGCCATGTATTATTAATCACTTGCATCTATACCATTATATATACAAAACGGATGTATTGCAAATCCTGTGGCGTAGGGCATTTGTCCAGCTCCACAATGCAATAAAGGCTATTTGAAAGAATTTTTCTGACATTTGAATTTTCTGAATGAAATCCCACAAAAAATCCACAGAATTTTTAGATAACTGCCAAAAATTCTGTGGATTGCACAAATCTGAATTATTTAATTATTTTCCCAGGTTATTTGCCCTGTTGTCGATATTCTTCTGGAAATTGATGACCTTATGGTCATAAGGCTCATCCATAAGTTTCGACTGTATCATAAAATCCGCTGTGGCTTTGTTGTTCGCCATAGGTATGTCATACACCTGGGCGATACGGAGTAATGCCTTCACATCCGGATCATGGGGAGCAGCTGTGAGGGGATCAGAGAAGAACACTACAAAATCTATTCTACCCTCCACTATCTTGGCACCGATCTGCTGGTCTCCGCCAAGTGGGCCGCTGTTGTAACCCTTCACCTGAAGGTTTGTCCTGTCTGTTATCATGCGGGCTGTTGTTCCCGTTCCACACAGCTCGTGCTGTTTTAGTATGTCTTTGTTATCTTCACACCATCTGATGAGTTCTTCCTTCTTGGCATCATGGGCTATAAGGGCTATTCTCTTCTGCTTTGGTATGGTCATTGTGATATAATCTGCACTCATATCTGTACCTCCTGTTCCTGTAATTTTATCATTTCTTCTTTAATTCCAATACGTTCAATACGATTGAGCAAGGCCGGCTTGTTTTTCTAAAAAACATCGTGTCTCTTCCCGACAACAAATCTTTCATATTCTACAACCTGTAAGCATTACTTCTACACATTTACTCTACCCAATCTGTCCATTATTTTCAATACAAAACATAACAATACAGAAAATTTTTACCATATTGTTACATTTGTGAATTTGCCGAACTTTCCTCTGTTTTTTCTCCCATCTGTGTGGTATTCTCTTATAGAATGCTTTATAATTTTAAGTATTATTTCTTATTACATTATTTTGTAAGAATGTTTCTGTCCCCAGCCAGAACTAGTTCTATCTATCACTTAGTTTTTGGGCAGAACAATTTTTCATAAAGAGATACGCAGGCAATTCATGTGCCTGCTCAATTATAGTTTAAGGAGATTCACAAGATGAGAAAAATTGGCTTTGACAATGACAAATATCTGTCCATGCAGTCTGAGCATATCAGAGAGAGGATCGGACAGTTCGGAGACAAGCTATATCTGGAATTCGGCGGAAAGTTATTCGATGACTATCATGCCTCCAGAGTTCTTCCTGGATTTGCACCGGACAGTAAGCTTCAGATGCTCCTCCAGCTTGCAGATCAGGCAGAGATGATCATTTCCATCAACGCCGCCGACATAGAGCGCAACAAGATCAGACATGACATCGGCATCACTTACGATCAGGACGTCATCAGACTGATCGGCGTATACAAAGAAAAGGGATTATACGTCAGCAGCGTAGTCATTACAAGATATGCCGGCCAGTCTTCCGCAGACGCATTCCAGAAGAAGCTTGAAGCAATAGGAATCAAGGTTTACCACCACTATTCAATCGATGGATACCCAAACAACATAGAGAAGATAGTAAGCGACGAAGGCTACGGCAAGAACGATTATGTCGAAACCTCAAGACCTCTCGTCATCGTCACAGCACCAGGACCTGGAAGCGGCAAGATGGCTACATGTCTCTCCCAGCTCTACCACGAGAATAAGCGCGGCGTGAAGGCAGGTTATGCAAAGTTTGAGACATTCCCAATCTGGAATATTCCTCTCAAGCATCCGGTCAACCTTGCTTACGAGGCTGCAACAGCCGACCTCAACGATGTGAACATGATTGATCCGTTCCATCTGGATGCATATGGCGAGACTACGGTCAACTACAATCGTGACATAGAGATATACCCTGTTCTTGCGGCTATGTTTGAAGGAATCTACGGACACTGCCCATACAAGTCCCCTACAGACATGGGTGTCAACATGGCAGGAAACTGCATCGTTGACGACGAGGCATGTCAGGAGGCTTCAAAACAGGAGATCATAAGAAGATACTATCAGTCAGTGAACAGATTTGTCAGAGACAAGGCAACAAAGGATGAGGTCTACAAACAGGAACTCATCATGAAGCAGGCAAAGATCACCGTGGATGACCGCGCCGTTGTCCCTGTTGCCAACAAGCTTGCCGAAGAGACAGGTTCTGCTGCCGCTGCACTTGAGCTGCCAGACGGAACAATCGTCACAGGTTCAACCTCCGACCTTCTCGGTCCTTCATCAGCTGTTCTCCTGAACGCCATCAAGATTCTTGGCAGCATCGACAAGAAGACACACCTGATCTCAAGGACATTTATCGAGCCTATACAGAAGCTCAAGACCCAGTATCTTGGCAGCAAGAATCCGAGACTCCACACAGACGAGGTTCTCATAGCCCTGTCCATGTGTGCCGTATCAGACCCCAATGCCAAGCTTGCACTGCAACAGCTTCCAAAGCTTGCCGGATGCCAGCTCCACACATCAGCCATACTGTCAGCGGTTGATATGAACACATTCAAGAAGCTTGGAATTGAGTTCACAAACGAAGCTGTGTATGAGGGAAAGATGTAATTGTTATTTGTCTGTTGACTTTACGGATATTTTCCCTTGAATGCAGGTTTTTAATAAAAAGAAAAAATTTATCCTTTTGATAAAATAAAACGGCTGAAAGATACAATCACATCCAAGATTGTACCTTTCGGCCGTTTTATTGTTGTTTAGAGAAATTCTATGGTTTTTTTGCGCTTATAACAACTATTTAGGCAAAAACATTGTGCTATCTCTTCTCCTTATACATCATGAGATGCGCCACCATAAGAAGTGCACTTGATATCCAGATAGACTTGAGCCCCAGGTGAAGTGTGCACACGCCGCCAGCTCCGGCACCTAGTGCAAATATGATGATGATTCCATAATAGTGCATGGCCTTTCTGAGCGCTCCCGGTTCCTTGTCTCTTAAATATACAGACAGGCTCTCTGTTCCGCTTCGGAGATTTCCTATGCACATGGTGCTGGCATAACCGTATCCATTTACCTTTCTGAAGGTCTGAACCTGCATGGAGCAGGCAAATGACACAAGCATAGTGGCAAGCAGGTTGAACCTCACCGGCATGAATCCAACCGCAAACAGTATAACAATCTCCATAAGGACAACTATCTGCCTCCAATGGATGCGGGAAGCATTCTTGTATTTGTGGCTTATCCTCTCCGCCACCAGTACGCCCAACGCAAATGCAATTATCGGGAAAAGGTATCTTAATGCAATCTTTAGATCCCCCATCATAATGTGCTGGCTCATAAGAACCACATTTCCTGTCTGGGCATTGGAGAAAACCTCATCCCTGGCGTTGTATGTATAGGCATCCTGAAAACCTCCTGACAGTGCAAGTATGGCACTTAAGAGAAATGTCTCGGATGTCTGTCTGAGTTCACGATTCTTTCTTTGCATGGTATTGTCTCTTTTCAGTCTAAATTTAATTGATATCTTACTCTACGGGCACACTGCCTGCAAAATCACATTCATTTAAATAAGATAGCACAAAATTCTTATTTTACAAGGTGTATACTTTTATAAATCTTTCATAAAAGTATACGCCTTATTGAAATTTCTCTTTCAGCAGGCTTCTATACTTACACAATAATAATATTGTGCAGCAACTTGACAATCGATAGTATTACGCTATTCTAGAATTATATTGTCAGGTGAACTATTAAAGGGGGCTGTCGCTTTAACGAATAAAATTCGCAAATTGACAGCCCCCTTAATCAATATTTAAAATTATTTATTCTACATTGCCTTCTTATATATCTCAGCGATCTCCTCCTGTGTGAATACCACAGGGTTGTTAGCTATGCTGGCAGCCGAAACCTTCATACAGTTCTCAGCCATCCAAGGAATATCCTTCTCCTCGATGCCGAGGTCTGAAAGCCTGACATCAAGATCAAGGTTCTTCAGAAGAGTTCTGATCTTCGGTGCCAGATCATCCGCCGTGATACCACCAAATATTCTGGCGATCTTCGCAAACTTGAAATGATCTCCCTTGTAGGATGCCTCGATGATAACAGGTGTCAGAGCTGCAAGTCCCTTGCCGTGAACTATATCCTTAAGTCCGCTGGCCGGATGTTCCATTCCGTGAGCCAATGTGACTCCGGCTGTGTTGATGACCATACCGCCTATGGTGCTGGCCAGTGTTATCTTTTCCCAGCTCTCCTGGGTTCCTCTGCCCTTATATACATCCACAAGATTGTGGGCTATAAGATCAATAGCATACAATGCAAGTGCATCTGTGAAAGGCTGTGATATCTTTGATGTGTATGCCTCCATGCAGTGGCACAGTGCATCAAATCCAACCGCTGCAAGCACATGCTTTGGCATGGTCTTCATGCAGTCCGGATCCACGATGGATACCTTTGCCACGATGGCATTGCATCTGAGTGACTTCTTGTCGCCATTTTCCGGATTGGTGAGAACCGCAAATCCATTTCCCTCTGAACCTGTTCCGCAGGTTGTAGGAATAAGCACAAGCGGAAGTGCCGTATCGCTGACCTTTCTGCCAAATATGTAATCGTTGATATCTCCATCATTGAGTGCCAGGAACGCTATAGCCTTTGCACAATCCATGATGCTTCCACCACCTATGGCAACGACCACATCACAGCCATTTGCCTTGGCAAATTCTGCACCTTCCATAGCTGTTGTAGTGAGCGGATTCTGTGCAACCTTATCAAACAGTGCAGTCTCAAGCCCTGCTGCTTTCAGACTGTCATTTACCTTGTCGTACAGGCCAGACTTCTTTGCACTGCTGCGGCCTGTGACGATGAGCGCTTTCTTACCATACGGCTTAGTGAGTTCACCGGTCTGGGCAACCTTTCCGGTACCAAATGCAATATTTACAGGGAGATTATAATTGAAGGCAATAGGCTGAACAAATTTTGTCTCATCCTCCTCAGCCATAACCAGCTCGATAGCAGCCTTGACCTCTTCCTCTCTGTTCTCTTCCTCATCTACGATCTCATCATCAATGAGGACATCGACATGTGAAGCGAATTTTTCTTTATATTTAAGCTTACATATTATGAAGAATACCACACCAAGAAGTGACCAGCCACCTGCCATAGCCCATTCCTGCCATACAAGTGCACTTCCTGAATTTGGAACTATGTACATCACAACCATAAAACCAGACATGAGGACTGCCAGTGCACCAACGATCTTATAATGCTTAACCTTATATGGTCTCTTCATATCCGGCGCCTTCTTCCTGAGTATCAGGAATGAAAGGGATACCATGCAATATGCAAGACAGCATCCAAAGTTACCTGCGTCAACTATCCATACCAGCATCTTACGGCCTGCAAGAGGTGCAAGAACTGAGAGGAAACCGATGAGGTAAAGTGCATTTACAGGTGTCTTGTGTTTCTTGTGGAGCTTTGCAAATGTCTTCGGGATCATGTATGACTCTGCCATGGAGTACATTGCACGGCTTCCTCCGATGAGGAATGAGTTCCAGCTAGTAACGATACCGCACATACCTCCTACAATAAGAACCTTCGACATAATACTGCTGTTGAACGCCTTTGCCATGGCATCCGCTGTAACAAGACCTGATCCATCCATGGATGCAGCTACCTCAGATGAATTCATGACATAACCTACACCTATGATGATAAGTGCATAGAATGCAACTGCAAGAACAATTGAGAGTATCATGATCTTACCGATCTTCTTGAGAGGTACATTGATCTCCTCTGCAGCCTGTGGGATTACATCGAATCCAATGAAGAAGAATGGTGTGGTAACAGCAACTCTGAGGATAGTCTTAAATATCTCCCCTGTGGAGTCCCCGTTGAACATCTGTCCGTCAAGGTTTGAAGCATCTCCTGTCACAACTGATGCAACTATGAGAAGAATACCAACACCGCCGATCACAACTGTAAGTATGGTCTGCAGAAGTGCTGCTGTCTTCGCGCCCTTTATATTGATATATGTTATAAATATCGCAACTATTATTGCAACCGCAAGCCACGATGCATAGATATCAAAACCTGCCACCGTGTACAGATATCCCTGAAGGAACTTTGGATATATATAAGTGATGATGGTTGGAAGTGCACACGCCTCGAAACATACAACACTGACATATCCAAGTACGATAGCCCATGTACATATGTAAGAACCTATCGGTCCCATAGCCTTATAGCTGAACACATGCTCACCGCCGCACTGAGGCATGGCTGCTGTAAGCTCTGCATATGTGAGTCCAACGAAGAATACCATCACACCGCCAAGTGCAAATCCGATGGCCGCTCCTATTACTCCACCTCTCGTGATCCAGTCGCCTGAGGATACTACCCAGCCCCAGCCGATCATGGCTCCAAAGGCTATCACCAGTATGTCCCAGGCAGAAAATACTTTATCAAATTCTGATTTTTTTCCTGCCATAATATCATCCTTTCTAATACATCCAAGCACACCATCCACAGTTTGTTAAAATGTTAAAAAAATGGCGTCAGAAATCACACTTTCCGTGTTCATCTGACGCCATTGTCATTTACTATATTCGCGATGTAGTTGGAATTGCATATATATGTTAATTCACAATTTCTTTTATGCTTAATCCTCAAATCTCAGATCTATCATCTGAAGTATGTACTTTGCAGTTTTCTCAAGGCCAAGTACACTGGAGTCTATCATCATGTCTCGCATGCTGCAGTCTCTCATATCTCCACCTGTCATGTAGTTATATCTGGAACTGAGCATTCCATCGTTGTACTTGACAAGCTCAGCCGCCTTGTCATGATCAAGCCCCTTCTTCTCCATGACATACTGTATCCTCTTTTCTGTAGGTGCATATATGAATACATTCAGACAGTCATCTCTGTCCTTGAGTATATAATTGCTGCACCGTCCTATGATGATACAGGAAGATTTCTCTGCAAATTTATTGATAACCTCAAACTGCTTATAAATAACCCTGTTTGTAAGGTTTGCATATCTCGGGCCAAAACTTGTATCAAATTCATACTTGACTGTCTCGCCCTGATCCGCCTTCTTGACGAGATCTCTGTCAACACCAATCTCCTCAACGACCTTATCTATCAGATCTCTGTCGTAATACTCAACTCCCAGAGATTTCGCTACCATCTTGCCAATCTCTATTCCACCGCTGGCGTATTCACATCCAACGGTCACAACAAAATGTTTCATCTACATCGCTCCTTCCAGGGGCTTCGCGCTTCCCCTATTTACTTAATTCTGCCACTGCATCTGTGATGATCTCAACAGCCTTATCACACTGCTCTTCGTTCACGATAAGTGGTGGGATCATACGGATTATATGAGCTCCGATGGCTGTGATCAGAAGCTTTCTATCAAGACATCCATGCTTTACATCTACGCCGCCGATCGTATCATCGAACTCAACACCAACCAGGAGACCCTGATGTCTTACTTCCTTTACATGTGGGATCTTCTCAAGCTTTGCTGCGAAGTAATCTCCCATCTTCTTTGCATTTCCTGCAAGATCTCTGTCAAGCAGTTCATTTACCTCTGCAAGTGCTGCTGCACATGATACAGGATGTCCACCAAATGTTGTTCCATGTGAACCAGGTGTAAATGCCTTTGCAACCTCTTCTGTTGCACATATAGCTCCAATTGGCATTCCGCCGCCGAGAGCCTTTGCCATGGATACGATATCCGGCTTGATTCCGTAATTCATGTATGACATGATATTTCCTGTTCTGCACCAGCCTGTCTGAACCTCATCTATAAGGAGAAGCATATCGTTCTCATCACAGAACTCTCTGAGTCCCTTCATGAATTCCATTGTTGCAGGATGTACACCGCCCTCGCCCTGTACAGGCTCGACCATGATCGCTATAGTGTTCTCTGTACATGCATCCTTGAATGCCTGAAGGTCATTGTACGGTGCATATGAGAAGCCGTATGTCATAGGACCAAATCCTACCTGGCAGCCATTTCCCGGCTGACCAGTTGCTGACATGGCACCGAATGTTCTTCCGTGGAAGCCCTGCTTTGCAGTTACGATATGGTAACGGTTTGGACCATACTTCTCAATACCATACTTACGAGCCATCTTGATCATAGCCTCATTGGCCTCTGTTCCTGAGTTCTGGAAGAATATCTTGTCCATTCCAATAGTCGTACAAACCTTCTCAGCAAGCAGTGCCTGTGGAATTGTGTAAGGATAGTTGAATGTGTGCATGATGTCACCGACCTGATCCTTGACAGCCTCAACAACCTTCTCATTGCAGTTACCTGCGCTGTTTACTGCGATTCCGGCATAGAAATCAAGATATCCGTTGCCATTCTCATCATATATGTACATATCCTTTGCTGTCTCAGCGAGGAAATCGAAACGCTCATATGTCTCGATCATATACTTGTCTACCTTGTCCTTGATGTCCTGAAATGTTAATCCTGTGTCTTTTAATTTCATAATCCTTACCTCCACTACATTTGTAAAATTTAGAAGAATCATGGTGCCGGATAGCTTTTGTTCCCAAGCATCAAAAAAGGCAAAGGAGACAATGGACGAGTATTCGTCCAGGCTCCTTTGCCTTAAATTCTTGTTCTTTATATTTGACATACTTAAGATACCACTCAATATAATACATGTCAACACCTTTTCTTAATTTTCTTAAGATTGGCTTATTATCTGGCTTTGTTTATATAATTGGGGCCTTTTCAACGTTATTTTATTGAACGCATTGTACAATATATTGAACAGGAGATAATTCTTTGCAGTTGTATTTTATGTGCAATATTTTGCACTTAATACCACTCATGTTTCCATGTTAGTGATAGTCCAGGAATACGCATATACAGCTCACCTTTTCATTCCCATCGTTGCTGTACACATGGACCTTGTCGGTCTCAAACCTGTATATCTGGTTCTTGCCGACCTTCTGTTTTGTATCACCCGCCTCAACAGTCAGAACACCCTCTGTAACCGACAGGTATTCTCTTGTCTTCTCACCATGGGAGCCGCTGACATATGTGCCTCCCGGCTCAATGTCTATACGATATATCTCCACCTCATGGCTGTCCTCATACGGAAAACAAGTCCACACCTTATACTGCCCCTTCGCCTCCTTGATCGGAACGAGATCCTCAGGATTCACAAGACAGGCCTCCATGGGCGGCGGATCAATAAGTTCATGAAACTCAACTCTGAGGCCGCTGGCTATCTTGCCCATGACACCCAGAGACGGATTAGCAGTGCCCTTCTCAATCTGCGCCAGCATACTCTTACTGACGCCGGTCTGCTCAGACAGCACATCCAGACTCATACCTTTGGAGGTCCTCATTCTATTCAGATTCACAGCAACATTATGTGATAAATAATCCATCGTACCCCTCCCGCCTTCGCGGGTCCTCCTTGTGATATATTATGTCGTATATCTTCTGCTTTTTCAAGCGTCTACTTAGACACCGCCTCCACTGCCGCTTCGAAGATATCAAGGCCGGCGGCAAGCTGCTCATCTGTGATAACAAGCGGTGCAAGGAATCTTATGACATTGTTGTAGGTTCCGGCGCCCTCAACCAGCAGGCCGCGCTTCCAGCACTCGGTGATGACCGCAGATGTAAGCTCAGGAGCAGGCTCCTTGGTCTTCTTATTCTTAACAAACTCTATTCCTACCATTCCACCGAGTCCTCTGACATCGCCAACGCACTCATACTTCTCCTTGAGCTCATTGTATCTTGCCACAACCTTCTCACCAATCTCACATGAACGTCCTGCAAGATCATCTCTCTCCATGATCTCGATAGTCTTGAGGGCTGCTGCACAGGCAAGCGGATTTCCACAGTATGTACCGCCTATTGTTCCAGGAGCGACAGCCTCCATGATCTCTGATCTTGCGATGATGGCTGACAGCGGAACACCTGCTGCTATAGACTTGGCTGTTGCTATGATATCAGGCTGTACGCCTGCCTCCTGCCAATATACACTGGCAAATATTCTTCCTGTTCTGCAGAAACCGCTCTGTACCTCATCCGCAATAAGAAGTATTCCATGGTCATCACAGAGTTTTCTGACAGCCTTTACCCACTCGATAGGTGCAGGTATGAAACCACCCTCGCCCTGAAGAGGTTCAACAACAACTGCCGCAATGGTATCTGCCGCTGCGCACTGTTCAAATACATCTGTGAGCGAATTCATATAGTAATCAAGAGCTGCCTCCTGTGGCATTCCCTCAGGATTCCTGTAGTAATATGGGAACTGTGCCCTGAACACTCCATTTGCAAGCTCACCCATCCCCTTTGCATAAGTCTTCTTGGATGTCATGGCCATTGTGTAATGTGTTCTGCCGTGGAAAGCTCCCGAAAATACGATGATATTTGGTCTCTTTGTAAAGCTCTTTGCAACCTTTACAGCATTCTCATCAGCTTCAGCACCACTATTTGCGAAGAACACCTTCTTCTCGTCGCCCTTTACTGGTGCAATGGACGCAAGTTTCTCAGCGAGTGCCACATATCCCTCATGGGTTACCACATTGAACATGCCGTGGAAATATTTGTCAGCCTGTGCCTTTACAGCCTCAACGACCTCCGGCTGTGAAAATCCGATATTCAGGACACCGACACCACCTATCCAGTCTAGGAACTTGTTGCCATCCACATCCTGTATCATGGCACCCTCACCCTTGTCTATAACAACCGGATACGCACACCTAATGGCAGATGGCACTGCCTTCTCTCTTCTCTTTATTACCTCCGCTGCCTTTGGTCCCGGCAGTGTCTCTGTGATTATCTCTGGCAAATCTGTTCTAAGCATAATTTTGTCCTCCTTTATTTTTTCAACCAGCAGCCTGTACACCAGGGTCAGGCTTCCTTTCTGAAACACCGGCTGTCTTTTTTACTCTGCATATAGAATCGCACAACCGTAGGTGTTATGCCATATTCCCCAGGCACAAAATATTAGAACGCATTTGTGCTCACAGCACATTTTCCACCATTGACACAGGTCTGATATGCAGTGATAATAATATATAATGTGCTTTTCGCAAGACTATATATGTGCGCGTAATACAGGAGGAAACACTGACATGGCCATTTTTCTGAGAGATTTGTACTATGATACCAAACGAAAATACAACCTTAACCTGATATCCGGTGGAAAGGGAATGGAGAACATCGTAAGCTGGGTATACATATCAGAGGATATATCCACATCCACATTCTTGAACGGAGGGGAACTCATCATCACAACCGGCGTGACCTCCGGTGAACGCGAGGACTGGCTCAGGGCATTTATCAAAGAGCTCATAAAGAGGGGAACCTGCGGACTCATTCTGAATACCGGCAGATATATATTTGAGGAGGACATAACCGATGAAATCGTCAGACTGTGCCACCGCTATTCATTTCCTCTTTTCACCATGCCATGGGACACAAGGATATTCGATATAACCCACGACTACTACAACAGGATATTTGAAGACTCCAGGGATGATGGCAACATGACCGCAGCATTCCAGAATATTCTCATTGGGAATTCCCTGACCAACGAGCAGACTGACACAATAAAAGGCTCCGGATTCAACAATGGCTTCTACAACGTTCTATCCATCGATACAGAAGCAACAGATGAGTTCATGTATGTCCTGCAGAAGGTCTGCAACAATACAGATCTTGTCTTTCATACATTTGTATATGATGGCAATCCGACAGTTATCCTGAGATGCCCTTCCACCGGCTCAATCGCAGACAAATGCAGCGACATCGCAGAGGCTCTGGCGGCAAGATTCCCAGACTACAACATACATATGGGTTCCGGAAGCCCGGTTCTGTCCCTGACAGAACTCCCCCAAAGTTACCGCCGTGCAGTTTCCGCAAGGGAATTTGCCGCAGACAACATATATTGTGATTACAACAGCCTCGGATTCCTGCGTATTCTTCTTGAAGTTAATGATGCACAGCTCATACACACATTTATCGCAGAGCAGCTCGGTGGGGTCATAGAGTACGACAAAACCCATCACTCAGCTCTGACGGACACTCTGTACGAATATCTTAAGTGCAGCGGCAGTGTTCAGCACATCTCTGAGAAAATGTTCTGCCACAGGAATACAATAAATTACAGGCTCCGGATAATAAAAGAAGAGCTGGAATATGATCTCTCCGATGCGGAGGTCAGATTCCAGCTCATGGCTGCATATAAGCTCAGAGAGATGCGAAAAGTATAACTCTCTCCAATTATATCTATTACATAAAATGTGCATACACCGACGCAAGTATAACCGTGAGTATTCCTGTAACTGCAATCGACAGACTACTCATGGCTCCTTCAACCTCACCGATCTCCATAGCCTTGGCAGTTCCGATGGCATGGGCTGATGATCCCAGGGCAAGTCCCTTTGATATAGGTTCTTTGATACGGAATATCTTGAACACGATCTCTCCGATTATATTGCCGATCACTCCAGTCACAACTATGACTGCAACCGTGATGGTCACATATCCGCCAAGTTCTTCCGAAACACCCATTCCGATAGCTGTGGTTATGGACTTCGGAAGAAGTGTCACATAATCTTTATGGGAAAGTCCCATGACCTTGCACAACACAAGGACTGTAGTCAGACTCGTTATTACTCCGGCAACTATACCGCCGAGTACCGCCTTATAATTGTGCTTTAAAAGCTCCCACTGCTCATAGAGTGGGATTGCAAGACACACTGTAGCCGGTGTGAGGAACCAGCTCAGATACTTTGCACCTTCATTGTACACATCGTAATCCACGTCAGCCACAACCAGCACCACTATAGTCACTATGATGGACACCAGCAGTGGGTTAAGTATAGCTATCTTAAGTTTCTTTTTAAGTACACTTCCAAACATATATGCCAGAAGGCTTATAGTCACTCCTGCAAATATGGACGATTCAAACAGATCACTCATTTTCAGTCTCCTTCTTCCTGTCTCTCCTTATTATAAGCTGTGATACCCAGCCTGAAGCAAGCATGACCGTTATGATAACGACCACCGTTATGACGCTGACTGGCACAAGCACTGGCTTAAGCGTTCCCCACGACGACATAAGGCCCACACCGGCTGGTATGAACATGACCGGCATGATCTCTATGAGAAACTTGCCCACACTCTTCACATCATCCAGCTTGAGAATCTTCGTCTGCAGGCAGATGAACATGATCACCATACCATATATACTCGCCGGAATCGGTAGTGGAACTATGTACTTAAGTATCTCACCGATAAAGGATATGGCGAGGATTATAAGAAACTGCTTCAAATATTTCATCTTTTTTGTCTTCCTTCTATATATTTATCATGCACATATGGAGCAACGATCCATAACTTTGGTATACATTCCTGTATACAGCCTCCACATATCGGGCCTTTTCACAAAAAAGGAGGTTCGATACACAGATATAATTACTCTGTATATTCAAACCACCCTTTAACCCTTTGATTATTATATTCTCACTCAGATTTTATTCAATAGAATATTCTGCATTTTCTAAATTTTGATAAATATAACAAATTTTTTAATTCAATCTGAAAATTTTTCGTAAATGTTTCTATCCACTATTATTTTTGCAGGAATCTCATCCTACGAATTTTTCATGATCACGGTGTTCACGATATTCTCCACATACAATCTATCTCCTCTTGTCCTGTATGGCCTTAATGATCTGTATTATCGCAGTTGGTGCAAATGCAAGTCCCGCTATCTTCAGCACATCCGCCGCTCCAAGACTTACCACGCTGAACAGACTGTGAAGTCCAGGTATGAACAGGACCGCAGCCAGAAATGCCACTCCGGCTAAAAATGCATATACGCTGTATTTATTTGATCTAAATCCAAGCTTAAACATCGACTCCTCACTTCTGCAGTTAAAACCGTGGAACAGTCTGGCGAGTGTCAGTGTTGCAAATGCCATGGTAGTGGCTTTTGCCGGACTCACCGGCAGGCCAAGATGGAATGCTGTCATGGTCGCTATAGCGATGAGAAGGCCCTCCGAGAGCATCTTTGCCATAAAGTCAGATGTCAGTATTCCCTTCTTAGGATCCCTCGGTTTTTCTGAGAGCAGCGATGGATCAGCCGGCTCCATTCCTATCGCGAGCGCAGGAAGAGAATCTGTGAGCAGGTTGATGAACAACAGATGTACAGGCGCAAACGGAACAGGCAGGGCAGCTATCGAGGTATAAAGCACCGCCAGTATTCCGGCTGTGTTTCCTGACAGCAGGAACAGTATCGCATTCTTTATGTTTCTGTATACATTTCGTCCATTTGACACAGCCTTGATGATGGTCGCAAAGTTGTCATCTGAGAGGATCATAGCCGCCGCGTCCTTGGACACCTCCGTGCCGGTTATTCCCATGGCAACACCTATGTCTGCCTTCTTGAGTGCAGGGGCATCATTGACACCGTCACCTGTCATGGCTACTATATTGCCGTTCTTCTGCCATGCATCGACTATCCTTATCTTATTCTCCGGTGACACCCTGGCATATACAGATATCTTTGTTATGTCACGTGCAAGTTCCTCATCAGACAGAGCGTCAAGCTCCTCTCCCGTGAGTGCCATGTCCCCATCTTCGTATATTCCGATCTGCTTCGCTATAGCAACCGCTGTGATCTTGTGGTCTCCGGTTATCATGACCGGCTTTATGCCCGCACGCCTTGCATCGGCAACCGCTGCCATTGACTCCGGGCGTGGCGGATCCACCATGGACACAAGTCCAAGAAATGTAAATCCATACTCAGTATCAACTCCCAGTACCTCATCACTTTCCTTATATGCAAATGACAGTACACGGAGGCCATTCTCTGAGAATGCCTTGTTCTGAGCCTTGATCTTCGCTTTTTCTTCATCTGTCATAGGCTTTACGCCATCGCTGTATCTCACGCTCACGCATCTGTCAAGCAGCACATCCACTGCACCCTTGGTGAGTATGGTCGGCACCCCATGAAGCAGATACTTTGTACTCATAAGTTTTCTGTCCGAGTCGAACGGAACCTCCTCCATTCTGTCCATGCAATCCCTGAGTACATCCTCCTTCAGACTCCATTTCACAGCCCCCGCAGAAACGGAGGTGTCTGTCCCCTCCATTCCCATGCCCGGCATCATGTGGACCTGGCGGAACATCTCAAGCAGTGCATATTCCGTCGGATCTCCTATTCCTTTACCATCCACTATGCTGGAATCATTGGTGAGAACCGCATCATATAGCAGATACCTGTGGAGCTGGTTATGGGAATCAAGCTCCTCCGGCTTGTAGAGCACTCCGTCCACATATATCTCCTGCACGGTCATCTTGTTCTGGGTAAGTGTTCCGGTCTTGTCTGAACAGATGACTGACACGCATCCAAGACTCTCAACCGCCTTGAGGTTCTTGATAATCGCATTTTCCTTCGCCATCTTCTGAGTGCCAAATGCCTGTACGATGGTAACTATCGAACCAAGAGCCTCGGGTATAGCTGCTACCGCAAGGGCAACCGCGAACATCATAGAATCAAGCACCGCCATCTTCCTGTATATACAAAGGACAAACACCAGCGCACACACAATCATGATAAATGCCGCAAGCCTTGCGCTGAACTTATCAAGGCTCTCCTGAAGCGGAGTCTTTCTCTCCTTTGCCGCGTTCATCAATCCTGCGATCTTGCCGAGCTCCGTGTCCATTCCAGTCCCAGTCACAAGCACCTCAGCACGTCCGTATGTTACAAGACTTCCCGAATACACCATATTTGTCCTGTCTGCAAGAGGCACGGAACCTTCTATTATTGCATCATTCTTTTCCACATTTGTAGATTCTCCGGTGAGTGAACTCTCATTTACCTGGAGTGAGAAATTCCTGAGTATCCTTCCATCGGCAACTATCATATCGCCCGCCTCAAGCAGCACGATATCACCCGGAACTATCTCGCGGGACGGAAGCTCCTGCTTCACACCATCTCTCATAACCTTTGCATTTGGGGATGAAAGCTGTTTCAGACTGTCAAGCGAACGCTCAGCTTTCACATGCTGCACTGTTCCCAGCACAGCGTTCATGACGAGTACCGCCAAGATTACTATGGTACTCTCGATATTGTCAGAAAACATAGAAATGACCGCTGCTATGATCAGTATGATCACCAGCAGGTCACAAAATTGGCTGAGGAACACCTGTAAGGTACTCTTTCTCTTGCCTTCCTGGAGAACATTTTCTCCCTTCTCACTGCGGATTTCCTCCGCCTGCTTTGAATTCAGTCCATGGCTGTCTGTCTTAAATTCCTTTAGCAGCTCATCACCGGAACAGTTCCAAAAATTTTTCTCTGTCATACACACCAGACTCCTTTTCTTCTTGATTTCGGATAACAGGATCATGTGTATCATACAAAAAGGAACGAGACCTTCATTGCATGATAAACACACAATAAAAGTCTCGTTCCTTTCAAATTCTATATACACTACTACATATATTCCGAAAGCGTGCGTCCCGGTCTCCTGCACAGGTATGTCCCAGCCAGAAAACGTGATGACGAGATCGCACAACATCTTATAACCGATGTGAACTACTCCCTGATATTTCCAATATAATAACATGGGAACCCTTTGATTGTCAAAGGATTCCCGACTAGTATTTGGTAAAGAAATTATAAACTTTTAATTCAGAGCGTCATAGCCGCTCTCCTTTGTACGGATCTTAGTTGCAGTGCGTATCTCATAGCTGAATATCTTGCCATCTCCAACCTCGCCTGTATATGCCGCCTTCTGGATAGCCTCGATGGTCTTCTTCTCCCATTCCTCAGATGACACAACTATCTCAAACTTGATCTTCGGCTGCATCACCACATCTACCTCAGTACCACGGACAAGCTTCTTATATCCTCTCTGTGCTCCGCATCCCATAACCTGAGACACTGTGATTCCATTTACATCTATAGCGTTCAGTGCTTCCTTGACGTCCTCAAAGACCTCCTCGCGCACGATAGCCTCAACCTTTATCATCATATCAGATCTCTCCTTCCTTATTCTAAAATCTATCTATACCAATACACAGGCAATCTCAACTATCAATACATATCAAGTTCGACATTGCTGTCCTACGAATCAAGTCCATTGAATGTTGGATATGCACTCTCGCCGTGCTCTGAGATATCCAGACCTACCTTTTCTTCTCTGTCTGTTACTCGGAGCGGTGTGAAAAGTCTCACAATTCCAAGACAGATAAGTGTTCCGACTACGGCAACTGCGATCGTAACCACAATGCCAACAAGCTGCATCAGAAACAGATGTACATCTCCGAATACCAGGCCATCCCAACGAGCTACACTGTTGATCGAGCTCTTTGCAAATAATCCTGTTGCGATACCTCCCCAGATACCGCCGATACCATGACATCCAAATGCATCAAGTGCATCGTCTATCTTCAGCTTACCCTTCAGGAATGAGATTGTAAAGCAGCAGATTGGGCTGACGAGTGCACCGATGATAAATGATGACCAGATCGGTACGAATCCTGCACCAGGTGTTATAGCCACAAGACCGACAACAAGACCTGTCGATGCACCGACCAGGGTAGGCTTTCCATCCTTTATCACATCTATTATCATCCATGATAGCATTGCGCTGGCACTGGCAATTGCTGTTGTCATAAATGCATGTGCTGCAAGACCATTTGCACCGAGGGCACTTCCGGCATTGAAACCGAACCATCCAAACCACAGGATGAATGCGCCGAGTGCAACAAATGGAATATTGTGAACTCTGTATGCTGTATTCTCATATCCCTTTCTTCTTCCAAGGATGATAGAGAATACAAGAGCGCTCACACCTGAGCTTATATGTACTACATTTCCCCCCGCGAAATCAACTGAACCGATCTCTCCGAGGAAACCACCCTGGCCCCATACCATGTGAGCCATCGGATAATAAACGATGATCGACCAGAGCATGATGAAGAAGAACAACGCCTTGAACTTCACACGTCCGACCAGTGAGCCGGTGATAAGCGCCGGTGTGATCATGGCGAACATCATCTGAAATGCAACGTATACAAGATGAGGTATATTGTCCGCATAAGGACCAGCCTCATCCATCTTTATCCCGTTAAGTGCAAACCACTTGAGATCTCCTATAACACCTCCGTGATTAGTGCCAAATGAGAGTGAGTAACCGAACAACACCCACATGACAACTGAAAGTCCCATGATGGCCGTACATGCCATGATGGTATTTACAACATTTTTCCTCCTGACGAGGCCTCCGTAGAAGAATGCAAGTCCGGGTGTCATGAAGAACACCAGAGCCGCACAGATCATAATAAAACCAGTATCTCCCGTATTCATAATTTTTTCCTCCTTAACCTTTATTCACCCGAAAGATGCGATATCTCATTCTCCCGGTACTACATACGCGAAAAGGCGCCAAACGAATCTTTTCGATTCATTTGACGCCTTTGTCGTGATTTATAATAGCAGGCTTCAGAAAATAATGCAATAGGTAATTTCAAATTGTTTTTCTCAAGCTGTTTTGTTATTTTTATGAAGTTTCTTAACCAAATCTTTGTTGTCGGCTCAATTTCGATATACTGGACTTTTTTTACGGCGTGCTATCCTACGCCACCCTTCTCAAGTTTCTTTGTAAGTTTTTCCATATACTTCAAGGCATTTTCATAGTTGTGTCCTCTCAGCTTCTCATATACAAATGTATCCTCTATATCTTTTTCGTTGTATATAGTGTAAACGATAGATATAAAATCAACAGGAAGAAACTATAAATACTTTCTGAATAGACCGTGAAATATTCAGAAATTCATGGCAAGTAAGAGAGTTCCAGCAGTGATACACACCACGCCAACAGCAGCTCTCTTTGTCAGTTTTTCGTGGAACACGATTCCTGAAAATGCAATGGTGATGAGCATGCTCAGCTTGTCTATCGGGACGACCACGCTTGCAGGTCCGTCCTGAAGTGCCCTGTAATAACACAGCCAGGATGCCCCCGTGACTATTCCGGAGAGCGCAATAAACAACAGTTCCTTCTTCTCTATACCCTTTATCTCATGTTGCTTTCCAGACACGAACACCATAAGCCACGCCATGACAAGAACCACCGTTGTCCTGATTGCCGTGCCCAGATTTGAGTTGATATCCGATATTCCTACCTTGCCGAGTATCGCTGTCAAACTGGCAAAGACTGCTGAGAGCACCGCGTACAGCAGCCAGCTGCCATGCAAAAGCCTCATTCCTCGCTGTTTCTTTGTCACACTGCCACCGTCTGTTGACATATGTTTGCCATCTTTTCCTGACAGTTCCTGATCATCTGCAGTTTGCTTTTTGGTGATCATGAGCATGGTGCCCACACCTATCATAACTATTGAGATACCCTTAACCCAGGTGATCCCCTCGTGAAGGAATATGAGGGCGAGCAGTATCGTGAGCACGGTGCTTGATTTGTCTATGGGAACGACCTTGTTGATATCCCCTTTCTGCAGCGCCCTGAAATAACACAGCCAGGATGCGCCGGTTGCAAGGCCGGAGAGGACCAGAAAAAGCAAAGTCTTGCCGCTGATATATGTGTCTGCAGTCCAGGCTCCTGTGACAAATACCATCAGCCAGGCAAACAGCAGAACCACAACTGTCCTTATGGCCGTCGCCACATCAGAATCCGTCTTTCTTATACCGCGTTTTGCAAGTATCGCCGTGATTCCCGCAAAGAACGAAGAACCAACAGCAAATAATATCCACATTTTACGCGCCTCCCATTTATATGTGACCGTAAGCCACACTTACATTTATCATTTTGTATCATCTTTATAGCTAACAGGAAAATGATTAGAAAATATTTTGATCTTTGATTAAGGTTTCGGACGACAAATTGGCACAGGCTGTGTTTTATGCTCCCCAAAGCAACATGCCGATTGCCGTAGCGAGAATCATTGCGATAACGCAGGCGATAATGAGTCCGTACCAAGCGGTATTCAGCCCTTCAATTCCGAAAAGATTTTCTATTGCATATCGGTTCAATTCCTTGTTTTCTCGCTTTTCTCAGTCTACCCGCAGCATACGGTAACCGACGCCGATATGCGTCTGAATGTATTGCGGACTGTCCTTTTGCGACTCCAGCTTTTTGCGCAGGGTCGCCATAAACACCCGCAGAGAAGCAATATCGTTTTCCCAGCTGCTGCCCCAAATCTGCTGCGTGATATAGGTGTGCGTCAGCACCTTTCCGACATTATGAGAGAGCAGACACAAAAGCTTGTATTCAATCGGGGTCAGGTGCAATTCCTCCCCATTTAGATAAGCGCAGCCGGCAGCATAATCAATTTTAAGCTTGCCGTTTTGGAAAACGGGTGAGTCGGCGTCGCCGCTTGCCTGAAGCAGCAGCAGCCGTCTTTGCGTGACCCGAAGGCGTGCCAAAAGTTCCTCTACGGAAAAGGGCTTTGTCAGATAGTCGTCCGCCCCGGCATCCAGCGCCGTGATTTTGTCTTTATCCTCGCTGCGCGCACTGATCACAATAATGGGCATATTTGACCATGAGCGGATGCTTTCGATCACCTGTGTGCCGTCGATATCCGGCAGCCCCAGATCCAGCAGAACGATATCCGGGTTATGGGAGGTCGCTTCTATAATAGCGCTGTGTCCGTTCTCGGCAGTCAGATAGCGGTAATCGTGCGCCTTTAATGTTGTTACGATCAGATTGCGGACGGGACGGTCGTCCTCCACAACGAGAACAATGGGTTTATTCATTCAGAGTCACCTCGCTGAGCGGTAAAGTAAAGGTAAATATGCAGCCGTGCGGTACGTTATCCGTAAGCGTCAGCGTTCCGCCGTGCAGCTCTACGATAGATTTACACAGGGTAAGCCCGATCCCGAAGCTTCTGCGGCTGTCTGCGACGGTATTTTTTCCGGTGTAAAACATCTCAAAAATATGCGGTTTCATATCGTCTG
>JAQYAS010000131.1 GCA_029338615.1 Clostridiales bacterium
CCATTTGATTTTGTGGCACGATACACTTCATATGTGAATGCCCCGGATATATACCTTTCCAGATCTGCAGTGACTGTTATTCCACTTGGATACTTGTATCCTGTGGCACTGATACCGGTATCTACAGATGTATTAATATTGTCATTAAATTGTGAGCTGTCTGTAGTCACATTTCCGATCTCTTTGCTGATCTTATTGCCGTTCTTATCATATGCAACGACCTTGACTGTGTACTTTGCTCCAAACACACCATTATAAGTATTATTGTAATACCATGAAGCATAATAATAGTCAGGATTCGATGAATACACTGTGTCATATAAGATATTGTTGATATATATATCCGCCTTAGCTCCATATCCACTGGCATACATATACACACCATAGCTTCCATTGGCATAAGCATATCCGTTATCTACAGTCGGTGCATACGCATCTTCTCCATCAGCGGTTTCAGCTGTAACATCTTCCTCTATCGTCTCCTCTGATGCAGGTAACACGCTCTCATCAACTGAAGGCTCCTCCGTTGATGTTTCTGTAACATATGCCTCTTCTTCGGTTGAGATCTCATCCGTACTTTCCTCAGATTCCTCGTCAGATACCTCATCCAGGATGTCATTCGTATCTTCAGATGTGATCTCAGATACCACTTCATCAGATGCAGCTTCAGTGTTCTCAACAGTCTCCTCAACCACTACAGAACTGCTGTCAGCCACTTCAGTCGTGTCTGTTGCTGCAAAAGCTGTTCCAGCTTCCCCCATCACCATGGCTGACGCCAATGCGATGCACAGACATTTTCTTGCAATGCCTTTTCTCATAGTTTTTCCCCTTTCTCACATGAGTTATTAATTACTATTTAATTTTATAAACAAAAAGAGACCGTGTCAACCACAGTCTCTTTCATCATACACAAATATAACCTGATATTTACACATTCTGTATATTGTTGTCGTTACTCAGCCTCTGTAGAATCAGTTGGCGTTGCCTCTTCCGTGGAATCAACCTGAACAGTTCTTCCCATTACGAAATCCAGTACATTCTCCTCCGTCGCATAGAACATCAGATCATCCTCTGAATAATACTTATCTACATCTGACTCGTTCTCAAGGTTATTCTTCTTCATAACCTTTTCTCTGTACGCCTGAACATCGTCGTTATCAGCGATCAGATCGTTGTCCAGAGCTATGCATGATACAACTATCTTCTCCTGCATAACGCTCTCTACGGTAGTGTGAAGATAATCCAGGAATGAAGCTTCGTCTGAATATCCATAGAAATACTTCGTATATGTCTCAAAATCAATGCCATAGTTCTCTGCATTCTTCTGGGCATTTGAAACTACAGTCTGCACATATCCGCTTATCTCTTCCTCAGGATACTTGTCAAATTTAACCTTCTTGATAATCGCCTTGAGCACCGCAGTTCTGTCTGCACTATCCGCTGAATCATTCTTCTCTGTCTGAAGATCTTCTCTCAAATGCTTTGTGTAATCATCTGTAGTGGTATATTCACCATCTGACGCCTTCTTGACAAGTGCATCCGTATACTCCGGAACATTTGTCACCGATATATAGTTGATAGTAACTGCATACTCCGCTGTAAGTCCTGCAAGTGTTGTATCTGAATAATCATCAGGATATGTCACAGTTATTGTCTTCTTGTCTCCCGGCTTACTTCCTATAAGCTGTTCATCACTGCCATCACCCAGAGTATTACTTCCCATTGTCAGGCTGTAATCCGTCTTGGAGTCTTTCTCTGTTCCTGATATAGTCTCAACGTAATCAACATTGATCTTATCTCCATCTTTAATTGTGCTTGTCTTATCCTCGGATGTCTCTGAGTTGTCACTGCAGAACTTGTCTATAGCCTTCTGCACATCATCATCCGTAATCTCTCTTGACTCTGGCACATATTCAACATCTGTATATGCTGACTTGTCAACTGTGGCACACTTTGAATACTTATTAAACTGGCTTTCTTTACCCACACCGCAGCCGGTCATAAGTCCTGCACACAGCGCAGCCACAAGGCCACATGCAAATATTTTCTTTGTCTTCATTACTGTATCCATCCTTACCTGTATTATTCTGCTGTCTCTGTAGCAGCCTCTGTATCTTCTGCCTCTGTATCCTCCGTTGGTGCAACTGCCTTGGCACTGTCCATCATCAGATTCATAACCTTCTCTGCAAGAGCATTGTACTTGATCTCAACGTCTGTGAGATTGCTTCTGATGCTCTCCTCATCCACACTGTTCTTTTTTGCATAATTTGCAAGATACTCATCTGTTTCTTCGTCAGTAACAGAAAGATTCTCCGCCTTTGCGATGGCACAAACCACCATTTTCTCCTTCTGTGATTCCTCACACACCTGATATACATACTGTGCAAATGAATCTTCGTCATCATATCCATAATAATAATAGATATATGTTGCATAATCTATTCCATTGTTCTCTGCCTGTGTCTTGAGCGATGATATGATCTTATCGGTGTTTGCCTGGATATCGTCCGTTGACAGATTGCTGATAGTACTGTTGTTGATCGCCTTTACCATAACCTCGTTCTGAGCACTTGCAAGCGCTGTCTGGGCATTATCTGTCTCCAGCTCCTTACGGATATTTGCCTCGTAATCCTTGGTATTGGAGAAGTCTGTATTGTCTGCCACAAGCTTATCATTATACTCAGCAGGCACATCTATCTTGATATAATTGAGTGTTGTCTCAAACTCAGCAGCCTTGCCGTTGAGGCTGTCATTGCCATAATCCTCGGGGAATGTAACTTTCACAGTGAATTTATCACCTGCTTTGTGTCCAACTATCTGATCCTCAAAATTATCTATAAATGAACCGGATCCCAACACAAGGTCATATCCCTTTCCCTGTGTATTGCCGCCATCAAATTCCTTGCCATCCACAGTTCCTACGAAATCAATATTGACTTTATCACCATTCTTGGCAGCACTCTCTTTATCCTCAGTATATGTGGCTTTGCTCTCTACAAATTCATCAACCTTCTTCTGAACATCCTCATCTGTTACCTCTTTCTTGGTATCTTCATATTCAAGGCCTTTATACTCCCCAAGCTCCACATCCTTTGCATAATTGTCTACATACTCTTCTATATTCTGTGCATCATTGGCAGCATCTGTAGATGTCGCTTCACTCTCTGTAGTCTTCAGATCTCCGCTATTTTTACTGTTATTATCTCCGCATCCTGTCATAAATGACATCGACAACGCCAGTGCCAAAACCACTGCGCATCCCTTTTTTAGTCTTCTCATAACTTTACCTCTTCTATTAATAATATTCTCAGAAAATCGTTCAACTCACGATAATCTTCAACGAATAAACTTATATCACATTTCATTGTAAAAATAAAGCCAATTGGCACAATTCATAGAATTCTCACAGTTTATTGTGCATTATCATTTTGAGTCTGTTTTTGTAATGCATTGCTGTTAATCCACATTTACCAAAGGTAAAACCACCATATGTTGTGCCTACATAATTTTATTTTTTCTATATTTTGTATTTTTTGAAATAACATATAGACAAACAAAAATATGGGTGATATAATCAAGCGTGTTGAGACATCAGTGTGGTAATTTGCGACGAGGCATATATATTGTCGCTAATTTTTTTGAGGCTTTTTCAAATCTGCTACCATATCTTGTTGTTTTCATTTGTGCTATATACAATATTTAGGGGGCGTGTTTTTAACGCAATATTCATATCACACAGGGAGAAAGGAAAATGCAGGTAATCAAACGAGATGGTCGTGCAGTCACTTACGATCGCAGCAAAATCATACTGGCAATCCAGAAAGCCAATTCCGAAGTAGAGCCTTCTGAGAAAATTTCAGAAGACAAAATTGAGGAGATCGTTGGAAGTATCGAGGCCAAGAACAGAAAAAGGATGTTGGTTGAAGACATCCAGGATATAATCGAGCAGGGCCTTATGGCTGATGGCAAATTTGTACTGGCAAAGACTTACATAATATATAGATACAGCAGAGAGCTTATCAGAAAAGCGAATACTACTGATGACTCTATTCTGAGTCTCATTCAGAACCGCAATAAGGATGTTATGGAGGAGAACTCCAACAAGAACGCTACCGTTGCATCCACCCAGCGT
>JAQYAS010000132.1 GCA_029338615.1 Clostridiales bacterium
CAAGGACGAGGGTAAGCTCAAGGATCTGAAGATAGTTCTTGAGATGTACGCCAGAGGCTATGACTTTGTTCCAATAGATATATATAAGGCAAAGGCTGACAGGTTCCAGATAATAGACGGCAAGATCATGCCATCCTTCGCATCCATAGAAGGAATGGGAGAGAAGGCTGCGCAGCAGCTCTACGATGCCGCCCAGAAGGGGCCATTCCTTTCGAAGGAGGAGATAAATGAGCGTGCCAAGATAGGTAAGGGAACAATAGAGAAGATGAGTGAGCTGGGAATCCTGGATGGAATGCCGGAGACAAATCAGCTGTCATTGTTTGATTTTATGTAATAATCAGAAAAAACTTTGCAATTTAATAAAAAAAGTGCTTGCATTCTGCTTTCGTTTCTGTTATATTAAACAGGTCGCAAGCGAAGCGGCAGGATACAAGCACTTATGGTTCGTTGGTCAAGCGGCTAAGACGTCGCCCTCTCACGGCGAAAACAGGGGTTCGATTCCCCTACGAACTGCTAAAAGCTGAAATCATTATGATTTCAGCTTTTTTCTGGCCATATCTAATATAAATAATCGGCCTGTATAGTGGAATTAGACATTCTCCGCAATCTTGGTAACCCCCACATATATCTGGGATATCTTATACCATGTTTTATAGTCCGTGACTCCGGTGGCGGGAAGATTGAATATCTGCTGGAATTTTCTGACGGCATCAGCGGTTTCCTGACCGTAGACTCCATCTACAGCTACTGTGCCGATGGCGGGATAATTAAGTGCAATACGATTGAGCTGCCGCTGAAGCTGGGAGACTTTATCGCCGCTTGCGCCGATAGTCAGTTCATAGCCGGGATATGAAGAGGGTATTCCTGAGATGGTCTCAGATGAGTTGATATATATGGTGTCACCGTAATAGTATCTGAGGATCTGAATGGCTGTGAGTCCATCGTCTGCCAGGGATTTTGATCCCCACTGGGTCATCCAGCCGGGACAGGATACACGTCTGCCATCACAGTACTGGGTGAACAGTGGTTGTGTAACATTTGGCTTAGAGAGATAGTTTGCGAACATCTCATCGACAATCTGTGACACATTTTCAAATATAGTTGCGTTGTATACCCACTTCTGGTCAAATGCGGTGTTGCTGGTGATGGTGAAGTCGTATCCTTTTCCCCTGTACCACTCGGTGTAAACCCTGTTGAGTGTAAAAGACTGAATGGCAAGGACATTGGCACGAATAGCTGCGTCCGGCCATGTTGAGTAGATTTCATTGCAGGCTACATTCTTGATATAATCGCGGTATGGAACGTAGTAGTCAGATGCGGTTGAATCGGAAGGGGCGCCGTCATGTACAACAATAGTTTCGGGAATAACCACACGACTTAATACGATCCCTCCGGATGGTGATACGGGCTTGATCATATCCTCGGCTATTTTGGGCGGATATTGCGCCCAAAGTGTATGGGGCTCAAGAACAGTAGGGTTAACATCACTTCCATCATCAGGGGTCAGTTCTATGTTCTGGATTCCATTTTCGCCGGGAAATATCTGAACTCCAGAGACAAAGCGCTCATTGTATCCAGGTGCGGAGACAAGAACATTGTACTCGGAATAAGGCTGATTATCGGATGGTTCCATACTGTACTCCGGAGAAGGAGCAGAGAGACTGTCTTCAATAGCTATACCGTTGCTGTCAGTTGTGAGTTCTTCTGATACCGCATCTGGAAGTCCGGTGGGGCTTATAAATACTGATGCACCTTCCACAGGAAAATAATTATTGTTTATTACCTGAATTTTTAGTGAACCTATGTTATTTGTAATTGCCATTTTTGATTTCCTCATTTATAATTTGCTGTGACATAATAATTATATGAAATTAATTTGAGAATATTCGGAGGATAAGAGATATGGCATACTTTCCTATGTACATCAATCTTGACGGTAAAAAGGTAATAGTTGTGGGCGGTGGAAAGGCAGCGCTCCGCAAGATCAATTCACTGTTATATTTTGGAGCAAAGATAGCGGTAATAGCACCAAAGGTGTGTGATGATATCAAGGCAATAAAAGGAATTAATGTGCATGAGAGTAATGTAGCACTGGATATACTGCAGAATGCGGACATAGTGGTGGCAGCTACCAGACGTGCAGACATCAATGCAAAGATAGGTACATATTGTAATGACAGAGGAATTATGGTTAATGTGTCGGATAACAAGGAGCTGAGCAGCTTCCTCTTCCCAGGGGTTATAGTCCGGGGAGATCTTGTTGTTGGTGTTACGACAGGTGGTAACAGTCAGGCGGTGTCCAAGCAGATAAGAAATATGATAGACAGAATGCTCCCAGAGGAGTATGAGATCCTCACAAGAAAGATGGGGGCATACACGGAGCTGGCAAATGTCAATATAAAGAGTCAGGCGCTCAGGGATGAGGCTCTTGATGAACTTGTCAAAACTGCACTTTCAAATAAATGTGTGCTGGATGACAAGAAGGCTAACAAGATTCTTGATAAATATTATCGGGAAGATGCTTCTCGTAGAAATGGCTAACAGAGATGCAAATGGTGATAATTACGAGATAATATGTGCAAAAACGTTGATATTTGTGAATATTTATACTTGAATTATCTGATAATTATGTTACAATTAACTAGATTGTTATAGAATGCAGCATGAGAGTGGGCCTTGGCCCACTCTCAATTGTTGTATGGAGATTTTAGAACGGGAAATCAGCCCGATGATCCGGAAGAAAGGTGGTCGTATTACGAAGAGAGCAGATATTGAAGCAAAGACAGTTGAACTTGTGACTCCAATTATAGAAGCCAACAATCTTGAACTGGTGGATGTGGAGTATGTGAAGGAAGGCAGTGATTATTACCTCAGAGTGTATGCAGACAAGGAGGGAGGAATCACTATAGGTGACTGTGAGATAGTGAACAGAGCACTTGGTGATCTGTTGGATCAGGATGATTATATAGGAGATGCCTATATACTTGAGGTCAGCTCACCCGGACTTACAAGGCCACTTAAGAAGGAGAATGATTTCCGGAGAAGTGTGGGTAAGATTGTAGAGATCAAGACATTTACAAAAATAAACGGGGTAAAGGAATTCGAGGGTGTCCTTAAGGCATATGATGAAGGGTCAGTGACGGTTGAACTTGAGGATGAAACAGAACTTACAATATCAAGAAAAGATATTTCCATGATACGTTTAGCATTTATATATTAGGAGGAAAAAAAGGTGTCAGAGATAATTGAAGCGTTAAATCAGTTGGAGAAAGAGAGAAACATTAGCAAAGATGTTCTGCTTGAGGCTATAGAGAGATCTTTAAAAACAGCCTGCAAGAAAGATTTTGATACTGACGAGAATATCACCGTTTCACTGGATAAGGAGACAGGAGAGTGTCATGTATATGCAGCAAAGGAAGTCGTTGAGGCGGTAGAGAGCCCTGCATCACAGATTTCACTGGAGCAGGCTAAGATGCTCAGCCCAAGATATGAGCTCGGTGATATTGTCAATGTAGAGATCACAACCAAGAATTTCGGAAGAATAGCTGCACAGCGTGCAAGAAATGTTATTGTACAGGCGATCAATGAGAATGAGAGAGCTGCCATATATGATCACTTCCATATGAAAGAGAGAGATGTGGTAACTGGTATAGTACAGCGTCAGGTCGGTGACAGCGTAAATGTAAGTCTTGATGATAAAACAGAGGCACTCCTCAAGCCATCAGAGATGATCGAGGGTGAGAGCTACGAAAGAGGAGACAGGATCAAGCTGTATATTACGGAGGTTAAAAAGACAAACAGAGGACCAAAGATAACAGTTTCAAGAACTCATCCTGAGCTGGTTAAGAGACTTTTTGAAAAAGAGGTCACAGAGATCGCAGATGGAACAGTTGAGATCAAGAGCTTCTGCAGAGAGGCAGGCTCAAGATCAAAGATCGCAGTATGGTCAAACGATGAGAATGTTGATGCTGTTGGAGCATGCGTAGGTATCAATGGTGACAGAGTCAATGCTGTTGTAGCAGACCTGAATGGAGAGAAGATAGATATCATTCCTTGGAGTGAGAATCCTGCAGAGTTTATATATAATGCCCTCAGTCCTTCGGATGTTGAGGATGTATCAGTAGATCTCGATGAGAAGAGCGCATTTGTTGTAGTGCCTGATACACAGTTATCCCTTGCTATAGGTAAGAAGGGGCAGAATGCAAGACTTGCAGCAAAGCTTACAGGCTATAAGATAGATATAAAGAGTCATTCCAAGGCTGAGGAGATGGGATATTTCGATGAGCAGCCTGAGGAAGATGACTTCAACGAGTACAATGAAGAATATTACGATGAAGACAGCCAGGATACAGATGCTGGTGAGGCTTCAGATGACATAGATGATACAGTAGACACTAGCGACGAGGAGTAATCATTTACATTATGTCTCTGAGTTGTCACACACCCCACAAAGGGTGGCACATGTTAAGAAATAGGGAGTGATGAGATGGCAAAGAAGATACCTCTGAGGCAATGCCTTGGATGCCGGGAGATGAGCCCAAAAGCTCAGCTGATCAGAATTGTCCGCAGCAATTCAGGAGAATTCGCAGTAGATGCAACGGGTAAGCTCAACGGAAGAGGTGCTTATATTTGTAAGAATACGGAGTGCCTTAAGAAAGCAATCAGCAGCAAGGCACTTGAAAGATCTTTCAAGGTGAGCATACCTGCTGAGGTTTATGAACAATTAGACAAGGAGCTGCGCAATATTGAAGAACAATAAAATCTACTCAATGATTTCTTTATGTGCCAGAGCCAGACGGCTGTGCAGTGGCAATTTCTCAGTAGAGAGAGCAGTTAAGAATCAGACAGCATATGTGGTTATTGTTGCCAGGGATGCTTCTGATAATACTAAGAAACTTTTCGACCAGAAGTGTAATTATTATGATATTCCATATTATGAGTACGGAACCAAGGAGGAACTGGGTAAGTATTGCGGTAATGAGATGCGTACTTCAATAGCGATCCTTGATGAGGGTTTTGGAAATCAGATTATCAAGTACATGAATGTAAATGAGAACATGGAGGTGTAACATTTGGCAAAAATCAGAGTGCACGAATTATCAAAACAGTTAAATATATCAAATAAAGATATTATAGATACCCTGGGAGCAAAGGGAATAGAGATCAAAAGTCATATGTCAAATCTTGACGATTCAATGGTGAGTATCATCAAATCTAAATTTGGCGGAGCAAAACAGGAGCAGCAAAAGACGGCAGCTCCAAAACCTGCAGCACCAAAGGCTGCTGAACAGCCAAAGCCACAGCAGGCGGTGTCAGAGAAGCAGACTGCAGGTAATGCAGCACCAAAGCAGGATGGAAATGCTGCAAGACAGGGAGCTGGCAATCATGTAAGATTTGCCAAGGATGACAGAAATGGCAACAAGCCAAACAATGGTAACAGAGTAAGATGGGGAAATGATCGTCAGGGTGGAACTGACAGAGCCAGATTCAGTGGAGATCGTAACCAGAACGACAGAAACCAAGGCGACAGACCAAGATTTAACAGAGATGGTCAGGGCGACAGGAACCAGGGTGACAGACCAAGATTTAACAGAGATGGCCAGGGCGACAGGAACCAGGGCGACAGACCAAGATTTAACAGAGACGGCCAGGGCGATAGACCAAGATTTAACAGAGATGGCCAGGGCGACAGGAACCAGGGTGACAGACCAAGATTTAACAGAGACGGCCAGGGCGACAGACCAAGATTTAACAGAGATAGCCAGGGTGACAGAAACCAGGGCGGAGGACGCTTCGGCAATGGTGATAGGAATCAGGGTGGAAGAGGCTTTAACAGAGATGGCGGTAACCGTTTCAGCAACCGTATCAATATGCCATTTGGCAAGGACGATGAGGATGACAGCCCAGCTCAGAAGAGAGCTCCATTCAAGAGAGACCGTAAGGACTTCGATGCCAAGGAGATGCCAGGCAAGGATCTTAAGAGCCAGAACAGAGATAACTACAACAGAGATAAGAATAAGCCACGTAAGGGTAACAGAAGATCACCTGAGGAAGTTGAGGCTGATATCAGCAGACTTGCCAAGAATGTGAAGAATAAGCCACAGAAGAAGCAGCAGGCACCACAGGAAGATCCAGATGCAATCAGAACAATCACTCTTCCAGAGGTTGTCACACTCAAGGAACTGGCTGATGCAGTGAAGACCCCTGTAACAGCTCTTATCAAAAAGCTGTTCCTTGCAGGTAAGATGGTCAATGTGAACTCGGAGTTTCCATTTGATGAGGCTTCAGAGATCGCACTCGAGTACAACTGTATAGCAGAGGAAGAGGAGAAGGTAGATGTGATCGAGGAGCTCCTGAAGGAAGACGAAGAGGACGAGAAGGACATGGTTTCAAGACCTCCTGTAGTCTGTGTTATGGGACACGTTGATCATGGTAAGACATCACTCCTTGATGCTATCAGACAGACAAAGGTTACATCCGGTGAGGCTGGTGGAATCACACAGGCGATCGGTGCATCAGTTGTAGATGTCAACGGTCAGACCATCACATTCCTTGATACTCCTGGACATGAGGCGTTCACAGCAATGCGTATGCGTGGTGCCCAGAGTACAGATATTGCAATCCTTGTCGTAGCTGCCGACGATGGTGTCATGCCACAGACAATTGAGGCTATCAACCATGCTAAGGCTGCCGGTATCGAGATCATAGTAGCGATCAACAAGATCGATAAGGAAAGTGCAAATATAGAGAGAGTTAAGCAGGAACTTACAGAGTATGAACTTATCCCTGAGGATTGGGGCGGTTCAACAATATTCTGTCCTGTATCTGCACATACTAAGGAAGGTATAGATAATCTTCTTGAGATGATCCTTCTTACAGCGGATGTGCTTGAACTCAAGGCAAATCCAAACAGAAAAGCAAGAGGTATCGTTATCGAGGCCGAGCTTGATAAGGGACGTGGTCCGGTTGCAACAATGCTTGTACAGAAGGGAACACTCCATGTTGGAGATTATATTGCAGTAGGAGCATCACACGGTAAGGTTCGTGCCATGACCAACTCAAGAGGCGAGAGAGTTACAGAGGCTCTTCCGTCAACACCTGTACAGATCCAGGGCCTTAATACAGTTCCTGATGCAGGTGAGATATTTATGGCTGTTGAAAATGAGAAGGAAGCCAGAACCATATCTGAGACATATATCTCACAGGGTAAGGAGAAACTTCTTGCAGATACCAAGCAGAGAATGTCACTTGATGATCTGTACAGTCAGATACAGGCTGGAAATCTCAAGGAACTCAAGATCATTATCAAAGCAGATGTTCAGGGTTCAGTTGAGGCCGTTAAGCAGAGTTTGTTAAAGCTTTCAAATGATGAGGTTGTGATCAAGTGTATACACGCTGGTGTAGGTGCGATCAACGAGTCAGACATAATTCTTGCATCAGCATCAAATGCCATTGTAATCGGTTTCAACATTAGACCGGACGCCAGAGCAAAGGATATGGCTGACAGTGAGGGTGTAGATGTTCGTCTGTACAGAGTCATTTACAATGCAATAGAGGATATTGATTCAGCAATGAAGGGTATGCTTGATCCTATATATGAGGAGAAGGTTATCGGACATGCGGAGATCAGACAGACATACAAGGCTTCTGGTATCGGTGTAATTGCCGGTTCATATGTTCTCGATGGAACGATCAACAGAAACTGCAGCGTAAGGATCACTAGAGAGGGCAACCTGATATTCGAAGGAAAGCTTGCATCACTCAAGAGATTTAAGGACGATGTAAAAGAAGTCAAGTCCGGATTTGAGTGTGGTATGGTATTTGAGAACTTCCAGGATGTTGCAGAGGAGGATCAGATAGAGGCATACGAGATGGTAGAGGTGCCAAGAAAGTAATTCAGAAAAAGGCATATACGGAATGCTGGAATATGCCTGGAAAGTAGAAATAATATGAGGAAAAACAGTGTAAAGAATAACAGGATCAATGGCGAGGTTCAGAGAGAACTGAGCAGGATCATCAGCCGTGAGATCAAGGATCCGAGAATATCACCTATGACTTCGGTTGTAGATGTGGTTGTTACACCTGATCTCAAGTTTTGTAAAGCATATATCAGTGTCCTGGGTGATCAGGATGCTGTTGATGCAACATTTGCAGGGCTGAACAGTGCAATGGGATATATCAGAAGAGAACTTGCACATTCGGTAAATCTGCGCAATACACCAGAGATTACGTTTATCATGGATCAGTCCATAGAGTACGGTGTCAATATGTCTCATAAGATAGATGAGGCTCTTGGAAAGCATGGAAATGCTGAAGAGAATGCAGATGAAGATACAGAGATCGAAGATGAGTCTGAAGAGTAGGAATCAGAGATTTTCGAAGATGTATGCACATGATATGATGCTGACTGATAATGTCAGGGATGTAATATGAGAATTAAGAAGGAGGTATATCATGAACGATCTTATAAGGGAGATAGAGAACGCGGACAGCATAGCTATAACAGGACATATCAATCCTGATGGTGACTGTATAGGTTCTACACTTGGAATGTACAACTATATTACAAGCAATTACCCTGACAAGAGGGTTCAGGTATATCTTCAGGAATTCTCTGATGTGTTTATGTTCATGGGCGGTGCTGACAAGGTGAAACATGAGGCAGATGATGAGACCTATGATCTGTTTATGTCGCTTGACTGCGGAGATATGGACAGATTCACACCATTTGTCAGATATTATGAGACTGCAAAGAGAACCTTGTGTATAGACCACCATGTGTCCAATAAGGGTTTTGGAGATGTATGCTATGTGGAGCCGTATGCGTGCTCCGCTGCGGAAGCTATATTCAAGCTCCTTGACGCTGATAAGATCAATCAGAAGTGTGCAGAGTGCCTGTATACCGGAATAGTCCACGACACGGGAGTATTCAAGCACAGCAATACTACAAGGGCAGCCATGACTATAGCGGGAATCCTTATAGAGAAGGGGGCAAGACCAAGTTTTGTCATAGATGAGACCTTCTACAAGAAAACGCTCACACAGAACAAGCTTCTGGGCTATGCTCTTCTCAATATGAAGCAGTTTGCAAATGGCAGGATAACCCACACTCTTCTGACAAAGGAGGATTTTGACAGATTTGGTGCCAGCAAGATGGACACGGATGGAATAGTGGATCAGCTCAGACTTACATCAGGTACTGAGGTTGCATTTTTCATGTATCAGGCGGGAGAGGATAACTACAAGATATCCCTCCGGGCAAATGACATTGTGAATGTAAGTGAGATCGCATGCAGCCATGGTGGTGGAGGTCATGTGAAGGCTGCGGGCTGTAACATGTCAGGTGATCCTGAGAAAATTGTTGCGGAGATAGTGGCAGATATAGAGAAACAGCTTGAATAGGATTTGGAACAGTTATGATAGACGGTTTTATCAATATATATAAGGAGCAGGGCTTCACATCGTTTGATGTGGTGGCAAAGCTCCGTGGTATACTAAAACAGAAAAAGATAGGTCATACCGGAACTCTCGATCCCATGGCGGAGGGAGTTCTTCTTGTGTGTCTGGGAAGTGCTACGAAGATGTGCGACCTGCTCACTGATAAGAACAAGACATACACATGTACCATGCTTCTCGGAAAGACCAGCGACACCGAAGATGTGACAGGAGTCATGACAGACGTGACAGATGTATATCCTGATGAGAAGACAGTCAGGGCTGCGGTGATGAGTTTTGTAGGCGATTACATGCAGATCCCACCGATGTATTCAGCCATCAAGGTGAATGGTAAGAAGCTCTATGAACTGGCAAGAGAAGGACAGGTTATTGAGAGAGAGCCGAGACCGGTCACTATACACAGTATAAATATACAGTCTGTGGAACTTCCGAGAGTGACATTTGATGTGAGCTGTTCCAAGGGAACATACATCAGAAGTCTGTGCAGGGATATAGGAGAAAAGCTTGGCTGCGGTGCGGTGATGGAGAAGCTTGTCAGAACAGAGGTTAAGGGCTTTACTATAGAAGAAAGTCTGACACTTGATGATGTGGAGAAGGCAAGGGATGACGGTACACTTATGCAGCATGTTCTCACCACGGATAAGCTTATGCCGGATATACCTGAACTCCATATAGCGCAGAAGGGTGTGAAGCTTCTGGCAAATGGAAATAAGCTCGGAGCGGATTCATTTGTTGAAGATCAAATATATAGAGACACATATGTCAAAGTATACGATGAGAATGGAAGATTTGCGGCATTGTATGAATACAGTGATGAAAAGAGACAGTATGTGCCATTCAAGATGTTTCCGGTGAGTAATTAAGGCGTATATATGCGGTCTGATAAGGCCGCAGATCCGACATATATTTCAGATGAGCTTGTTTGAGAATTTATATTTTAGGTAATTTAGGACTTACACATATGATTCATATAAAGGATACGAAGAAGATACAATTAAATAGCACAGAGCGCACTGCGGTTGCCTTGGGGAAGTTTGACGGAATCCATCAGGGACATATGCTTTTGATAGATCAGGTGTTAAAGCTTCAGAGACAGGGATATATGGGTGTCGTGTTCACATTTGACATGAGGGAGAACCATGTGTTTGACGTTAGCAATATGAAGACCATATATACATCTGACGAGAAGGCACAGGTGGTAGCTGATACCGGAGTTGACGTTCTGGTCGAGTATCCGTTTGACGATGCGTTTGCAGCTACGGAGCCGAAGGAGTTTATCAGAGACGTTCTGGCTGGCATGATGAGAGCCGGATATGTCGTGGTTGGAAGCGATTACAGATTTGGCAGGGACAGGCAGGGCGATGTGGATACCCTGAAGGATTATGCGGACGAGTATGGATACAAGGTGATAGTTATAGATAAGCTTGAGCAGAATGATGAGGTGGTCAGCTCCACAGTCATCAGGAAGAATATATCCGTGGGAGATGTGAGATCTGTCATCCCGATGCTTGGCAGGCCATACAGCATGACAGGTGAAGTGGTGTCCGGTAAGCAGCTTGGAAGAACCATAGGAATACCGACGGCGAATATGCTGCCGGAGGAACGCAAGCTGTACCCGCCGGCCGGTGTGTATGCTTCGAGGATCAGGATCATCCGGGGATCGCATGCAGTACATGAGGATCCTTTCAGAGTCTATATGGGAATCACCAACATAGGTGACAATCCTACGGTGAACGACAAGGGAAATATTACTATAGAGACTAATATCTTTGACTTTGACAGGGATATATATGGACAGATCATCAAGGTGGAGCTTATAGAGAAAATCCGGGGTGAGAAGAAATTTGGAAGTCTTGATGAACTTAAAGGTCAGATGGCGAATGACATAGAGAATTCAAAGAGAATACTTGGAAACAAGGTGTTGGTAAAATAGCACAGAAAACATTGGTAATTATGCGGATAAATAATGACGAATTATTGGGTCGCATGAATATGTTTTCTGTGCTATATTTTTAATAATAGGGTATTTTTTCTGGAGGAAAAAGGAAGTACAAGGAGGAAAAGGAAAATGAGAAAGAAAGCAGCGAGCAGAATCCTGGCGTATGTTCTCACCTTATGCATGATCATCGGCAGTATAACCTGGCCGGAGATCACAGCTAAGGCAGAGACTATCACAAAGGATCTGAAACCGGACACCAGCTGGCAGACAGTAACTGCTACCACTGATGAGTGGAGTGATTATGGAAAGGCGGAGATCAGGTTTTCGCCGTCATCAGATCTTGCATCTATGAAGGCTATTGCGGATGCGGGATATAAGACGATCAAGATCACATATGCGGTTGATGAGTTTACTAAAGTAAGTGAAAAGACTGCTGGAGTGCAGCCATTTGTGTCATATGGATCAGAGTGGAAAGCGGGCGAATGGGTAAATCTGGTTAATACTGGACAGTATGATGCGGTGATAGATCTTTCAGCTATCAGCACTACCGCTACTGAGAGTGTAGCGTTTGGAATACAGATTGCCAATCTTCAGGAAAACAGCACGGTAAAGTTCAGGATAGTGTCGGCAGTGCTCTCGGGAACAAAGAACACATCTGGCGGATCATCAGACAGTGGATCAGGAAGTGCAGATCTTGATTCTATAGGAAGTACAAGTGCAAGTGTTACGGCAAGTCTTGCTGACGGAAATGGTTCAAATAAGGGTGATGGCTACTATGAGACAGAAATAACTATCAATAATAAGAGTAATTCGTACATAGCAGATTGGATAGCAGTTGTTGATGTGAATGGTTCAATAACAGCAGTTAAAGACGATAGCAGTTGGTCAGAGCTTAGAGGAACATTCAGCGATGGCAAATTGTACATATACCCAAATACAATAAAGAAGTCAGGTACAGTAAATGCAGGCTCAAGTGTGAGCTATTCAAAACTTGGTTACACAGGCACTGCAAACGGCGTATCCATAACAGGTGTAAAGGTGTACTACAGCTCACAGGCAGGAGCATTTGATTCATTTATAAATTCTCTTTCTTCATCAGCAGGTGGAGCAGGGGATAACACAGGTGTAATAAACACAGATGTTGAATACAACTATGCAAAGCTCCTTCAGGAGTCATTGTATCTCTATGATGCAAATATGTGCGGCAGTGATGTATCTGCGAAGAGTGAGTTTTCATGGAGATCAAACTGTCATACAGAGGATGCCACGGCGGTATATAATGGCAAGACAATTGATGTGAGTGGAGGATATCATGATGCCGGTGATCATGCTAAGTTTGGTCTGCCACAGGCATATTCTGCTACAGTTCTGGGACTTGCCCACATGGAGTTTGCTGAGGCATTTGAAGATACAGCCACAGAGGAACACTATAAAAGGATAATGGACAGGTTTGTAGATTACTTTGAGAGATGTACTGTACTTGGAAGTGATGGCGCGGTTCAGTCGTTTTGTTATCAGGTAGGTGACGGTGGAGTGGATCATGGTTATTGGGGGGCTCCTGAGAAGCAGTCATCAAGAAGTGGCCAGGTCACATTCACATCTGATTCAGATACATGTACAGATATTGTATCTGAGACCTCTGCGGCTTTGGCTGCTTACTATATTAATTATAAAGATAAGACGGCACTCTCATATGCAGAGAAACTTTTTACATATGCTGACACCAAGACCAAGATGAAGAGTTCAGGTCCTGCGTATTCATTCTATCCGTCAAAGTCATGGGAGGATGATTATGCCCTGGCTGCGGCGCTCTTGTATAAAGCAACGGGTAAGGAAATATATGTAACTAAGTATAACAGCAGTGGAATCCAGAATCCAAATTGGGCTTTGTCATGGGATAATGTAGGTGCAGCGGCACTTCTCTATAGTCCAAATTCCAGCAAGAAGAGTATATTTATTGATAATCAGACAAGTCTTATATCAAACAATACAAAAACAGGTGATAATAACTATTGTCTTATAAATGATTGGGGATCTGCCAGATACAATACAGCACATCAGATGACAGGTCTTATATATGATAAGATGTATAACAAAAATGGTTATTCAGCATGGGCGAATGGACAGATGAAATACATATTGGGCAACAATACAGGATCAAAATGTTTCGTTGTTGGTTACAATAAGTACTCAGCTAAATATCCGCATCATAGAGCTGCCAGTGGATATCAGGGTTCTGTATCTGGAAATGCAACTACAAAGCAGGCTCATGTACTTGTTGGGGCACTGGTTGGTGGACCTGCGTCATCAAGTTCTGCCTATGTAGATAGTTCTGAGGATTATAAT
>JAQYAS010000133.1 GCA_029338615.1 Clostridiales bacterium
CGACGAATAAGCTGGTTCTGAAAAAAGGAAAGAAGTTTCAGATCAAAACAAAGGTTACAGTTAAGGGCAAGGTAAGTAAGAAGGTAGTATACGCAACATCAAATTCAAAGATCGTTAAGGTCAATTCTAAGGGTGTTGTGAAAGCTGTCAAGAAGGGCCAGGCAGTGATTGCTGTAAAGAGTGCAGCAAATAAGAAAGTTCAGTACAGATTTAGAGTGTATGTTGGAACACCTGTTACAAAGGTAAAAATATCATCATCTTCAGCAGCTGTGCTTACTGGAAAGACAAAGACATTGAAGGCTTCACTTACCCCTTCAAACGCAACATATAAAAAAGTAAAATGGATTTCAAGCAATAATAAGATAGCGAGAGTGACATCTAAGGGTACTGTAAAGGGAATTAAAGCAGGAACTGCTTATATTACTGCAAAGGCTTTGGACGGAAGTGCAAAAACTGCAAAGTGTAAGGTTGTTGTAAAGCAGGCTGTCACAAGCGTCAAGCTTTCAGCAGCAAGCATCAGTATTGAAGCAGGACAGACAGAGACTATCAGGGCAACGGTGACTCCATCATCGGCAGCAAATAAAAAAGTAATATGGTCATCTGACAAGACTGGTGTTGCCAAGGTTTCGGCAGATGGTGTTGTCACAGCGGTAGCTGAGGGAACTGCGACAGTCACCGCTAAGTCTGCTGATGGTTCAGGCAAAAAGGCTGAGTGTAAGGTGACAGTTACTTCTATAGAGAACAAGTATAAGGCTGAGGGTTATTCACTTCTGTGGAATGATGAATTCAATGGAACCGAGCTTAACAGAGATATATGGAATGTGGAGATTCACGAGCCTGGCTGGGTCAACAATGAGCTTCAGGCTTATGTAGATTCAGATGAGAATATTCAGGTTAAGGATGGCAAGCTTGTAATAAGCTCAAAGAAGAAAATAAATGAAGATGGTTCAATTTCATACACTTCAGGAAGAGTCAACACACAGAACAAAAAGGATTTCAAGTACGGAAGAGTTGAGTTCCGTGCAAAGGTACCTACAGGTAAAGGATATCTTCCTGCTGCATGGATGATGCCGACAAATGAGAGTCTATACGGACAGTGGCCAAGATGTGGTGAGATAGACGTTATGGAGGTTCTCGGAGACGAGACAAATAAAGCATATGGAACAATTCACTATGGTAATCCACACAAGGAATCACAAGGTTCGTATATATTGTCAAATGGAAATTTTGCTAGTGATTATCACACATATACTTGCGACTGGGAGCCTGGAAAGATTACCTGGTATGTGGATGGAAACAAGATTCACGAAGAGAGTGATTGGTATTCTGCAACAGTGAATAAGGGAACAGTTACATATCCTGCGCCGTTTGATCAGCCATTCTATGTAATACTTAACCTTGCTGTTGGTGGAAACTGGCCTGGAAATCCTGATGCTGATGCAGATTATATTAACACAGAGAATTTTTCAATTGATTATGTAAGAGTATATCAGAAGTCAGAGTATGATGAGAATGTTACAAAGCCAGAGAAAGAAGTAGTTATTCCTGAGCCCGACAAGGATGGTAACTATGTCATCAACGGCAGTTTTTCTGATGCAGAGGATTTGACGGATGATAAGGGATGGATCTTCATGGCTCAGAAGGGCGGCGAAGGTTCAGCAGAAATCAAGAATAATGCAATCAATATAACAACTGTTAAAGAAGGATCAGAGGATTACGGTATACAGCTTATACAGTCAAACATCCCTGTTGAGAAGGGTGCTACATATGAGCTCTCATTTGACGCATGGGCAGATGAGCCGAGAAGTGGCATCGTAGATGTATCAGCGCCAGAGAACGGATGGATAAGATATCTTGCTGATACAGTGTTTGACATGACAACTGAGAGACAGACATATAAGTTTGAGTATTCAATGACAAATGCAACAGATCCATATGGAAGAATAGAATTTAATCTTGGTAAGAGATTTGGAACAGCAGGTGTACACATTGCAAATGTAAGTGTAAAGAAGACAGCACAGGTTACTATAGAGGATAAGAAGACTATACTTGCTGATGGAAATCTTGTATACAATGGCGAATTTCAGGAGGGAACAGGAAGACTCGGATATTGGACAGTTAACAATACATGTGGTGCTGATGTAAAGGTTACATCACTTGCAGATGGAAGAAGACTTTCTGTTTCAGGCAGCGGTAAGGAAGGCGGTGTGGTTGTATCACAGACAGAACTTTCATATAGCCCAAGTACAAAGTACGTGTTGAAATTCAATGCTGAATCAGCAGATGATAAGAAGACCATCAGGATATCAACAGGTGATCAGGCATTTGACGCAGAACTTACAAAGGAGAATAAGGAGTATGTGTTCAAATTCGAGACAGCCGAGGAGATAGTGGATAAGTCAATTTCTATTGACTTTGGTAACAGTGGCATTGTATATGTTGACAATATAAGAGTTATGCAGGATTCGCTCCTTTTAAATGGTGATTTCTCAGCAGATTTTTCAGGATTTGATGTATATGTGGATGGAAGTGCAAGTGCAGATGCTGTAGTTGACAGTCAGAAGGAGGATAATGCTGCTGACTTCACAATAAAGAATTCCGGTGACCAGAACTGGAAGATACAGCTTAAGCAGAACAATATCAAGCTTGAGAAGGGACAGTGGTATAAGCTGTCGTTTGATATAAAGAGTTCTGTAGCAAGAACTGTCCAGTATGCAATACAGAGAGATGGCAGTTCACATAAAGATAGTTCAGGTGCGGAGGACTGGACACCATATGTTCAGGAGACGGTCAAGCTTGATGCATACGATCAGGATGATCAGAAGTATGTGACAGTTACAAATACATTCCAGATGGCCTGTGACACAGATGATGAGAGCATTTTCAATATTGCGCTTGGTGCAGGCGGAGAAAATGGTGCAGCAATTGCAGATCAGCATAGAATATGTATTGACAATATTGTACTTGAAAAGAGCTCGGCTCCTGAAATAGATGTACCTACAGGTAAGAATCTTCTCACAAATCCAGGGTTTGAGATGAGTGATGATGGAAGTATTGCAGGATGGGAAAATGCGGTGACAGCTCCTGGAGAGGCTGCAATCAAGACCGGAGATGGAGCAATCACATATAATGTTACAAACGTAGGAGAGGCAGACTGGAACATTCAGCTTAAGCAGATGGGATTGTCTCTTGAAAAGGGTGAGTCATACACACTCAAATGTACATTAGTTTCTGATGTTGACAGAGTAGTAAAAGTTGCTGTGATGACACCTTCAGCAGGATATGCATGGCATGGCGGAGAAGATGTTGTTCTTACAGCAGGTGAAGCTAAGGAGATAACACTTACGATCACACCAAAGGAAGAAGTTTTCACAGATGGTATCACTGTTGATACAGGTGCTGGATTATTCTTCTCAATGGGATATGTTGAGGGATACACACTTGGAGAACATACAGTTTCTATATCTAATGTATCATTTGTAAAAAATTAAAGCAGATATCTGAAAACAATAATATATACTACAGGGCAGCGGCAGATCGTCGCTGCCTTTTCTTTTGGGGAGAGTAGCTGGTGATTTATGAATAGGCAGACTGTCTTGAAGCCGTGACGGATGTTTGTATGAGAAAATAAAATATGATAAAATATAAACATGATTTTTTAAGAATAATAAATGGAAGGATAAAAGGTATATAATTTATGAAAAAACTTATCTCATGGAACGTGAATGGAATAAGGGCCTGCGTAGGCAAAGGCTTCATGGATTTTTTCAACAGTATAGATGCAGACATATTCTGTATACAGGAGTCCAAGATGCAGGAAGGACAGCTCACACTCAATATGCCAGGATATCATCAGTATTGGAACTATGCGGATAAGAAGGGCTATTCAGGAACAGCCATTTTCGCAAAGGAAGAACCAATTAGTGTCACAAATGGTATAGGCATAGATGAACACGATCATGAGGGACGTGTTATAACTTTGGAATACGGATGTTTCTATATGGTAACGGTATATACTCCAAATTCACAGAGTGAGCTGGCCAGACTTGATTACAGGATGAAGTGGGAGGATGATTTCAGAGCATATCTGAAAAAACTTGAACAAAATAAGCCTGTTATAGTGTGCGGTGATATGAATGTGGCTCACAAGGAGATAGATCTGAAGAATCCAAAGACAAACAGGAAGAATGCAGGATTCACCGATGAGGAAAGAGAGAAGATGACTGTGCTTCTTGATGATGGTTTCATTGACACATTCAGATATTTCTATCCTGATCAGGAGAATATCTACTCGTGGTGGTCATACAGATTCAATGCAAGGGAGAAGAACGCCGGATGGCGTATAGACTATTTCCTTACTTCTGAGAGTCTGAGGGACAAGCTTGCCGATGCAAAGATCCACACAGATATCATGGGATCTGATCACTGCCCGGTTGAGCTGGACATCAACCTGTAATTGGAATTGAATGTTAAAAGGATTCGAGCTGTAAAAGTGCACTTATAAGAAAAATGATAATATTTTTTATGAATATAATTTTACTATAATAAAAACATTGATAAAGCGTGTCATCACAGCTTGAAAAATTGGCATTATATAAGTATAATCTCA
>JAQYAS010000134.1 GCA_029338615.1 Clostridiales bacterium
CATCTCATCATGAGGTTGCTCCTGCACAGCATGAGATAGATTTCAAATATGGTGAGGCACTTAAGACAGCGGACAATATCGAGACATTTAAGCTCGTTGTCAAGACTATCGCCAAGAGACATGGACTTTGTGCAACATTTATGCCTAAGCCAAAATATGGTGTATGTGGTTCAGGGATGCACATGAATATGTCACTTCAGAAGGATGGTAAGAATATATTTGCTGATGAGAATGATAAGCTTGGACTCAGCCAGGAGGCATATTGGTTCATAGCAGGTATCATGGAGCATATGAAGGAGATGACAGCCATAACAAATCCACTTGTAAACTCATACAAGAGACTTGTTCCAGGTTATGAGGCTCCTATCTATATCGCATGGTCAGCGAAGAACAGAAGTCCTCTTATCAGAATACCAAGTGCAAGAGGAGCCGGCACAAGAGTTGAGCTCAGATGTCCTGATCCAACAGCAAACCCATACCTTGCAATGGCTGTATGCCTTAAGGCAGGACTTGACGGAATCAAGCGTCAGCTTCCAGTTCCACCAAGCGTAGATACAAACATATTTAACCTCACACCAGAGGAGAAGAAGGAGCGTCATATCCACAGCCTTCCAGCAAACCTCAGAGAGGCAACACTTGCCATGAGCGAGAGCGAGTTCATGAAGGAAGCTGTCGGAGACCATATCTTCGAGAGATATACAACTGCCAAGATGGATGAGTGGAATGAGTATACAAGACAGGTTACAGATTGGGAGATATCAAACTATCTGTATAAAGTCTGATTACAATTAAATAAAAAGATTGGTTACATAGGTAAGCTGTACGGGTGGTGCAACTTACCTATGTGCTGTATACACATACAATTGAGAGGACGAGAAATGTGGTAAACGTAATAGTTCTGTTTTCAAAAATAGAGGAAGCAAAGAGTATTAAGAACCTGCTCATTCGCAATGGTATTAGTGTAACTAAGGTGTGTACTACAGGCGCGCAGGCTGCACAGGCGGCTGATGCGTGTGATGATGGCGTTATCATCTGTGGATACAGATACCCAGATATGCTGTATTCAGATCTGGAGAATTATATACCAAAGTATTTTGATATGATAGTTCTCAGTCATAAGAAAAATTATGAGGAAGTACGGGACAGCGGGGTAGTGTGCCTTACAATGCCTATAAAATCTATAGACTTTGTTAACACTGTCTCAATAACTATAGAGAATCTGCTGTGGGAGAGAAAAAAGAGAAAATCTCGACCAAAAGAACGGACAGAAGAAGAGAAAAAGATTATTAAGGCTGCCAAGCTTAAACTGATGCACGACTTTGAATTTGATGAACAGGGAGCACACAGATATCTGCAAAAAAAGAGTATGGATAATGGAATTAACATTGTCGAGATGGCATATATGATATTAGATAATTCTGATTGTTTCTAAGGAGGTTCCTGTTGGAATTCACCAAGATGGAAGGTCTGGGAAATGACTATGTATATGTCAACTGTATGGTGGAGACTGTGAAAGATCCAGCTGCGCTGGCGCAAAAGATAAGTGACAGGCACAGAGGGGTCGGAAGTGATGGACTTATTCTCATAGGAAGTTCGGATAAAGCAGATTTCAGGATGGATATATACAATGCGGATGGAAGCCGGGCGGAAATGTGTGGCAATGGAATCCGATGTGTAGGCAAATACCTGTGTGATCGTGGAATAAGCAAGGGCACGGAGATGGATATAGAGACACTGGCGGGGATCAGACATCTTAAGTGTCATATAAAAGATGGAAGCACTGAAAGCGTTACGGTTGACATGGGAATCCCCGTTGTGGCTGGCTGGAGTCTGGATTCGTGGATTGATGATCCGGGCAGGAATATTGAAAAAAAGTATATATATCCTGTATCTGATCCTGGCGCATATATAGAATACATAGAGGTATCTATGGGAAATCCGCATGCTGTTGTATATGTTGACGATGTGGCAGGGTGCCGTGTTGACGTACTTGGTCCGATGATCGAGAACAGTGGGATGTTTGAATCCGGGGTAAATGTAGAATTTGTCCAGGTGCTTGATAATACACATATAAGAATGAGAGTGTGGGAACGCGGTTCAGGGGAGACCTGTGCTTGCGGAACCGGAGCCTGTGCGGCTGTTGCGGCTGGGATAGCTGGCAATAGAACCAATTGGGCAGCAAAAGTTGAATTGAATGGGGGAGACTTGGACGTTCAATATGACTTGGAGCGTAAAAGAATATACATGACAGGACCGGCCAGGGTGGTATTTGATGGTCGTACTGATATATTTTAGGAGGAACGACATGTTTAAAGCTAATGAAAATTATTTGAAACTGCCGGGAAGTTATCTTTTCTCGACGGTTGGAAGAAAACAGAGAGAGTATAGTGAGGCTCATCCTGATAAGAAGATTATCAGACTTAGTATCGGTGATGTGACACAGCCGCTTGCGCCGGCTATCATCGAGAGACTTCATAAGGCTGTGGATGAGATGGCTGTCGCAGAGACATTTAAGGGATATGCACCTGACCTGGGATATGAATTCCTTAGAAACACAATAGCTAAGAATGATTATGCTGACAGGGGTGTGGATATAGCTGCTGACGAGATATTTGTCAGCGATGGAGCTAAGAGCGACTCAGCCAATATCCAGGAGATATTCACTGCAAACAGCAAGATAGCAGTGTGTGATCCTGTATATCCGGTATATGTGGATTCAAATGTAATGGCTGGAAGAACAGGAACATATGACAAGGATACAGAGTTGTGGAGCGATGTAATATATATGCCATGTCTGGCAGACAATAATTTTGCTCCTGAACTTCCTAAGGAAACTCCTGATATCATATATCTGTGTTTCCCAAACAATCCAACAGGAGCAACTATCAAGAAGGATCAGCTTCAGGAATGGGTAGATTATGCCAATAAGGTAGGAGCGGTTATCATATATGATGCAGCGTATGAGGCATATATAAGCGAGGAAGATGTTCCTCATACAATATATGAGTGCGAAGGTGCAAAGACATGTGCCATAGAGCTCAAGAGCTTTTCTAAGAATGCAGGCTTTACAGGTACACGTCTTGGTTATGCGGTTGTGCCAAAGGATCTCAAGGATGCAGATGGTGTGTCTATGCACAGTCTGTGGGCAAGAAGACATGGA
>JAQYAS010000135.1 GCA_029338615.1 Clostridiales bacterium
AGATTGTATGATATCTGTTATGGCGGTGAGACTGCCACAGAGAAAGATGTGGTCGACATGAGAAAACTGGTGGCAGCAGTTTATGTCCACAGTAGAAAGGCTGGCAAAGATATATCTGGCAGATTTAAAAGCTAACTGCTACATGTAATTGTTGATCAAGGTCGTAAAAAATTTATATCTGTGATATAGTGTGGGTATATTACTTGAAATGAGAGGTCGATATGTTGGATATAGATAAGAAGACAGTATGTGTAGGTATGTCGGGCGGAGTTGATTCGTCGGTTGCCGCACTTTTGCTCAAGGAGCAGGGATACAATGTAATTGGGGTCACAATGCAGATATGGCAGGATGAGGACAGGGATGTTGTGAGTGCCCATGCCGGATGCTGTGGACTGTCTGCTGTTGATGATGCCAGACGTGTGGCATCGCAGCTTGATATTCCGTATTATGTTATGAATTTTAAGGAAGAGTTCAAGAAGTACGTAATAGATTATTTTGTGGACGAATACAAGCATGGCAGGACCCCGAATCCATGCATAGCCTGCAACAGATATGTGAAGTGGGAATCACTGCTCACAAGATGCATGGCGATCGGTGGTGACTATATAGCCACAGGCCATTATGCAAGAAAGATTCAGCTTCCAAATGGCAGATATACGCTTCAGGAGGCCAGAGGGATAGAGAAGGACCAGACGTATGCTCTCTATAATCTTACACAGGAACAGCTTGCGAGGACTCTCATGCCAGTTGGAGAATACAGCAAACCTGAGATCAGAAAGATAGCAGAGGATCACGGACTTATGGTGGCCCACAAGCCGGACAGTCAGGATATATGCTTTGTGCCGGACGGCGACTACGCAGGATATCTTGAGAATGAAGCGGGACTTAAATCATTTCCGGGAGATTTTGTAGATATACACGGTAATGTGATAGGAAAGCACAAGGGAATCATACACTATACAATAGGACAGAGAAAGGGCCTTGGTCTTGCAATGGGACACCCTGTGTTCGTTGTTGACATCATACCTGAGACTAATCAGGTTGTGATAGGAGAGAATGGAGATGTTTTCTCAGAAAAGCTTGTATGCAACAGGCTGAATTTCATGTCCATAGAGGATCTCACAGATCCGATGCATGTTAAAGCCAAGATAAGATATAATCACAAGGGAAGCATGTGCACGATCAGGAAGATAGATGACGACCTGGTCGAGGCAGTATTTGACGAGCCGGTCAGAGCGGTGACAAAGGGCCAGGCGGTTGTATTTTATGAGGATGATCATGTGCTTGGCGGAGGAAGCATCTGCTGATATTTGAGCAATGTTTGGCGGCGATATGGCAGAAGCTTGCTTTGATGAAGCACTGCTGTCAGTGCTTTATGGAAGCTTGCTTCGGCAAGGCTCAGAGGGGTGATTATCCCAGAAATCGGCTGAATATCATGACCATGAAAAATATTATATACTTTCAAAGAAATATGTCTCAAAAGGTACAATCCAAGTGAGGGTTGTACCTTTTGGCGTATATTGAAGGCATAAAGGTATAATTTTTGTAGCTTTACACATGCATAATCGTAAAATGAGAAATATCAATATTCAGAGAAAAGCCCAGAGATTTGGAAAATAGATTATAGCGGGTTAAATTCTGGCTTTCTGTTTTTGAAAGTACAGTAATATTTGTATCCGAGGGATGTGAGTGCGTCCCTTGCATATGTCTCAAAATCATAGCACAGGAATTCAGGTTTGTGTGCATCTGAGCCAACTGTGATGATCTCGCCGCCCATGTCCTTGTACAACTTCAAAATGTCCATGTGAGGATGTGCATAGCTCATATTCTTATAAAGGCTTCCGGTGTTGATCTCGATTCCTTTGCCCTTAGGAATGATTATCCTGAATATCTGTTCAAAGATGTCTTTATAATCAGACATTTTGAATATTTTTTCTCCGGAAGGACAGTATCTTACGACATAATCAAGATGCCCATATACATCATAGTCATCAATAAGAGATACATTTTCAAGTATTGATTCAAAGTAGTCCCTGATGCCTTCCACCTCGGTTCTGCCGTTGTAGTATGAAGGGTAGTATGGATCAAGACCTCTGACGAGATGTGATGATCCAATGATGAAATCCAGATCGGGGTAATCTTCGGAGAATTTTTTTGCTTTGGCAGCAACTGAATTCATGAGACCAAGCTCAACCCCTGTACGAATATCTATCTTGTCTTTATATTTTTCACGCAGTTTATCCATGGCTGCAATATAGGCTGGAGCGTCAAGCTGAAAATCATAACCATCCTCCGGGTTCACGGGAAAGTCTATATCGTGATGGTCTGTTATGCAGATCTTGGGAATGCCCAGTGATATGGCCTTCTGTATGATACTGTCCAGTGAAGCAGAAGAGTCACTGGAAAATTCTGAGTGTACATGTGAGTCGCAAATGATCATTTATTTATCCTCCATCTATATATTAAATATTAAAGTTTATATGAATACAAATTATTAAAGCAATCTTACATATTATAGCATTAATGAAAAGTCAATCCATAAAAAATATGATAGCCTTTATCAATAATGAAAATTTATATATTTTATATGCTAAGATATAACATATTTATTTTGTATTTAGTATTTTTGTGTAAATGCTTTTGTGTAATTTGGATAAGACAGTATTAAAAAATAACATTAAGACTTGAAATTTATACTTAAAGAATGTATGATTAGCTTGTGTATTTAACACGATTTATTTGTCACGTTCCTGCGTGGCAGATTGATAAATACTTTTATTATTTCAAAACTTAGGAGGAATAAGAAAATGGCAGTAAAAGTAGCGATCAATGGATTTGGACGTATTGGACGTCTCGCATTCAGACAGATGTTTGACGCAGAGGGATATGAAGTAGTTGCTATCAACGATCTTACAAAGCCTTCAATGTTAGCTCACCTGTTAAAGTATGACTCATCACAGGGCAAGTATCAGTACGCTGATCAGGTTTCAGCAGATGATGAGGCTGGTACAATCACAGTATGTGGCAAGACATTAAAGATCTATGCTGAGGCAGACGCTAAGAACCTTCCATGGGGCGAGCTTGACGTAGACGTAGTACTTGAGTGTACAGGATTCTATGTATCAAAGGCTAAGTCACAGGCTCATATCGATGCAGGTGCTAAGAAGGTAGTTATTTCAGCTCCAGCTGGAAACGATCTTCCTACAATCGTTTACTCAGTAAACGAGAATACACTTACAGCAGATGACAAGATCATCTCAGCTGCATCATGTACAACAAACTGTTTAGCTCCTATGGCTAAGGCACTTAATGACTATGCTCCAATCCAGTCAGGAATCATGTCAACTATCCACGCTTACACAGGCGATCAGATGGTACTTGATGGACCACACAGAAAGGGCGATTTAAGAAGAGCACGTGCTGCTGCTGTTAACATCGTTCCTAACTCAACAGGTGCTGCAAAGGCTATCGGCCTTGTTATCCCAGAGCTCAACGGTAAGCTCATTGGTTCAGCTCAGAGAGTTCCAGTTCCTACAGGATCAACAACAATCCTTACAGCTGTAGTTAAGGGCAAGGATGTTACTAAGGAAGGAATCAACGCTGCAATGAAGGCTGCTGCTTCAGAGTCATATGGTTACAACGAGGAGCAGATCGTTTCATCAGATATCGTTGGAATGAGATTTGGTTCACTCTTCGATGCTACACAGACAATGGTAGCTCCTATCGGTGATGACTTATACGAGGTTCAGGTTGTTTCATGGTATGATAACGAGAACTCATACACAAGCCAGATGGTTAGAACAATCAAGTACTTCGCAGAGTTAGCTTAATTTGTTTAACTAATAAGTATTTATAAGACCTTAAACGGGGTCCGGTCTTAATGGACCGGGCTCCGTTTTTTCTGTTATACAGGTTCGCCCCTGTATGGTGGAGTATCAGACCTGGCAGAGTCAGGTCGTAGATTTTTTATTCAGGAGGAATTAGAAATGTCATTAAACAAGAAATCAGTAGATGATATCAATGTTAAGGGCAAGCGCGTGCTTTGCAGATGCGATTTCAATGTACCATTAAAGAACGGAGAGATTACAGACGAGAACAGACTTGTTGCAGCTCTTCCAACAATCAAGAAGCTTATCGCTGACGGTGGAAAGGTTATCCTTTGCTCACACCTTGGAAAGGTTAAGACTGAGGAGGACAAGCAGACTAAGACTCTTGCACCAGTTGCTAAGAGACTTACAGAGCTCCTTGGACAGGAAGTTAAGTTCGTACCAAGCCTTGAGGTTGTTGACGACACAGTTAAGGCTGCAGTTGATGCTATGAAGGACGGAGATGTAATCCTTCTTGAGAATACACGTTTCAGAGCTGAGGAGACCAAGAATGGAGAGGCTTTCTCTAAGGATCTTGCAAGCATCTGTGATGTATTTGTAAATGATGCATTCGGAACAGCTCACAGAGCTCACTGCTCAAACGTTGGTGTTGCTGGACTTGTTGACACAGCAGTAGTTGGTTACTTAATGCAGAAGGAGATCGACTTCCTTGGCAATGCAGTAGAGAACCCAGTTAGACCATTTGTAGCTATCCTCGGTGGTGCTAAGGTTGCTGACAAGCTGAACGTTATTTCAAACCTTCTTGAGAAGTGTGATACACTTATCATCGGTGGTGGTATGGCTTACACATTCCTTAAGGCTAAGGGATATGAGATCGGTAAGTCACTTGTAGACGATTCTAAGATCGATTACTGCAAGGAGATGATGGCAAAGGCAGAGAGCCTTGGCAAGAAGCTTCTTCTTCCAGTTGATACAGTTATGATCGAGGATTTCCCTAACCCTATCGACGATCCAAGCATCAAGACAGAGGTATTTGACGCTGACAAGATGCCTGCAGACAAGGAAGGCTGTGATATCGGACCTAAGACTATCAAGCTTTACTCAGACGCAGTTAAGACAGCTAAGACAGTTGTTTGGAATGGACCTATGGGTGTATTCGAGAACCCTGTACTTGCAGCTGGTACAAAGGCAGTTGCAGCAGCACTTGCTGATACAGACGCTACAACAATCATTGGTGGTGGAGATTCAGCAGCAGCTGTTAACCAGCTTGGTTATGGTTCAAAGATGAGCCACATCTCAACAGGTGGTGGAGCTTCACTTGAGTTCCTTGAGGGTAAGGAGCTTCCAGGCGTAGCAGCAGCTAACGACAAGTAATTTATATATCTCAGAGATATAAAGATTATACTGATGGATGCCGGTATGACCGGCATTCATCAAAAAAATACAATATAAGAGGTAGATTGCAATGGCAAGAAAGAAGATTATTGCAGGTAACTGGAAGATGAACAAGACTCCTAGTGAGGCTGTTGAGCTTGTTAACCTGTTAAAGGACTTAGTAAAGAATGATGACGTAGATGTAGTATACTGTGTACCAGCTATCGATATCGTACCTGTTGTTGAGGCAACAAAGGGAACAAACGTAGCTGTAGGTGCAGAGAACATGTACTTCGAGGAGAGCGGAGCTTACACAGGTGAGATCTCAGCAGCAATGCTTGTAGATGCTGGTGTTAAGTACGTTATCATCGGACATTCAGAGCGTCGTGATTACTTCAAGGAGGATGATGTTCTTCTCAACAAGAAGGTTAAGAAGGCATTTGAGGCTGGTATTACACCTATTCTTTGTTGTGGTGAGTCACTTGAGCAGAGAGAGCTCGGTGTTACTATGGACTGGATCCGTCTTCAGATCAAGTCAGATCTCGCTGGCGTAACAGCAGATCAGGTTAAGTCAATGGTTATCGCTTACGAGCCAATCTGGGCTATTGGAACAGGTAAGACAGCTACATCAGATCAGGCACAGGAGGTATGTAAGGGAATCCGTGATCTCATCGCTGAGATCTACGATACAGATACAGCTGAGGCAGTAAGAATTCAGTACGGCGGTTCTATGAACGCTGGCAACGCTGCTGAGCTTCTTGCAAAGCCAGACATCGACGGTGGTCTTATCGGCGGTGCTTCACTCAAGGCTGATTTTGGCCAGGTTGTAAATGCCGGAAAGTAATTCTTATGCATAATTAGAAAGTAAGAATTATATTTGATGTAAATCAAAAAGCTTGGGGATTATCACGAAATCGTGTATTTGTGATAATCCCTTTTTATGTTTATATACTAGAATAATTTCATTTGTGATAGTCTGAAGACGTCTGAGTGTTATTAAAGGGCGTTTGTCTGAAATATGAATTTCTATAATTTACAGGAGTCAGCCCCGTATAGATCCTGAACTGTTCGGTAAAATAACTTTGACTTGGAAATGCGAGAGTCTGGGCTATCTGCGATGGACTGTATTCTGAGTACATAAGCATGTTCTTGGCTGTTGATAACTTTAACATCTTGATATAATGGCTTATGGTGTCGCCTGTTTCTTTCTTGAAAAGTCTTGACAGATAAGCAGGTGTAAGGTTAACTTTGTCTGCAAGAAGCTCAACTGTGATTTTGGTGTGCAGGTGATCATATATATAATCTATACATTCTGCCACAGGCTTTGAGCAAATTAAATTTTTCTTCAAACTCCGCATTTTCTTGGCGTAGTCAATACACATAAATGCGTGAAGTTCCGATATATCATCTATGTTGTCCATATTATCTGCTTTTTTGATATAAAAATCACTTAAATTGTAGGCTGTTGCTACATCAAGTCCACCTTCTATACAATATCTGGCAATCAGTGCAGTGGTGATGACAAAATGATATCTTATGTTGTTGACTGGATTATTTGAAAGGATACCCAGTCCTTTTTTATTTTTTAATGGTGAAGATTTGCATAATTCCTTGGTCTGTTCTGTGTCTCCGGATTGTATAATGGAGTAAAATTCAAGTTCTGGGTTGTAGGGGGCTCTGAGACTGGTGTCCTCCCGTCTTATATATTCCTGATAGAATATTTCTTTGTTATATTTCATTGCTGTCCTCCGGCATATTTCAAACTGCTGACTTTCTTGTTGTCATAATTTACAAATTCTTAGTTGGTAATATTGTTTTATAAGATAATTTTACCATAAACATGTCATAAAAACGATAAAAAAAACAATATTATGATATATAACAAAAAAATGTAGTGTTAATATTTATATACTTTATAAAGAACGGTACCGTATATTTTTTAAGAGAGGAGTTTGTTTATGAGAAAAATAAAACAGTTTATAGCAGTGATGCTGGTCGTGTGCATGATAGCAACATTATGTCCGGCTGATGTAAGTGCGGCTGCAACGAAACCAGTTGTCAAGTCAGTTAAAGTTACAAATCTTGCGACGAATAAGCTGGTTCTGAAAAAAGGAAAGAAGTTTCAGATCAAAACAAAGGTTACAGTTAAGGGCAAGGTAAGTAAGAAGGTAGTATACGCAACATCAAATTCAAAGATCGTTAAGGTCAATTCTAAGGGTGTTGTGA
>JAQYAS010000136.1 GCA_029338615.1 Clostridiales bacterium
ATACTGTGATACGATCAAGACATATGAATACAAGATATTAAACAGAAGATTTGATATGCCTACGGAGCGTCTTTACTCGACATTCGTCTATTATCCACTTGATATAGATAAGATGAAGCGGGCTGCGGCAGTGCTGGTTGGGGAGCATGATTTCAAGAGTTTCTGTTCATCAAGGTCTCAGGTGGAGAATACAGTTCGTACAATAACAGATATAACCATAGACAAGGTGGGCGACATGATACATATAAGGATCAGCGGAAATGGCTTCTTGTACAATATGGTCCGTATCATAGTGGGAACCCTGATGAAGATCGGCCTTGGGATTTGGCCGGAGGACTGTATGGAGTCAATACTTGAGGCTAAGGACAGAACGAAAGCCGGCCCGAAGGCGGAGGCAAAGGGGCTTACTCTTGTGGAGATAAAATATCTGTAAATGTAAGCTGCTGTGGATGTATAATATCTGCCGGGATAAGATAAAATTGTTAATAATGTGTTGGCAGTTCATAAAATAGCGTGGTTATATTTTGTATATAATAACTTGGAAAAGTGGACTTGAAATAATCTAGAAATAAGAATGAAAAGTGGAAAACATCTAGCAAAACAGTGAAAAATAGATGAAAAACATTGTGTGAAATGCACAAAAAATAATGAAAACAAGAGCCAATCATGTTATAATTACATTGAAATGTTGCTACATGACGGATATGTCAGGAATTGTTTCGAAGTGTTCGGAATATTTCAAGGTGTTTCAGTGAAGATAACATGATTGTTTTTTTTTATTTTGATTTTAGGAGGGCAAACAATGGCAAGATTTACGTTACCAAGAGATCTGTATCACGGAAAAGGTGCTTTGGAGGCACTCAAGACATTCAAGGGTAAGAGAGCTATGGTCTGTGTCGGAGGCGGATCCATGAAGAGATTTGGATTCCTGGACAGGGCAGTTCAGTACCTTGAGGAAGCTGGAATGGAAGTTAAGTTATTTGAGGGAATTGAGCCAGATCCTTCGGTTGAGACAGTTATGAAGGGCGCAGCAGCCATGCTTGAATTTGAGCCTGACTGGATAGTGGCCATCGGCGGTGGTTCACCTATAGATGCAGCAAAGGCTATGTGGATAAAGTATGAGTATCCTGATGCGACATTTGAGGATATGTGTAAGGTATTTGGAATCCCTGAACTTAGAAAGAAAGCTCATTTCTGCGCTATTTCTTCAACATCAGGAACTGCAACAGAGGTTACCGCATTCTCGATCATCACAGATTATGAGAAGGGAATCAAGTATCCGATAGCTGATTTTGAGATTACACCTGATGTTGCGATCGTAGATCCTGAGCTGGCAGAGACCATGCCTCAGAAGCTGGTTGCTCACACAGGTATGGATGCCATGACACATGCAATCGAGGCTTACGTGTCAACTGCAAATTGTGATTTCACTGATCCGCTGGCGCTTCATGCGATCAAGATGATCCAGAATGATCTGGTTGGATCATATAACGGAGACATGGAGAAGCGTGACGCAATGCACAATGCGCAGTGCCTTGCAGGCATGGCATTTTCAAATGCACTGCTTGGAATCGTACATTCAATGGCACACAAGACCGGAGCAGCATTTGCCGATTATGGTGCACATATCATCCACGGAGCAGCAAATGCGATGTATCTCCCGAAGGTTATCGCTTTCAATGCAAAGGATGAGACAGCAAAGATTCGTTACGGCGAGATAGCAGACTTCATGGGCCTTGGCGGAGAGACACTCGACGAGAAGGTAGCTCTTCTCATCGCATATCTGCGCAAGATGAATGATGAGCTGAACATACCTCACTGTATCAAGAATTATGGACCTGACAGCTATCCATGTGCGCAGGGCTTTGTTCCGGAGGATGTATTCCTTGAGAGACTTCCTGAGATCGCTGCAAATGCGATACTTGATGCATGTACAGGCTCCAACCCAAGACAGCCAAGCCAGGAGGAGATGGAGAAGCTGCTGAAGTGCTGCTACTATGACACAGAGGTGGATTTCTAAATAAAAGATAGTATTTACAGACAGAAGAATGAATGATAATATGGTATCCGGCGGTGCACATGTATCGCCGGATATTTTTGTTGGAAAAAATAGTTGACAACAAAATGTAATTATAATATACTTGCAAAGTATGCGAAGTTTATAAGTGCGTTTCGAACCAATGCCCCGGTAAGGAATGTGCTGAATATACATTAGTAAAGAAGATTATAAAAGAATAATTTAGGAGGTACCACGATGAAGAGCTTTATGGCAAGCCCATCAACAATAGAGAGAAAGTGGTATGTAGTTGACGCTACAGGACATACTTTAGGTCGTCTTGCATCAGAGAT
>JAQYAS010000137.1 GCA_029338615.1 Clostridiales bacterium
TATATGAATTGGCTATAAATGTTTTGGAATCCCTGACCATAAATACAATAATATATGCAAACATACATATAAATATCAGGACGACAAAATATGTTATGATAAGAACCGGTATATTTTTCTTATCATTTGTTTTCTTGTCCAGAGCTCCATCATTCACCCCAGAATTCATCTTCATCGCGCTGTACTGTATTGCGCTGTCCTCTGATGGACGTTTTCTTTGATTTTGTGATCTTTTCACTGCCTGTGACTGCGGCTTTCCTGTTGACCGGCTCTTCGTCCGGCTGCCGTTCTGTCCGGCTGCTAACCTTCTGTCTGACATTCTTATCAACTCCACTATTCTCTAATACACATATTCCCTGAATTATTCCAAATATTATAAGTGTACTCACAACAGAACTCACTCCATAACTGACAAGTGGCAGCGTAACTCCTGTTGATGGGATAAACTTCACAACACCACCGACATTGAGGAATATCTGGAATATGAAACAGATCGTAAATCCAAAAGTAACATTCTTATAAAATGTATCCCGAACCTTCATTGCGATATTTATAAAATATATAAAACAGCTCAGATACATGAGCAGCAGACAAAGCCCAAATATAACTCCAAGCTCTTCACATATTGCAGCATATATAAAATCACTTGAAACAACAGGGATCGATGTCGGAAGTCCCTGACAAAGACCTGATCCCTCAAATCCTCCTGAACCGATGGCAAACAGACTCTGTGCCACCTGATATCCACTGTCGTCAATGTATTTTATAGGATTAAGCCATGCATCTATTCTCATTGTTACATGACTGAAATGATCCTTCAAAAGAAGATAGCCAACAACCGCAACGACAGAACCACCAAGTCCTCCACCTATGAGTATCCAGTGATTACCAGTGGCCAGATAAAGCATCATTACAAATACCATAAAGAAAATAACAGCACCACCCAGGTCTTTTTCTGCAACGAGAACAAGCATAAACAAACCGGCAATACATATCGTTTTCATCATGTCTCTGAAGTTTTTTGCCTTCATAAATGAACTGGCAAGAAAGAAAACAAATACTATCTTCACTATCTCCATAGGCTGCATAGATATTCCACCTATACTTATCCAGTTACTTGATCCATATTTATTAACTCCAACATGGGGAACAAATACTGTACACAAAAAAACAATACCAAATATCGCATAAAATATATTCCAGTTTTTGATCTGTGGCACTTTTACCACAAACTTTGGAATAAATGCAGTAACAATAAGCATTATTGTTGCAAACGCAAACTGTTTCTTTGCAAGATCAAAATCAAGCCTTGTAAGCATTACATATCCTATGAGCAACAGGAATGACATGTTGTTGGTTATAAGTCTTGACGACTCCTTATATATTGCATGATACGATACCATATACGTTATGGATACCACCATCTGCAGGGCATAAAATATAAGAATACTCTTCTTCTGATAGTGCAGATACAAAGTCATATAACACAGAAAATGTATCATAAATACATAAAAGATCTGCACATTAAGTGCCCTTTTCTTTTTCTCTGAAGGTACCGGTTTCAATACAGTAAAACACTTTACTGTATATAAAACCATAAAAAATATAATTAAATATTTTGATATCTCCGTTAATATTGTTACCATGTTTTCACCTTTTTAAATCTCTCAGTCTATACCTTTGTAGTAATGGCCCCTTGTATACGCCGGCAAGACATTTCTCATAATGCTGTTTCCACCATTTTCAATATATCCAAGTATATTCTCTACTGTAATATTATCTTCAATGGTAAAATCAATATAACAGTTTTGAAATTTTATATCCTGCATATTATATTTATCCATAATACTTGTTGGCACACCATTGTATATTATATTACAGCATTCTTCACAGCTGTTTCTGACATGAAAAACATTGCCCATATCATCTGTAATCACGCATAATCTTTCTTTTTTGTTTCCACAATTATGCATATAATTACCTGCAATACAATTAGCGGTGACCATAACCTTCTGATACCCATATATCTTCATAACAACTTCTGCATCAAGTCCTCCTATCTCATCGAGCGTCAACTCGGACGCAGATATCAGACACAGTTTTTTTGTATTATCACTATAGAAATATACAGCTTCATCATTGTATGCATACAGACTGGCATCAGCAACCACAAGTCCATTATAATTGAGACTGCGAACAAGACCCAGTTCGTCAAAATTTCGTATCAGAATTCCATCATAATCCTTTTCTGAACTGACAATACTGTCTCTCACATCATCCATTCTGTTTTGTCTAAGTATCTCCGGAAGAGCCATCACAGTCGTAAAGCCACAATTTTTCAGTTCTCTTCCATATTTTCTGACATTATAATCCAAAATCACATTATCAATACATTTATATTTCTTAATAATGTTTACCTGATCCTCTGTGAGTACACCAACGGTCATCCCTCTAAGGTAATTCTCACATCTTTTGCTGTCTCTTTTAACATACATATCAGATTGTAGGATTCTTCTGTATTTACATGCCAGTCGATCATTCATATCATCCAAAGCCTGTCTTCTCATATTATTTAAAGCACTCATCTGTATGAAAATATCATCTTCTATATCACCGGTTATTTCAGATATCGTGTAATCCGTGCCACCGGTTCGTGCAATCTTATCTGCCATCTGATCAAGTGTTACCGGCCTTTGTGATGCTTCCATACATACTGGTCCTGTGACGGACACTCTTTCATCACCTGTTTCAGTACTGAGTGTCAGAACAATCTCATGATCTTTATGAGCCGTTATACAGGCATTAAGATTTATCTTTCTGTCAGTCTCTATAATATTCTGTCTTATATCTGTCAGAAGGCTGTTGTTTCGTGTTCTGTAAACACAATTTCCCTTTGCAATATTTTTAAAAGATTTTGCTTTTAGTCTTATATTATTGCCGAAATGAGCTTCTACATTATTTGTAAGTTCTATGTTTTCTCTTCTGCCCCGTATCTCCAATACGTCTCCTGATGACACATTTTCACAAAGTTTTATATTTACATAAGGCTTTTCAACACTGATAACCTCCCCCACCTTAATACCAGTATGATTAGGTCTGGTATCCGCAAGCATGTCATGACCATTCTTTTGGAAATAATAACCTTGGCAGAATCCCCCCCTGTTATATACGTCCAGAAGTATTTTTTCCTGCTGTTCAGCTACTTTACCAATGTCTACACCCGAATAATACGCATCTCTTACTTCCCTATAGGCATGTACAGTCGCCGCTACATATTCTGGTTTTTTCATTCTTCCTTCAATCTTAAATGAATCTATTCCCGCATCGATCAGCATATCAAGTTTTTTCAAAAGGCACATATCCTTAAGACTCAGTGCATATTTTTCATCATTGGATACAGAATATTTTTTTCTGCATGGCTGTGCGCATCTCCCACGGTTACCGCTTCTTCCCCCTGCATAACTGCTCATAAGACATCTACCGGAATAACAATAACACATTGCTCCATGAACAAATGTCTCTATCTCCATATCAATATTCTCTTTAATAAATTTGATTTCAGATAGCGAAAGCTCCCTCGATGGAACAAAACGGGTCATGCCCATTTCTTTCAGAAATGCTGCTCCCTGCAAACTTGACACACTGAGCTGTGTACTTCCATGCAGCATAAGATCAGGGAAATTGCGTGACAGGACTGATACCACACCCATGTCCTGCACTATTATTCCGTCAACGCCCTCCCTGTAATATGGCTCCACGTATTCCGGAAGCCTGTTGATCTCATCATTCTTTAGTAATGTATTGATCGCCATATATACTTTGATATCATATCTATGGCAGTAATCAATGGTTTTCAGTAATTCATTTTCATCAAAATTGCCGGCAAATGCCCGTGCACTGAACAAACTTCCGCCCAGATACACAGCATCAGCATATGCATTCACCGCAGCCTTTACAGAGTCAAAGCTGCCCGCCGGCGCCAAAATTTCAGTCTTTTTATTTAACATTTTTCTCCGCTTCAAGTTTGATAATCTGTCTCTGAAGTTCGCTTATCTTGTCTTTATATTCCTCAATCATCTTCTGCGCAGACTCATACTTTATCTGAACCTCTATAACTTCATGCCTCAGATCATATATCTGCTTATCCTTGTCATCATCTTCTGTGAGCATCTGATTAACCTGATCCTTAGCCTTAAAATAATCATCAGCTATATTGAGTGCCAGAAGGACGTTCTGGTACTCTGCATTAAATCTTCTGTATGCCTCTGAAGACTGACACTCAGCTATCTTGCCATTAATATAAGTGGCAACATTCTGTAAATAATCTTCGCTTTCCTGACCGCTTAAAGTGTATACCTTGTTGTTTATTACTACCTTGATATCATTCTTTTGTGCCATACCAATTCTCCTTCTATTTATTTATAAATGCATCCAATCCAAAATGTCTGTAACAAAGATCTGTCACTACTCTTCCTCGTGGTGTTCTGTTTATAAAACCATTCATTATAAAATATGGTTCATACACATCCTCTATTGTACCTGGATCTTCTCCCACCGCAGCAGCCAGTGTGTCAAGCCCCACTGGACCACCTCCAAATTTCTCTATTATGGTCATAAGAATATTTCTGTCATTTATATCAAGTCCCATAGAGTCTACCTGAAACTTGTCAAGTGCATCCCTGGCTATCTTTTGATCAATATATCCATCATGACACACCTCGGCATAATCCCTGCAGCGCCTAAGAAGTCTGTTTGCCAGTCTTGGTGTTCCTCTTGATCTCCTGGCAATCTCAAGTGCTCCATCATCGTCAATATCCACTCCGAGCACTCCCGCCGATCTCAACACTATCTCTTTCAGATCATCATAGGTATAAAACTCAAGTTTATCAACCATGCCAAATCGATCTCTGAGTGGTGCAGACAACATACCTACTCTTGTCGTTGCCCCTATCAGGGTAAAATGAGGAAGATCCAGTCGTATTGACCTTGCTCCGGCGCCCTTTCCTATAACTACATCAATGGCAAAGTCTTCCATGGCGGGATACAGTACTTCCTCAACCTGAGTGCTCAGACGATGTATCTCATCTATAAACAATATATCATTGTCAGCCAGATTGTTGAGTATTGCTGCCAGCTCACCAGGCTTTTCTATAGCGGGTCCCGATGTTATCTTTATATTTACCCCCATCTCATTAGCCACTATCGTAGATAAAGTTGTCTTTCCAAGACCAGGAGGTCCATACAGCAACAAATGATCCAGAGGCTCATTTCTCTTCTTTGCAGCCTCGATGAATATATGCAGATTGTCCTTTACCTTTTTCTGTCCAATATATTCATTCAGATACTGTGGTCTCAAATTATATTCGCTTTTTTGTTCCTCAAGATCCAACGCTTCTGTTGAAATTATTCTGCTCATTTCTTTCTACCTAACTTTATGTCAAATAAAGGATCACATCATTGTGTATAGTAACTTCAACGCCTCTTTCAATAATGTCTCTTCGTCCATATCTGAAGCATTCTTAACCTTATTCACAGCTTTTGTTGCTTCCATACCGGTATAACCAAGTGCAGTAAGTGCAGTGATCACGTCATTCCTTATATCCATGGTAACTGAACCTGCCGTAGATACATTCTCCTCATATGCTGCATCCAACATATCCTCCATCTTAAGCTTATCTTTCAGCTCCAATATAATTCTTGAAGCCCCCTTTGCGCCTATTCCGTTAGCCTTTGAAATAGACTTCACATCATCTGATATCACCGCCAGCCTCAGTTCATTTACCGTGAGCGCAGAAAGAAGAGATAAAGCCACCTTAGGACCAACTCCGCTTACTCCAAGCAGAATCTTGAATACATCCATCTCTTCCGTGCTATAAAAGCCAAAAAGGCTTATATCATCCTCACGGACAGCCATGTACGTGTAAACCTTTATGTCTGAATGAATACCAGGAAGTTTCTCCAAAAACTTACCGGATATCATCATTCTGTATCCAATTCCACCACATTCAACAACGATAAATCCATCACCTATAATTTCCAGTGAACCCTTTATATACGAAATCATAATTTTTCCTATAAAAATCTCTCTAAATATGAATAGCATTTTCAACTGAAAATGCCACTGATCATTTACAATTATAGCCTATATGCGCCTCAGCGCGTTTCATATTATAACACATATTTTTTCACTTGTGAATATATGTTTGCTTTTTTGAGCCTTCACGGCTAGTATATATATGTAAATTTGTTTGCAAAGGAGAAGCCATGAAAATATATAAATATACCGAAACCCTTAACGCATACAACCGTTCTATAAGCGATGATCCAGACGATGTTTTATTTTTCGATATCGAGACTACAGGACTAAGTCCTATGCGTTCTGATTTGTATATCATTGGTTATGGATATATTAAGGACAATTTGTACCATATAAACCTCTTATTTAATGACGACGGAATATCCGAACCAGACATGCTGTCAGAATTTTCAGCCCTGATAAAGAAATACAAATATCTGGTTTCATATAACGGCGACACATTCGACATTCCATATATTCGAACCAAATTCAAGCAATTTGATATTGCAGATACATTAGACACTATAACAAGCATTGATGTATATAAAACTACCAGAAAATACAAAAAAATATTTCAACTATCATCAGTTAAACAGATTGATATTGAATACATGGTTGGTTTCAAACGTCAGGGCTATATATCAGGAGGAGATCTTATAGCTGCATACAAAAATTATCTGCGCAACAAGTCACAGGAATTATTACAATCTATGCTTACCCACAATCTTGATGATATACGGGGATTGATCTCAATATCTGATTGCCTGAATCTGTCTCACTTGCATGAATGCCATGTCGAGACAATTGAAAACACGAATTCTGCCATCATATACACATGCGGTATACCGTATATACCGTGCAGACTGACATATGCTGATTCTCACTTCAGGGTAAATGCATATCATCATACCATGCATGTATCCGTGTTTGTAGTCCACTCTTCAATGAAATACTTCTTCAAAGACTACAAAAATTACTATTATCTCCCAATGGAAGGTATCGCCATACATAAATCAATGGCTGCATATGTGGATTCTACTCATAAAGAGAAAGCCACCTCAAACACTGCTTTCACTATTAAAGAGTCCAATTTTATTTACTCACCTGACAAACACAATACAGAGATATTCTACGACACTGATAAGAGAGATACAGGCTATATTGAAGTATCCCCATGTATCCTATCTCCCGGTAATAATGCCGACTGTTATGTCAGCAAAATCATAGCTTCTGTGCTACCACACTGTTGATATTAGAGACATTCCTTGTTATATATAGAAAAAGACCATGGACAATATCGCCCATGGTCTTTTTCTTTGTATATGATTCAGAAATTACTCCTCTGTGTAATCAGCATCCTCTGTATCCTCTGGTACAGGAAGTAATGCCTTAACACTAAGACTGATCTTCTTATCAGCAGCGTTGCACTCAACAACAGCAGCCTCAACTGTATCTCCAACCTTGTATACATCCTCTGGCTTGTTCACATGCTCGTATGAAATCTGTGAAACATGAAGAAGTGCATCAACACCTGGCTCAAGCTCAATGAATGCACCAAAATCTGCCATTCTTGCAACCTTACCAGTTACAACTGTTCCAGGAGCGTACTTCTCTTCAGCGTTAAGCCATGGGTTTGTATCCTCAAACTTAAGGCTGAGTGCGATCTTCTCACCATCAATATTCTTGATAAATGCCTTTACAGTATCTCCAACCTTGAGAACTGACTTAGGATCATCAACTCTGCCCCATGACATCTCTGAAATGTGAAGGAGTCCATCAGCACCGCCAAGATCTATGAACGCACCAAAGCTTGTCACATTCTTAACAACACCCTCTACTGTCATTCCAACTTCTATTCTATCGAATAATTCCTTAGCAGCCTCTGCCTTTCTTGCAGCTACAATCTGCTTTCTGTTACCAATTATTCTTCTCTTCTTTGGCTGATACTCTGTAAGAACAAACTCAATATCCTGATCAAGATACTTATCGAGATTCTTCTCATATGTATCTGAAACAAGACTAGCAGGGATAAATACTCTTGTCTCATCATACATTACATTAAGGCCACCGCTTACAACCTGTACAACCTTTCCTGTAAGGATTTCTCCTGACTCAAGAGCAGCCTCAAGCTTCTCATTTGCCTTCTCTGCAGCAACTCTCTTATATGAAAGAAGCACTGATCCCTCACCATCATTGGTCTTTACAACCTTTGCTGTGATCATATCATCAACATGTACAAGCTCTGTAAGATCGGCATTTGGTGTGTTGGTATACTCATTTCTTGGAATAACACCATCTGACTTGTAGCTGATATCAACCAGAATCTCATCTGGCTTGACATCGATTACTCTGCCCTCTACTATCTCTCCTGCTTTGATTGAGACTCTGCTCTCATCATTCTCTAATAATTCTGCAAAATTCATCTCGTCCATCCTACCATGAACCTCCTTAATAATATTGTTTGGGGTAGATGCCCCAGCTGTAATACCTACCCTACCAACGGATTCAAAAGTAGTCAAATCCAAATCAACGAGTGTCTGTATATAGTAAGTATTCTCACATTCTTTTTTACTAATCTCATATAATTTCTGAGTATTAGAACTGTTACGACCACCTATAACAATCATGGCATCTACCTTCGATGCAATCTCCTGCGCCTCCCTTTGACGCACAGACGTAGCATTACAGATAGTCTTATAAGCAGTAACATTATACAATTTATTTCGAATAATATCAACAATATAATTAAATTTTCTATAATTAAAAGTTGTCTGGCTTACAATAGCTATATTTTCTGCTATATCATATTCTCCATTTGCGCATGCCTCTGTAAAACTCAGGGCTTCTTCTTCAGATCCTATAACTATGGGAGTACCATTCACACACCAACCAACAATTCCCTTAACCTCAGGATGTTTTCTGTCACCTATTATAACTACGGTATTTCCTTTGCTGCTTTCATCCATAACTATATTATGTATTTTTTTTACAAACGGACATGTCGCATCTATAACCTCATTGCCATTCTTCTGCAAAATATCATATACTTTTTTTTCAGCGCCATGGGAACGTATGATAACCCGGCTATTTCTTATGTTATCCAACCCGTCATCATTCTCTATTACATTTACACCATGTCTTTCCAGATCATTCACAACTTCCTCATTGTGTATGATCTGCCCATATGTATATACATTTTTCTCATCCGCATGCTTATACGCAGTATCAACTGCCCTCTGCACTCCGAAACAGAATCCGGCCGATTTTGCTAATAAAATTTCCATATTGAAACCATCCGTATATATTATAGTCTGTCTTTGGCAAGCTTTATAATAGTATCTGTAACCTGATCGATCGTCATATATGAGCTGTCAACCAGAATTGCATCTTCTGCCTGTCTGAGTGGTGCGATCGCTCTCTCCATATCCTGTCTGTCTCTAAGTTCTATGTCTCTTTCAATCTTTGAGAGATCCACGTCACTTTCACCTTTATCAATAAGCTCAGCATATCTTCTTCTCGCTCTCACATCAGTTGAAGCGGTAAGATATATCTTAAGCTCGGCATCAGGAAGTATATTTGTCCCTATATCCCTTCCATCCATCACTACATCGTATTCTTTTGCCAGATTTCTCTGCAATGACAAAAGCTTTGCCCTGACGCATGGAAGTGCAGATGATTTTGATGCCATATTTCCCACAGCTTCTGTCCTCAATGAACCTGTAACATTTTTTTCATTCAGATAAACCTGCTGTGCACCATCCTCGTATTTTATGACTATCGATATATCCTCTATGCTCTTTTCAACAGCATCTTCATCAGCAGGCGAAATGTTATTATCGATCAGATACACAGCTATTGCCCTGTACATCGCACCGGTATCAACGTATATAAAACCAAGTTCCCGTGCTGTCTTTTTTGCTATTGTACTTTTTCCCGCTCCAGCAGGTCCGTCTATTGCAATATTCATATCTTTAATCTCCCTCTGTTTTATCATGTCAGAAATCATTCTATACTTTCTGAGGCAGAAAGTCCAGCCAGATATCCGGTTGACCAGGCTATCTGAAGATTAAATCCCCCCGTCAGGGCATCCAGATCCAGCATTTCTCCTGCAAAATATAGATTTTTTATAATTTTTGACTCCATCGTGGAGGGGTTGATTTCCTTAACATTTACGCCTCCTCTTGTGATTATAGCCTCTTCATATCCCCTGAGGCCCGCAAATGTGAGTTTAAAGCTTTTTATCTGATCAACAAGCGACTGCCTCTCCTCCCTTGTAACAGAATTGACCTTCTTATATGGATCAATTCCTGTTCTCTGTATCACAACATCTATCATTTTAAGTGGAAGCAGATCCCCCAGAGAATTTCTGAAATCTTTATTTGCATACTTCTTAAAATCCTTAAGAATCCTTGCGTCAAGCATATCCCTGTCCATAGCAGGCTTCAGATCTATATACATATCAATATCTTTATCAAGATATCTGTGTATGTATGCAGAAGCCTTTATAACAAGCGGACCACTTATTCCAAAATGCGTAAAAAGCATTTCGCCTTGTTCCTGAAAAATATTCTTTTTCCCACAGTTCACATGCAGGCACACATTTTTAAGTGATAATCCCATCATGTCACTGCAAAATTCTTCTTTTATATTAAACGGAACCAATGATGGGCTTAATGGTTTGATGGTGTGCCCCATCTCTCTGGCA
>JAQYAS010000138.1 GCA_029338615.1 Clostridiales bacterium
GTTTAACTACTATATATATAGAACATACTTCAATGCAAAACACAGTTTTGACGGCGATGTGTCGAAGATACACGGACATTCATTTACCGTACTCACTTATATCGGTATGAAGGACAGGAATGAGGAGATTCCATTTTTCAAACTGGAAGCCATAGTGTCATCATTTATCGACAAGTACAGAGGAAGATATCTGAACGAGCTTCCGGAGTTTGCCGGGTGTGAGAACACACTTGAGACCATAGGAGATTATTTCTATGAGGAGCTTCGGCGCATGCTGGAAAAGAACGGTATGGAGCTTTATCAGCTTGATATCTCAGAGAATCCACTGTGTGTATATCAGGTGTCTGACAGGCTGCTGCTCCCTACGATGAATATGGATGAGAGCGGCAGGAATTACCAGAAGATATTTGATGATATATTGAAGCTTGAAGGTATGACAGGAGTGAGCTGATAGTTAATACACATATATAATGATGAAATGTAACTGACATAAAATACTACATTAGATGAGGCGTGATGGTTATGAAGAACAGAGTAAGATACAAAAGAAATTGGACAAGAAGAGTTATTGCAGTCTGTATGCTTGCTTTTTTAGCGGTCTTTCCACTTGCGGGAGGATCAGACAAGGCATTTGCGGCAGGGGATGTTGCCACGCAGACAGATGCATCAAAGGAAGTTTCAGACGGCCCTGTAACGACAGGCCTTGTGATCGACGGATATTATGGTGAGTGGAGCCAGTATCCATCTGCGGATATCACATATAACAGCAACAATGGATATTCAGTTCACAAGGGACAGCTTGCAATAGAGAATGGAAGACTGTATGTGCATTTTTCCATGAATGATCTGTATACTTCCCAGATGCAGTTCCAGCTTTGGAACATTACGGTCAATGGCAAGACTAGCGTGCTGAATATACTTCCGGTGAATGCTGACGGCTCCATCAACTGGGGTGGACAGATGTATAACCTCGGTGAGGGCATACATAGGAATTTCGGTGTATTTGCCGGATATTACAATGACGTGGCCGGAGATGTGGCTTTCACAGTGTATGATGCCGCACACACAGAGACAGGCAAGGGCGATGAGATAGAGTTTTCCATATCGCTTGATAAACTTGCAGCCTATCTTGGCATAAATATCGACCAGGGAGCAACGATCACTGTCTCAAATCCGAATATCGGTGCGCAGGGTGTCACGATAACCGGAACACCGACAGGTCCGTGGGCCGGAGCTGCCATGGCTATGGCTCTTGCAACCGGCGGTGTATTTGCAATTAGAAGAAAGAAGAAGACAAGCAGATAGGATTCTGGTGTTGATATGATTTTAAAGGAGGACAGTTCCTGGGATGAATACCATATTGATAATATCATTTGTACTGTGGATATATGCGCTTACTGTGCTTAAGCGGGGCAAGCTTGATTTCTGGTATTTCATCGTGGGAAGTGTCGGCTTGTTTATATATGCGCTGATCGTGGTTGAACCTGTGGTTCTGGCACCTCTCCAGAAAGCGGTTTCAGCGGTAGCTGGTATGTTTGGAGACATGACGGGCATATACGAATCGTATTTCAACAAGAATATCATATTTATCTCCACAGGAGATACGAATCTTTCCATGTATATAGACTATGAGTGTTCGGGAATCATAGAGATATTGGCATTTCTGGCACTTCTGTGGTTTTTTCCGCTATATCACACATATGAAAAGATCGTTTTAAGTGTCAGCGGCACGGCGATCATATTTGCGTCAAATGTGCTGAGGATATTTGTCATATGCCTGATAATATATGTATTTGGCGGAAGTGCATATTTCATAGCCCACACAATAATCGGCCGTCTTGTATTCTATGCATGTACGGTGGCACTTTACTTCTTTGTGTTTACAAAGTCCCAGATTATAAGGCAGAAGGTAGGAGGTTTTAAGTTTGACGTTCATAACGCAGATGTTTCATAGTTCTATCATATTCTGGGCCGCCTGGGTCATCATACCTATAGTTATGGAGATCATTCCCACTATAGGTAATTTTGTGATACTCATAAAAAAGAAGATCGTATCAAGAAAAGAGAAGGCTGTGGATTTCTCACCTGAGATAACCATGATCATACCGGTATACAATCAGGAGCACAGCCTTAAGAGGTGCATCAGATCCATAAATGATTCCAATTATCCAAATGACAAGATATATATACTTGTGGTCAATAATATGAGTACGGACCACAGTTTTGAGGTGTTCTGTGAATGCCAGGAGGAGTTCCCTGAACTTACGATGAACTGGGTAAATTCAAGACAGGGAAAATCCAAAGCGCTCAATCTTGGACTTTTCAACAGTTTTGGAAAATATGTCATACACATTGACAGTGACGGTGTGCTCCAGAAGGATGCCATCAGAAATATGGTTACAAAGTTTGAGAGAAATCCGGATATAGACTGCATGACCGGAACGATCATGACTAATCCAGAACTGATAGACGATACCGGGAAGTTTGGACTCAGGCTGCTGAGAAAGCTTGAATTTTTTGAGTATTGTCAGGCGTTTCTGGCAGGAAGAAATTTCCAGTCGGAGTTCAACAATATATTCACACTTTCAGGTGCTTTTTCTGCATTCAGGCGTTCGACGATCATGAGAACGAACATGTACAACACCGATACTGTGTGCGAGGATACCCATGTCACATTTCAGATAAGGGATGTGCTTGGCGATAAGGTAGTTCTCTGTAGTGAGGCTATATTCTATGTAGATCCGATCGAGGATATGAACAGACTGTATATACAGAGGCAGAGATGGCAGAGAGGTGAGATAGAGGTAGTGCATATGTTCATGAAGAACAGGATGCATGTGGTCAGAGGATTTTTCTCAGATTTTATAGTCAGGCTGGTGATGTTTGACCACACATTTGCATTCCCACGTATGATATGGTATTTCGCACTCATATGTCTGGGATTTGTCAATTATCCGTTCAGTCTCATCATACAGTCGGTCGTGATCATGTATCTGCTGTACGTTTTCACCACGACACTTCTATATATATGTATAAGCCTGTTTCTCAAACCGTTTAAGAAACTCAGGCGGTACTATATGAAAAAATGGTATCTTGTGTTTTTGCTTCCTCTGTACAATTTCGTGGTATTCTGGTTCAGGTTTGCAGGCATAATAAATTCCATGAAGTCAAAGGGAAGCTGGAAGATGAAAAACTTTACAGAGGAGAGAGATACCGCAGCAGGTATTGTGAAGGGCGATTTTCTGTGGCTTAGGAAAGGGCTGGAGAAGGCCCGCAGATTTGTAAATTATCAGGATGATGATGTTTCAGGTGGACACGAGGAAAGATGCGATGAATAGACAAATAGATAAAAGTAAAAACAATTTCAAGGAAAAGACATACAGGGGAAGGCTTGTTGCCGCATTGGTACTTGTGATCCTCACGATAGTGCTTGAGACGGTGTATTTTGTATATCATATCTCTGACAACAGGGATAATGTGCTGCAGGCATATGAGGATGAACAGTCACAGACAGTCGGTATTCTTGCCGGAGGACTTAAAGGCATGGCAGAGGATGAGATGGTAGATCTCATAAGGCAGACCGTTCCGGTATCTGGAAGTACATGGGGATTTCTGATAAGTGACAGTGGCGTTTCGTATATGAAGGACGAGGATACTACGAAGTCTCTGGAGTATATATCATCTGTCAGTGCATTTGATGAATATATGGATAGCCTTGGCGGTATAGTGAGCGAGGCTGCTGTGCCGGGAACAGGATATATATGCGGAATATTTACAGATACAGACTATGTTCTTGACAAATACGGTACAAATACCATGGAGTTCTATATAATAATTGCTGTTGTGGCGACTGTTCTGGTATTTGGATGTATATTGATAGAGTTCGCCGGAAGGATTGGCCATGAAGGGCGGAAGGTCATAGCTCTTAAGGCTGCTCTTGCCGAGAGAAACGAGAAATTCGGCGAGTATGAGAAACTGACAGATCAGTACGAGGAGGAACTTAGGAACAGGGAGATGGAAGGTGGCGAGATGAAGAGAGAGGGATATTATGACATGGATATTGTCGACACCCTTCTCAGAAAATCTTCAGATCCTGAGCTATTCCCGATCACATTCATGTTCATACGTGTTCGCATGGGGGACAGATATTTCTCAAGGGATGCCATATTCAGGATCATGGATTTCATCAAGAGTTCCATGGGGAAAAATCATATCACAGCGGAGGTATCAAAGGGATATTTTGTGGTGATAATGTATAAGACTGATATGGATATGGCTAAAAAGGCAAAGGCAGACATGCTTGAGAAGTGGGAGGAATTCTCCAAGGGTGCGGAACTTGAGGCGGTTTTAAAGGAGACCGGAAAAGGAGAAGATCCAAGACAGGTCTTTTATCATGAGAAGGACAGGCTGCTTGATCTGACGGACTGGCAGTAGAACTTATACATTTACAGGAAAGGCTGCGTATATATTATGAGATTCAGACAATACAAATTCAAATTCTATCTCAATGCCAGACATGGCATATACAAAAACGGTGTTCTCGGTGAAGTGCATCCGCATACCTGGGAGATAGTGATAAATGTTGTGAAGGGCAGAAACGAGACAGTAAAGTTCCATCATCTTGAACACCGAGTTGAGGAATTCTTAAGCGCCTATCAGGACAAAACGCTAAATGACGTGCCTCCATTTGACATGATAAATCCGACTCTTGAGAACATATGTGAATATTTCAAGGAAGAACTCACCAGGATACTCAACAGGAACGGATGGATATTCCTTATGATGGAGATGAGTGAGTCTCCTTCGATGTCATATGTGGTGAGTCTTATCGATGACAGTTATACGGCGGAGATGCAGACCATTAATTCAATAACAGACAGGATACTCAGAGAGATAAAGGAAAACGACGCAGACAAATGACAGAAAGAGATACTTCCACCAGGAGAAAATTGAATATATATTTTGCCCTTGGGGTAGTTATGCTGGCAGTCCTTGCGGTGGTGGGCGTGATACATTTTAAAAGTGTGGTGACAGAGCCATCTGGAAATGATGTATGGGGCCACCTGTATAAATCGAGGTATCTGTACGAGGCATTGAAGAGAGGTAAGTTTTATCCACTGTACGATGACACATGGTATAACGGTATCCAGCTTTTCAGATACTGGCCGCCTCTTTCGTATTATATAACGGCATTTCTCATGTTTTTTACCGGCGGCGATGTGATACTTGCATATTACATGCTGTTTGGCGTGTATGTTTTCTTTGGAGGACTGGCGTTCCTCCTCATAGGAAGGAGACAGGGGAGACCGCTGTTTGGTGCTGCGCTTGCCATGCTCTGGTTCTTCATGCCTGAAAATGCCAGAATGTATGTGGACGAGGGCAATATGCCGAGAATGGTGGTATCATTCCTTCTTCCGTATCTCATATATTTCATCTGGGTGTACCTTAGGGAAGAGAAGAGATGGGCGCTGGCGGGAATACTTATATTCACCATGCTCATAACGGTGACACATATCATGATGATAGCCATGATAGGAATAGGAACGTTTCTTTTCCTGTTATTTGACCATCATAGGGGAATGGGAGTCAAGAGACAGATAATCATACTTGTGACCATGATCTGCGGAATACTCATCATGGGTGTGTGGCTCCTGCCATCCCTTTCAGGCGGAATATCATCCATGGATTCCGAGGCGGCGTCGGATGTCATGACCATGTGGATGTCAGATCTGTCCTCATCCCTCAATCCAATGAACCGTCTGAATGGACATGCCAGTGCATTTTACTTTGGAATATCTGTTGTACTGCTATCGGTTGCTGGAATACTTCTGGCAGACAACAGGAAGAAGTCGGGTTTTATTCTTGCCTTGGTTATCCTTGTGCTGACAACACCTGACGTACTGCCTATACTGCGAAAACTTCCGATGAGCCAGGCGCTCTGGATGACGAGATTTACAGTCATTGCGTATGGATTTTTCTTTCTGTCCCTCATAGAGTGGAACAGGCTGAAAAAGCCGTTTGTGGTGGCGGCTGTGCTTATACTTGTCATCGATGCGATACCATCATTTACTTTTGAGAGATACAGCGTTCCGGCAAATGATGACGGCGTGAAGGCTGCTAAGCTCATGAAAGCAAATACTACACAGAGAGCTTCGCTCATGGATCTGTCAGGCCTCGGCTCATATCCGTCCTACGGACTGTGCGTGGATGGCGGAGTGTCTTATACATTTGGCTGGGCATGGCAGGGGGCTGTCACGGCGGACAACATCATGCTCCTTAACCAGTCACTTGAAAATGAACAGTATGATTATCTCTTTGACAGATCTGTTGAACTTGGAGATGACACAGTTGCCATCGAAAAGCGATATGTGGGCTTAAAGGGGAAGACCCTGCAGGATGTCATAGACAGCGCAAAGAAGAGCGGTTACACGCTGACTGATGAAAAAGATTCGGTGTATCTGTTTACATTAGACTGCCCCGATGAGTGGGGAGTGGTGACAAGATATGAAGGAATTGCCATAGGAGATTATGCGGACAATGTAACCTTGGCATTTCCTGTATTCAGATCCGGATCAAGCTCGAATATAGAGGATTATACCTGTGATGAGCTCTATGAGTACAAGACGGTTTTTCTGACCGGATTCACATATAACAACAGGGAAAATGCTGAGAAGATGGTAAAGGATCTTGCAGATCACGGAGTGAACGTTGTCATCGATATGACGCATATCCCGGCGGATAACGCCACAAGGCAGCATGTATTCATGGATGTAACCAGTATGTCTGTTACACTTGAAAATGCTTATCCTTCCCTCACATACAATGGCAGTCAGGTCTTAGCGGGGGCATTTCCGGAGGGGATGGAAGAGTGGAATACCGGATATATAACAGGAGACATAAAAGTGACAGGTGAGTTCAATTATGAGATGGAGAAGCTTGCATTTGCTGCGACAGCGCAGGATAGTGACAATATAAAATATGTCGGCCTTAATCTGGTGTATTATTACAGTGTGACCGGTGACGGCGGTGTTCAGGAGATGATAGAAGATATCCTTGGAGCAAACTCATCAGATCTTCCGCAGAGGACTATAGTGCAGATCGCCAGAGAGATATCGGATGAAGGCATGGTCATAACGACAGATCAGACTTCCGATATCCCGGATGGTTCATATATAAATACAACTTTGGCGTATCAGGATATATTTGTATCAGACTCCGATATATCGGAGGAGAACAATCTTCTGTGTGTAAAGCCTGGAGTTACTACTATAAAGTTCAGGTATCCTATGCTTCTGCCAGGAATGCTTGTCAGCATGATAGGACTTTTGGGCATGGTGGGTATATGGATATTTGCCAGAAAAAAATAATATTTATTGTAGATTTGGTGTTGACAGCATCTGAAAAAAATAGTAACATAACGGTGTTATGAAACGTAACACTGTTATGTTATTTTTATATTACGATCGAATGGGTGGGAATTATGGCAAAGAAAATACAACATGACAGCGAGACGAGGAAAGAACTTCTAAGGTGTGCCAAGGAAGAGTTCATGGATAAAGGATTCATGGGAGCGTCGCTCAGGAACATATGTCAGAAGGCAGGAGTGACAACCGGAGCACTGTATTTCTTTTTCAAGGATAAGGATGATCTGTTCTGTAACGTTGTGGGACATATGCTTGACAGCCTCAATGTTGTGTTAACCGAGCATTTCTCCTTTGAGGTGGATGAGATGAACAATGGC
>JAQYAS010000139.1 GCA_029338615.1 Clostridiales bacterium
TCTTCCAAAATATGATGATGAGGGTTACGAGTATCTGTACCAGGCATATGAGACCGCAATCATATTTAAAGATAATAATAAACTGTCAATGTCAGAGGTTAATAAACAGTATGGATGGAGTTCCACTACTGTGCAGCAGGGTGACCGAACCAGGGTAAATAACTACATCCCTTCCGGAGGTAACAAATATTTTGTAGTAACAAAAAGCTGGAATGATAATGGAGATACTACAAGTAGAAAGCCAATTACTATAAGAGTATACAGAAAGTCAGACATAAAAGCTTATCTGTTGAGTGAAAAATATGAAGGTGCGAAAGAAGGCATGGTATCCCTTGACTCCATAAGTGTTCCATATGCTCAGTACAAAAATCATTTGTCATCTTCAAACGGATGGTACTCATCAATTTCCCTGATAAATGTGGAGCAACAGATGGGTAATAGCTCTGCAGTTGAAGGTGCTCTTAGCTACAGCGATTATATTGTGTTAGAGTATATGGCAGGTGATAGCACATATGATGGAAGTGTTGCTGCACAGTATGATTATAACGAGCTTATGGACGCCGTAAATGTTAACGGCACCTACAGTGTCTCAGGTAAAACGTGCAACAAAAACAGTCAGTATAAAATACATGCGGTACAGTCACCACAATATAATAACACAGTAAGTTTTACAAATGTACGAACAGGCGAAGCTGCTATAAAAGTAAATAAAACCTGGAAGGATGAGAACAATAGAAATGATGTAAGACCCGAGGATGTATCCTTCCAGTTATACCAGGATGGAGTAAAATATACGGGGTCTCCTGTTGATGCTGTATATGTAAGTGGAGTGGGGGCAGTATGGAATTCAGAAAACGGCTGCGTGACAGTACATAGAGATACAACATCTGAAAATGGCTCGCAGCCTAACATAACGTCAGATATATGGTCCTTTGAACTGCATGGTCTGCCTCAATTTTCAGATTACGGTGTACCACATACATATGACCTGAAGGAGATTACAGTCAGCTCCAAGTATATAATGACATCAGAACCGGTTGCTGTTACCGAGTCAGATACACTTCCGGGAAATCTGACATACACATTTTCATATACAAATACTGTATCAGAGTTTATAAAGCATACAGCATATAAGATATGGCGGGACGAAGCTACCGGAGGAGAAGACAGACCAGACCTTTATCTTACATTGCACAGATATCTGCTTCGCGACCAAGAAGAGAATCCTTCGGTGTCTGTAGATAAGCTAAGTTCATATGAGGTATACAAGGATTATTCTGACCAGATATGGACAAAGGGGACAGAGAAAGACATATTTGACTGGAAGATAGAAGTATCAAAACTCCCTAAATACAACGAAAATGGCGAAGAGTACATATATGTATTTAAAGAGACGATGAACAACGATGGAGTCACTGTCTATGGAACATATCAGAAGGATGAAAAGACAGTGGATGACTGTGAGGTTTTTACAAATACTATCACAGATGATATGACTGTAAGCGGTGACAAGGTATGGCTTGGCATGGCAGGTTTTAAGACAACAGAGAACGATCTGCCTTCTCCGACCATTGAGTTGTATAGGTCACTCACTCCGGTAAGTCTTCTTGGCAAGTCAGATGAAGAGATAAAGAAGCTTATTGATGACCATACAATCACCCTTGTAAATAGTACGGTACTTGATACTGTAAAATACAGCTACAATTTTCCTGATGTTAGTGGTATGAGCGATGATGATATACAAAAGCTGCTGAAGGAAGGTATGATAGTAAAAGGTGATAATGCCGGAGAGTACAGACTGCCTAAGTATGATGAATACGGAAGAAGATATATATATTCCATACGAGAGAAGCTGGATGACCAGACAAGAGGTCTTTATACACAGATGTCAGCAGGCGGAACCTTAAGCAATACATTCAGGAGTGATGTCAACAGACGTTCTATATGTGTTAAAAAAAGCTGGAACAGAACCGGCCTTACAGAAGAGGAAAGCAATAAATATCCTTCAGTTACATATGAGCTCTACAGGTATGAGCTTGATAATGGGGCAGACTCTGCCATTTTGTATGATACTGTAAGGATAGGTGCTGACAAGTTTGCCGGAGCACAAGATGGCGAATATACGTATGAATTTAAAAATCTGCTTATCTATTCTCCATCAGGAAAGCAGTATGGATATTATATAAAGGAAAAGAACATTAAGGGATACAGCATTACCTACACAGATGAGGAGAAAATAGACGAAAAATACAAGAATAATTTCCAAAGCGATGTGGTAAGTGTTCCGGATGGTGCTTTCACCGTAGATGCTGATAATAAAGTAACTGTCGGAACAACAAATTCATATGATAACCCGGGAAAAATAACGATAAATGGAAACAAGTATTGGAATGATTATGGCAACAGCAGCAAAATATACGGCGGCAGACCTGATGCTATATCAATAACATTAAAGAGAAGTACGCAGAATGAGAGCGGACAGACAAACAAGGTTAATTCTGAGATTATTAAGCTTGAAATAAAACAATATGAGGATAAGAGCTGCATCACCCCATATATCGTGTGGAAAAAGTCTGAAACTGATACTAACAGGTGGTCATACACAATATATAATCTGGAGCAGTATGCACCAAATGGTATGCCTTATGTATACAGCATAACAGAAGATCAGGTGAAAGGCTACAGTAGCACTGTAAATCAGGTGAGTGGAACAGCAAATAAAGATTCCATAACAATGAAGGAGCTTGAAAACAGATTTGATGGCACCCACATAGTTCGAAAGAACTGGATGGATGGAAATAACAAATACGGACTCAGGCCTTCAAGTGTGACGGTGGTATTGCAGCGTCGTAAGGAAGGCGGACAGTGGGAAAATATTGCCTGGGAGAGTTCATTTGGAAGCTTTAACGAAACAACGGGAAAATGGACCGGGCTTCCTAGCTGCTCAAAGGGTGTTGTAAATGGCAATGAGACTGATATTGTATCAATAAAGCTTACTGATAAGTACGTAATTGCCAATACAAAGGGCAATTCCTGGACATACACATTTACAAATCTGCCAGAATATGACAAAGATGAAAAAGAATGGGAATACAGGTGTATTGAGACACAGATTGGCAATGTGAGCTTCGATGAAAACAGAGATAAGGTGGGGGCATATACAAGAAGATATACAGAACAGAGCCCTCAGAAGACAGTTGTTCAGAACAAGTTGGAATCAACATCCTTGTATGTAGAAAAAACATGGCAGGGTGATGAGGATGATATGTATCATTCCCGTCCTGACAGCCTTTCATTTGTACTTCAGATGAGAGGAATAAGACCGGATGAACCGGGAGAAGGTGTAAATAGTGAGGATCCTTCCGGTGAAGAGGGCTCCGGCACACTTACCGACTGGCAGAATGTCATGAAAAATGGCCAGCCATATGTATTTTCATTGTATAAGAAGGATGGCTGGCATACCACGCTTCAGGATCTTCCTGTTGCAACTGTGGGAGAAGACGGAAAGACCTATTATACTCTTTACTTCAGGGCAGTGGAGCTTCATACAGATGACAGTAATGAGCATATGGGTACAACAGTTAAAGGTGCCATGAATTATAAGGACATTACCAAGTATTCTTCTCCTACAGATGCCCACAGGTACAATAGCGAGCTCAGTAGAAACGAAAGTGTCATCACTAATACGCTTGTAAAGGATGATACATTATCAAGTATCACCATTAACAAGGTATGGCACAGACAGCCTGGAGAGGAGAAGGAGGCAACCTTTGAACTCCTTTATAAAAAAGCGGATGAAGGTGAG
>JAQYAS010000140.1 GCA_029338615.1 Clostridiales bacterium
CGCTCCACGAAAAACCTGTACATTATATGCACAGCAACCTCCGCTTCACAGCTATCATGTCACAGCAAATTCGATTATATACTAGTGATTCAGTTAAATCAAGGCTTTTTTAAAAAAATTTTAACAAATTTATTTGTCATCTTTTTCATTGTTTTCTGAGCTAAGCTTGAATGTCCTCTTCATCTTTATTCCCTTGTTCTCCCATATTTCAAACTTTGGGAAACTGAGTATAAACCCATATTCTGAATGGTAGCCATAATTATTGATTGTAAATCCCGGAAATCTGTCCTCCAGAGCACCAAGCAGCTCATTCATGTCATCTATCTTATATTCTCTCGCAGCAAGATACTCATAGGCAAATCTTTCCAGATCATCCCTTTCATCAACAACCTCTATCATGGTGCGCCCTTTTTCATCCATCTGTACCACTACTCCCTGCACATTCGCCTGCACAAATGTCGCAAAATGAGAATATCCATAATTTCGCACATCAAAATCGGGATATCTTCTTGCAAGGCCATTGTATATATCCTCGGCAGCCGCATTCTGTCCCATACCTTTATAATAGGAGGAAACATCAAATATCTCTCTTGCAATGTCCGCAATATCAGGAATTTCCGCTGTACAATTTTCACCATTTATAACCTCAAGATAAATATATCTGTCCGAGGCATCAACAAGACTCCTGTTTACACCACACGGGCCTATGACAACAACTTCAACTCCCAACAGCTTCATCTTGTCAAGAAGAGGTATGATCAGCTCGCTCCCAGTAACTATATATACCCTTTCAAGTTTGTTCTCTGCTGTGTCCGCCATAACTTCGACAGCCATATGCAAGACGTTTCCATTTTCACCGCTTTTTCCCATGGACACATATTCATTCAAATGGAATCTGTGAGCTGCATCACACCAGGCATCCCTCTCTCCATTATTTCTAAAAAGTTTCTTCATAATTATATCATCAGTATGTCGTATTTCTCCGCACACCGAAGCAATATATCTCGCTTCAATACTATCCCCATCTATATACAATGCCGCTCTCATACATTCTCCTTTATATCACTCCATCAGTTTTCAGCATTTTCATAAGTGTCTGCTCTGTATGAAACTCTTCGCACAAAGCTTCCGCATCCCCAAGTGCTCTCTGCCGTTTCTCCTGGGAGACATTCTTTCTAACCGCTCTTATCAGCAGATTTTTGGGTGAATGCGCTATATCTATAAATTCCATAATATCTGTTTTATATCCGCATGTCTCCAACATCAACCCTCTTATGGAATCCGTCATAAGTGCGGCCACCCGCTCCTTCACAATACCAAATCTCATAAGCCCATTCAATTCATCGGAACATATCTGCCTGTTGAGTTCATGCTGACAGCATGGAACAGATAATATATAGTCTGCTTTCCAGATTATTGCATTATACAATGCATAGTCAGTAGCCACATCACATGCGTGCAGTGTCATAACCATATCCACCTGCATATCCGACTTATAGCCATTTATATCTCCAAGTTTAAACGTAAGCCCTGTATAACCAAACTTTTTTGCCAGTGCATTACAGTCCTTTATAACCTGCTCTTTAAGATCAAGGCCAACTATATGAACATCCAGACCTTTTATCTCGTGAAGGTAGTAATACACGACAAATGTCAGGTACGATTTTCCACATCCAAAGTCTACTATATTAATAGAAGATTTCCTGTAGTCCTTCATGACATCATCCACGATCTCTGCGAATCTGTTGATCTGTTTGAACTTGTCATACATAGGTCGTGATACTTTTCTATCCTTTGTAAATATTCCCAGTTCAACAAATACCGGAATGTCCATTCCCTCTTCCAGGATATATTTCTTTTTCCTGTTGTTGCCTGTAATTGTTATAGTCTTCACATCTGTCTTTCTTTTGCTTACATTGTACTTCCCATTCTTGGATATCTTCACATCCCACTCTTCGCCCTGTGCAAATACATTCATTTGACGGAATTTTCTGCTCAACTGATCTGACAATGATTCTCCAAGTTTATCCTCGGCTATATTCTCATGAAAAACCTGTTTATCAGTGTATTTTTCCAACTGATAACAACGAATTCCCTTTATCATCTTCTTCGCAAAAACTAGCTTCCTGTATTCTTCTCTGCCGCCACTGAGCACGATCTTGTATGGTCCAACATCAACTATATCGCTTATTAATTCTGTCATATCTGCATTCCTCTTTTGTTTTTACTTATCAGCGTCACATTACGCCTGCACCTTTGCACGCTACTGTAAGAATACCATCTTCACAGTCTTACAGCAAGTATCATCACACTTCCTTGACTGTCATCGGTTATACAAGTATAATCAATATGTTCATCTGCACAACAAGTAGATTTATAATTTGAAGATAATTTAACAAGTGAGGATACATATATGTGGATAGCCGATGGTTGGAAAGATTATGAAGTTATTGACTGCTCAGACGGAGAGAAACTTGAACGATGGGGCAAATACATACTGCTCAGACCCGATCCACAGGTTCTGTGGAGCACACCAAAGAAAAGTACAAGCTGGAATAAACTAAACGGGCACTATCATAGAAGCAGCAGAGGCGGCGGTGAATGGGAGTTTTTCAGTCTTCCAAAACAATGGACTATCAATTACAAAGATCTTACATTTAACTTGAAACCTTTCAGCTTCAAGCACACAGGTCTTTTCCCTGAACAGGCCGCCAATTGGGACTGGTTTAGCGATTTGATCAGAAAATCCCCTAAAAAGGATATAAAAGTTCTCAATCTATTCGCATACACAGGAGGTGCAACATGCGCAGCAGCAAATGCAGGTGCAGCCGTCACCCACGTTGATGCATCTAAGGGTATGGTTACCTGGGCAAAAGAAAACGCTGTGTCATCAGGTCTTTCTGACGCACCAATACGCTGGATCGTTGACGACTGTGTCAAATTCGTAGAAAGAGAGATCAGACGAGGCAACAAATACGACGCCATCATCATGGATCCGCCATCTTATGGCAGAGGTCCAAAGGGAGAAATCTGGAAAATAGAAGAAAAAATACATCCTTTTATCAAACTCTGCAGTCAGCTGCTCTGTGATGACCCGCTTTTCTTCCTTGTAAACTCATACACAACAGGCCTCGCACCAGCAGTCCTCACATACATGATCTCCACAGAGATCAAAAACAAATTCGGCGGTCATGTCATCTCTGATGAAATTGGTCTTCCCGTAACAGAAACAGGACTAGTACTGCCATGCGGCGCAGCAGGCCGCTGGCAGCGGTAACATCCCGATATTCATAAACATTTATAACAAAAGCTGACATATGTAAATTTACATATATCAGCTTTTGTCTTTATCTATAGGCGCACTAATTTCTCATCACATGTTCCACATAACTACACGGTTAAAGCAGCATAATCCAGTCGGATTACCTTCTCCAGATCAGAAGGTGCTATCTCTATCTGATACCCTACCTTTCCTGCACTTACATACATCTTATCCAGACTCTGTGCACTCACATCTATTGTGGTTTTGAAGAACTTCTTCATACCAATAGGCGAACATCCTCCGTGTATATATCCTGTAAGAGGAAGAAGATCCTTAGCCTTCAACATCTCTATTGACTTTTCCCCAACAGCTTTTGCAGCCTTTTTTAAATCAAGTTCTTCCTTCACAGGTATTACAAACACATAGTTTGCCCCGGATTTTGCTACTGTCACAAGCGTTTTGAAAACATATGCCGGATCCTGTCCAAGTATCGCCGCAACCTTCTCTCCATTTGTCTCACCAGTCTCCACATAACAGTAATGATTATAGCTTATTTTCTTGCTGTCCAACACGCGCATTACATTTGTCTTTTCTTCTGTCTTAGATGATTTATTTTTTTCCTTCATTATTACATACATCTCCTTTTTTCTCCGTAATTCTGACATATATCCCGGTATCCCGCTTAATAAACTGTTATATAAATATAATCAGCGCCTCAGTCCGTCTTCCGACGACTGGAGCGCTGATTACATTTTACTCTACGTATCACCTGTCTTCCATTGGAAGATATTCTCTATGTGTTCCCACATACTTGTATGCCGGCCTTATGATCTTACCCGCATTCACAAGTTCCTCTATCCTGTGAGCAGACCATCCGGCTATACGCGCTATTGCAAATATTGGGGTAAAAAGTTCAATCGGTATTCCGAGCATTGTATATACAAATCCACTATAGAAATCGACATTAGCTGATATAGGCTTGCCTCCATTTCTTCTGGCCGCCAGAAGTCTTGCAGATATACGTTCAACATTCTTATACAGATTAAACTCCTTTGTCCTTCCCTTTTCCTGTGCCAGACGTTCTGCATATCCCTTCAATATTCTCGCACGCGGATCAGAGTTGGTATATACCGCATGTCCCATTCCATATATAAGTCCGGAATGATCAAATCCCTTCTTATCCAGAAGGCCTGTGAGATATTCCTCCAACTCCTTCTCGTCATCCCAGTTCTTTACGTGAGATTTGAGATCATCAAACATCTGCTGAACCTTGAGGTTCGCACCACCATGCTTCGGTCCTTTCAGGGAACCTAGAGAACTGGCTACCGCAGAATATGTATCCGTACCTGTAGATGACACAACATGTGTAGTAAATGTTGAGTTGTTACCACCTCCATGCTCTGCGTGTATAACAAGACATATATCAAGAACCTGTGCCTCAAGCTCTGTATACTTCTTGTCAGATCTGATGAGTCTAAGAAAATTCTCCGCTGTAGAAAGCCCCGGCTTTGGATTGTGTATTACAAGACTCATATCATGAAAATAATGCTTGTAACCCTGATAACCATACGCAGCAATCACCGGAAACTGAGCTATAAGTTCCATACACTGTCTGAGCACATTCTCAATACTTATATCATCAGGATTGTCATCATATGAATACAGAGTGAGAACACATCTCTGAAGTACATTCATCATATTCTTACTTGGTGCTTTGAGAATTACATCTCTTGTAAACTTTCTCGGAAGTTCCCTGTAACACTCCATCATCTCAACAAACCTTCTAAATTGCTGTTCATTCGGAAGCTTGCCAAACAGCAGCAGGTACATGGTCTCTTCGAATCCAAACTTATTTCCGTGGAATCCTCTTTCAAGATCCTCCACATTATATCCCTGATAATATAGCCTTCCATCCGTAGGCACCCTCTCTCCATCAACAACATCATATCCTATGACATCCGATATCTCTGTCAGACCTGTGAGAACGCCCTTTCCATTTGAATCTCTAAGACCCCTCTTGACATCATAATTGACATAGAGGTTCTGGTCTATCTTGCCAGATTCCGTACAATAACCAGTCAACTCATCCAGTATTCTGTTATATTCCTCGCTATTTCTTTCCAAACCTCATGTCTCCTTCCTGTATTTTGAAATCTATATTATGCCATACAAAATATACGAAACTATCACACGCCTTAAACAATCAATTCCATATACAGACGATAATATAATTAACTCACCACAGTTTATCAAAAAAACTCCATTTTCGCAAGAAAGACAGCAATAAATTTGATTTATTCCTGTCTCTCCGCCAAAATTATTTTATTTTTTAACATCAACTTACTACCATGCCGCAGCTATATTCCAATCCATATCCGCTTTCAGAATATGCACCAGTTAAATCTCTATAATATATCTCTCATAGGCATTGATAATTGTTGTCTCATTGTATTTAGATTCTCTTACAAAATCCCTGCCATAGTTAATGTGGACATGACCATGTACGAAATACTTTGGTTTATATTTCTCCATCAGTGTCAGAAAGCACTTGAAACCCGTATGAGGAATATCTTCCGAATCATTTATTCTATATGCCGGTGAATGAGTTACAAGAATATCAAACCCCTTTTTCCAGGTTATCCTTGCTTTCAGTTTTCTTATTCTCTTAGCCATAGCGCGCTCGGAATACTGGTGATCCGCTCCGCCATATTTGTATTCCATCGAGCCGCCAAGTCCAAGAATTCGTACGCCCTTGTATTCATACAATTTGCCATCTATGCAAGTGCATCCCCCTGGCGGCGTATCCTTATAGCACACGTCATGATTACCATACACATACAGTATTGGCACTCTGCTGAATGTCGCAAGGAATGACAGATAATTTGGCGACAAATCGCCACATGAAATTATCAGGTCTATACCCTCTAGCTTACTTTTATCAAAAAAATCATACAAATACTTGGATTCTTCATCCGCCAACAATAAAATCTTCACGTGTCTTTTACCCCTGCGCTACTACCTATCTTTATCCATCAGAGATCTTATCCTACTTAACCTCCGGAACAGATTTAAGTTCCAGACTCTCAGGTGTATCCACCCCTTGCAGAGCAACGACGGTTTTTGCCTCATCTATAAGGTCTTCATCAGTAGGAAGCATACCGACAACATTTTCTGCAAGCCAATCCATCTTAAGTATATCTTCGTGGAGCATAGCTCCAGATTCTTCGTTCTGTACTATTCCGTTCTGTGAGCTGAGCTTACCGCTGAACGGGGTAATAGCACCCTCTCGTATCATGTCAGTCATCATCGATATAAGTTTCTTGGTTCCAGCTGGAAGATGCTTAGAACATATTACGTCAACTATGCCAGCCGACATGCCCCACCAGTAACTTACCGCATTACCGGTTGCATTCTTTTCCTCCTGTTTCCAATTACCTTCAAGTATCGATCTGAGTATTCTCTCATAGAATGCTCCCCAGTTATAGAAAGGCATCGCCAGATTAACCACCTCGCCGTTCTGGTCATAATGATAAAGTCCAAAATTACGCGAAGCATCATCAGGCATGATCATATCTCTATCGGATATATAAGTTATTCCATTTTTCTCAAAGAACTTCTGCGGATCTGCATTCTTAACCTTCGTCCACTGAAGATATATCTTTGCACGAGGATTGACCATCCTGGCTCCTATTGCAAATGCATTTATATTCGCTGTGGTTCCAAATATAGGATAGTCTGCAACATATCCGATCTGACCATCTGCACATAAACTTCCCGCGATCATTCCGGTCAGGAATTTTACCTCATACATTCTGGCATAATATGTTCTCACATGACTGTTTGCAAGGCTCAATGAACAATTGAGTATCTTTATCTCCGGATGAAGAACCGCCATCTTAAGTGCCTCAGGCAGCATCTCCGGGCCAGTTGTGAATATAACATCGTATTTCTCATCCACTAACCTTCCCAAGCATTCTGTCAGTTTAGCAGGTGTATCCACATTGCAAAATGTTTTGCTGTCCACAGAATTTCCCAGTTTGTTCTCCATATCCATTCTACCCAGTTCATGGCTATATGTCCATACCGAGTTGGCTGGTGATTTATCGTATACAAACGCAACCTTAAGATTAGATGGGCCTGATGGCTTGATCACCAGATCTAGAATCGATTTTTTAGGTTCAACAGGGTCCAGCTTGGGCAGTACAGTCTGGTCTTTCTTCTTATCTGCAAGAATTATCTCATTCCATATTTTATCAACGCTGTCTTTAACCTGAGCAGCAGTCATAGCCTTAAGAGCCTCATAACCATATACATTGAGAAATACCAACATAGCATCATCAACTGTTATGGTAAGATCCTCATTTCCCTTCTTAGCAAGATATGCCTTTTCAAATGCAAGATGAGCGGAATTGAAATCCAGTCTCTCATCCTCTGTAAATTCTGCATCCCTGCTTGTTCCTATAAACTCACGAAGTTTATCATAACCTCCAAGCTGGGAAAAAAGTACATAGTTGATTCCCGTCTGCTTATGAAAATCTATAAATTCAAAATATATTTTATTCTCAAGTGAGTCTGTCTTTCTTGGTATCTTTCTGGTCACCATTGCAGGGACAGAATCCGCCCCAAAATATTTGAGAACACTGACTCTCTTATTCCCCTCTACTACATAAAACTTATTCATGTATTCATAAACCTTTATAGGATCATGAATACCTTCCTCTATATGTGACTCACAAAGTGATGCCCATTTCATTCCAAACTCTGTGTGATAATCCAATATTGGCATAAAATTGCTTGCAAACGCTGTCGTCCTTGCCGCTGTCGCCGTACCGACAACGCGGTCAAGTGATATCGTCTGAAGTCCAAGATTCACTTCACCAACTGTATCTGATGGTGATATTATCTCGTCAAGAACCGGAAGATATGGATATTCATTTTTTGCTACGGCTGCCTGATATCTTTTTTCTCCAAGCTTCTGAGCCTTTAAATATTCATTTGCTGACATACTATCACTCTCCTTATTCAAAACCATATAGTAATACTATAAAATTCAATGTTCAAGGTTTTGTTTATCCATTATCCTCTGTCAAACTCCGTTTTTAAGATTCATTTATGTGCCAAGCAGGAAATTTTCATAATACTGCAACCACGCCAGAATTTTCTTTTGTGAATTTTGTATAAACCATATTGTGTGTTATGCATAATTACCACTTGATTTTTTTCGTAACATGCTGTATTATAATACTAAATTCAGAAGTTTTCACATATTTTCGAATTTAACGTCGGTGTGTGTGAATACCAATATACTTAAGGAGTCTGGCTAAAACACTTCCACCAGGCTCCTTTTTATTGTAACATCTATTCTGTCCTTTTACAGTATTTCATCTCAACATTCATTGATTTCGACTGCATCATTGTTCATCTTCCCTGTATTTATCAAATGTCACCGATATATCTGTTCCCTTTTCAGGTTCACTTATCATATCCAGAACTGCATTGTTACGTGCAACTATATGCTTTACTATGGCAAGTCCGAGACCTGTACCACCTGTGGACTTGGATCTGCTCTTGTCCACCCTGTAAAACCTCTCAAATATTCTCTCCTGATGCTCCTTCGGGATTCCTATTCCAGTATCCTTAACTCTGAGAACAACTTTGTCATCCACAGTCTTTACAGACACATCCACACTTCCATTCTTGTTGTTGTATCTGATAGCGTTGTCTGTCAAATTATATACAAGTTCCTCCATCATCATCTTATTTGCATATATATATCCATGACTGCCATTGTAGCTGAGTGTGACGCTGTTCTTCTCCGCATTTATTGCCAACATATCGGTGACTGTTCTTGCTATTACCGCCAGATCAATCTTCTCCATAAGCGGTGCATCCTCTGACACATCCAGCTCAGACAACCTGATTATATCGTTGATAAGTGTAAGAAGCCGGTTTGAATTCTTGTGTATCTCCGTCGCAAAGTGATGCACATCCGCCTCAGTTGCCATTCCTGTCTCTATCAGTTCAGAATAACCGGATATGGAGGTGAGTGGCGTCTTGAGCTCATGTGATACATTTGCTGTGAACTCCTGCCTCATCTGTGAGCTCTTCACTATATCCGCATGCTGCTTCTGTATCATATCTATGAATGGGCGCATCTCCTTGTACGCAACTATGTGGGTATCGTCATCCAGACTGTTCGCCATCTGCTCTATTGGTTTCAATATGTTTCTGGTCAGATAGTGTGTCACTATGATGGTGACACAGACCAGGATCGCCATCACCACCAGCATGACCGGCACAGCCGCAAGGAACATACTGATTACATTGTTGGTCTCCCTCGCTATTCTCAGTACCCTTCCGGACTTGAGCAGTATCGCATAGTAATATGTGCTCTTATTGAGGGTTGCCGACTTTCTTATAACATGTCCATCACCATTTTCAAATGCCTCTGCTATCTCTGGTCTGTCAAGGTGGTTCTGCATGGAAGTCTCATCGGCCTGATTGTCATACAGAACACTGCCGTCAGGCGCTACCAACGTCAGTCTGAGGTCATTGGTATCCACGCTTGCATACACACCGGTGTCATCCGCGTCGAAATCTCCGGTATTCTTAAGCACCTCAGCATACCCCTTCAGATCCCTTATGATCTCCGCCTTGTACACCTCATAGAATATAAACGTCGACAGGACCATGGTCACCGCTATGGCCACCAGTGAAAAGATGATAAACTCCAGATTGATAACCTTTTTCAGTCTTTTATCGTCTCTCTTATCCATATGTTACTCCATCTTATATCCCACATTTCTAACTGTCTTTATCATATTACCTGCTTCACCAAGCTTCTGTCTCAAAGTCTTGATATGCATATCAAGGGTTCTGGATTCGCCCTCGTAATCCGTCCCCCACACATCTGACATGATAGTGTCTCTGTGAAGAACTATTCCGGCATTTACCATGAGGAGCTTTAAAAGCTCAAACTCCTTAAATGTCAGTTCACACAATTCGCCAGCCACATGGACCTCACGTCTCTCTGAATCAAGGGTTATGTCGCCAAGAACCAGCTGCTTGTCATCCTGAAGTGCCCTGCTTCGTCTGAGCAGCGCCTTGACTCTTGATATGAGTTCCATCACGCCAAATGGCTTGGTGAGATAATCGTCAGCTCCTATATCAAGACCTTTAACCTTGTCAAGTTCTGTCGTCTTGGCTGTGACAAGAATGATAGGAACTCTGACCGTGTCAGGTCTGCTTCTGAGCTTCTTCACGATATCAAGCCCGTCCATATCCGGAAGCATGATGTCTAAAAGCACAAGATCAGGCACCTTCTCCGCTGTTCTGGAAAAGAATGATTTCGCATTCTCAAACTCCTCCACCGCATAGCCGCTGTTCTTCAGAGCAAACATCTCTATCTCTCTGATATTCTTATCATCCTCTACTATATAAATGTGTACTGCCATTTATTTTCTCCTTTCCCATAAGTGCCGGCCTGTCATGCACCCCTGTTTATGATAAAATTAATATTTACTTCTTAAATTCTATAGCCCTGCGTAAATTTGTACATCACTATTTCAATTTGTACATCTCTCTGTAATAAGTGTACATGCTCTGGAAATCTATATTCGTATCCTTCTTCATATTGTCCAGATACTCATGTGTATCAAAATTGTCGGACTTAAGCTGCAGCATGGCTACAGCAACATTTGAACAGTGATCTGCAACCCTCTCATAATTGTTGATGAGGTTCTCCAGGGAAATTCCCAGTTCAATAGTACATTTTCCCTTCTGAAGCCTCTTGATATGCTGCTTCTTAACAACGCTGTTCAGTTCGTTTATAGCCTCCTCAAGCGGCTCGACATGGGACGCCTCCTGCAGATCCTCTTTCTCATATGCGTCAACTGTCATATCGACTATCTTCTGGACAGCATCTTTATATACACCAAGTTCCGACTTTGCCTTGTCCGAGAAAGCAGATCCTTCTGTATTCATCTTCTTGCATATGTCGGCAATGGTTATGGCATGATCTGACATCCTCTCCAGATCACCTATAACATGAAGGCCTATGGACACCTTCTGGCTGTCCTCATGCGACAGCTCCTTGCTGCTGAGTTTGACCATGTATGATCCAACCTCATCCTCGTAGGTGTCTATGATTCCCTCAAGATCCTCTACCTTATCTCTGACTGTCTCATCATAATTATCCACCAGTGACAGTGCCATATCAACACTGTTCTTTGAAAGCTGTGCCATATATTTCACTACATCAATGCAGTGTCCCACTGCAAACGCCGGCTTCTCAAGGAATCTCACATCCAGACGCTTGAGCATCTCAAGCTCTGCAGGTGTATCCTTCTCTGTCTCTTCCTTATCCCTGACAGTGAGCGTGGCAAGCTTCTCCAATCCACCAGAAAACGGCAGCAACAGAAGGGTCGCAGCTATGTTGAACACACTGTGTACAACCGCTATACCAGCAGCATTTGCTGAATCATTCAGGAACTGGAAATGGACAAATGAATTGACAGTGTAGAACACTACCATAAAAACCACAGTTCCTATAATATTGAAATACAGATGCACAAATGCAGCTCTCTTGGCATTCTTCTTTGTTCCTATACAGGATATAAGTGCCGTCACACAGGTTCCTATATTCTGACCCATGATGATAGGAATTGCTGTACCAAATGATACAGCTCCAGTTGCACATAACGCCTGAAGTATACCTACTGACGCAGATGAGCTCTGTATGATCGCTGTTATCAGCATTCCTACAAGCATTCCAAGGAATGGGTTAGAAAACATCGTAAGTATGTTTGTAAATTCCGGTACTTCCTTAAGTGGGGCAACCGCACCACTCATCATCTCCATACCAAACATGAGCACCGTAAAGCCAAGAAGAATAGATCCTATATCGTGCTTCTTCTCAGATTTGGTGAACATGAGAAATATTATTCCTATTACTGCGAGTATAGGTGAAAAGGATGAGGGTTTCAACATATTAATAAATATATTGTCGCTCTGGATTCCGGTAAGACTGAGTATCCATGAAGTGACTGTCGTACCGATATTCGCACCCATGATGATGCCCACAGCCTGTCTCAGCTTCATGATACCTGAGTTTACAAGTCCGACAACCATGACCGTGGTCGCCGACGACGACTGTATAACGCCAGTAACAGCCGCACCCAGCAGAACTCCTCTTATCGGTGTCGAAGTGAGCTTCTCAAGAATTTTTTCCAGCTTACCTCCTGCCGTCTTGGCAAGTCCGTCTCCCATGACATTCATTCCATACAGGAACATGGCAAGCCCCCCAAAAAGGGATAACACATTAAAAATATCCATATCTTTTGTCTCCTTATTACATTCCGGACTTATCACATATGGATCTCTGCATTTTCATGCAGCCCCATGTTATGCTCCGGTTACTTCTGCATAAGGACTTGTATACACAATATCCCTTTTACAGCGTCTGTTTTATCAGAGTCTATTGTAAAAGGGATATGTAAAATACGTGACAGGCGTATGTAAAATCTGTGTAAATTTAAAATCTGTGTAAAATTCCAGCAAATTTCCGTTTAATATTTTCTGTAATTTGAAGACTTTTTCTTCAGTTATCTCCTGCCCAGAGGCTCATTTATGAGCAGATATACCGCACTTCCAAGCATTCCTACCAGGAACATGCCGTAACCGCCACATATGAATATCAGCTTTGCAAATGAAACCGCTCCAAGTGCAGGGATCATGTGAAGAAGTATCGCTATAACACATCCTGCAAGTCCGCATACTACCATGCTGACCGCTATGAAAAGCTTCATATTACCTATACCTGTTCTGTGTGACAGTTCATTTATCTTTGTACATACCCACTTCATAGAAATCACCTCTTTTCATCTAAATTACTCTATGTAGGATACTTCTAATCTGTTACATATAAATTGGCTCTATATCATTGAATCAATCAACGTGCTCCCCTGTTATTGAGAAGAGAACCCACTCTGATATATTCGTTGCGTGATCGCCAATTCTCTCAAGATACTTGGCAACCATGAGAAGGTCACATGCCTGCTCTCCGTCATCCGGATTCTCATGTATAAGTGTGATGAGCTCATTCTTGACCTTGTCAAAAAGGTCATCTACGATATCATCATGCTCAATCACGCTCTTTGCTTTCTTCTCATCTGCATTGACATAAGCCTCTATACTTGACACCAGCATGACGATGGTCTCTTTTGCCATCTGCTGAATATGCTCAAGCTTCTTTATATAAGGTGTGCCAGCCATGCACAGCGTGAGCTCAGATATATCTGAGGCGTGATCTCCAATCCTCTCCATATC
>JAQYAS010000141.1 GCA_029338615.1 Clostridiales bacterium
ATACTCTGAACATGAGGCAATCATAGCATTCATATCCCCCTGCCAAGGACCCTGACCAAGTGCCGCCAGCGCTGTAAATGCCAGCATAAGAGGTACATTTCCCATATATCCCGCAACAACCACCAATGCTCTGCCAATAACGGCTACTATATATCCTCTGAGGTTAAGCTTATACATCCCCTTCCATTTACCGACAAGTGTTGGTGTAAAAATCAATGCTATAATGAGTGGAATGTTTATCGCCCAGGCAAACTCACCAAACAGGTTCTTATTTTTCAGAACCCAGGTCATATAGAATAGTCCCGCACCGATCATGGCACTGTAGAGCTGCTGTAATATATAGGTTCCGCATATCATAACATAATATTTATTCTTGATAAGGATCTTGAACGCCTGAACCAGACCATATTTCTCCTCTACTTCCTTTGTCTCACAATCATTAAGCTCCTCCTCCGGCAGTTCCTTTACAGAAAGGCCTGAGATCGTATTTATGACAAGACCGATTATCGCATAAATTATCGCAACTAGTCTCCATGCTGCAGCGTCTCCACCACACCAGTCCACAAATCCGACTGTTATCGTCTGGATCAAAAGACTTGTTGAAAATGCAAATATAAACCTGTATGACCCCATCTGGACACGTTCCTTACTATTCTTCGTGATCAGGGATGTGAGTGCCGAATACGCGATATTATTTGCTGTATAGAACACACCATTTAGCAAAGTGTATGCAATGAAAAACCATGCATACTGCGCCGTTCTTCCAAGACTTGTCGGTACTGCAAAACACGCAACCAATGTTATTGCACAGCCGATATATCCATATATCATCCACGGTCTTGCCTTGCCAAGTCTGCTCTTGGTCTTATCTATCAACGAGCCGAAAAATATATCTGTAAAACCGTCAAACAATTTTGAAACTGCAATAAGTGTTCCAACCATTCCTGATGCAAGTCCGACTGTGTCAGTCAGATATATCATGACAAAAGATGTCAGGAATGCATACACAACATTACCTGCTATATCCCCCGAGCCATAACCAATTTTGTTGTACCACTTTAAGTACTTCTTCTCTTCCATAAGTATTCCCTCCTATATTAACCCTTCACAAATGGAACAATCGTAAATCCAAATCTGAATTTTGTCTCATTAAACCTGTATTCGTCCAGTACAGCTGGACCACAGCTGTTGGATCCTATTCCATTTAACGCATGATCAATGCACAATACTGTACTGTCTGATTCTGCAAGCTCATAATTGTGCTCTGCATGCGTAAGTTCTTCCTGTGTGTAATAAGATGCATTAAACGAAAACCTGTCATCAGCTGCCGCTGCAATTCCATACCTGGAATTCGTTAACTCAACATAATCACAATCATAATGACTTCCATTTTCCTGAGGCATGATATAATCCTCATGGAGATCACCCACTGAACTCCTGAATATGCCATGACTTGCTGCTCTGTGCTTATCGCGGTAACTTTCCTGCGGTCCCATTCCATAATAAGCAGCCTCAGAGAGTGTCTTATCCAGAAACATTCTCACTCCAAATCTCGGAAGGTCAGGGAATTCCGCATCTTTTACCGCTGTGATCCCTGACGTGATCCTGCCTGTACCCTCAATCTTCCACAAGATCTCAGCGTCTACTATCTTTTGAACCGTTGGCGCAACCACACCAGCATGACACATCACCATAACCCCATATTTATTTTGAAGTATCTCAACACTGTAAGCTCTTGTGTACGCCTCATCATAGTGGGCTTTTTCCCACTCCGACCTGATATACATGTCGTTATCGGTAGGCGCTCTCCATATGTTCAGCTCCATCGGATGGTTCAGATAATCTCTGCCAGCAAACCTGATCTGACTAAAAAGTCCGGTGCGTTTATTTAGCTTATAAGTAAATTCCTTGCCATTTAACACTATCTCAGTGTCATCCTCACTGACACTTATATCTGCCAATGTTTCCTCCGGCTTTGTCAGATCTACAGCTCTCTGATTTCTTCCATCTTCGTTATTTAGGAGGATCTCATCAAATCCCAACTCATAATCCACAGGGACAAGGGGAATCTCTTTCTTCAAACGATAATAAATCTTCAAATACACCCTTCCGGATGCAGGAACATCAACATCTAAAGTTACTGTACACTCACTATGAGGCTCAGCCGAAACTTCAGTTATTTTTCCCTTTTGAACACTGAGGCCATCCTGTGTCACATCATAATTTATCTCCACATAATCTCTGATGTCATCAAAGTCCATGTAATTGTGAAGTGTAAGCTCTCCACTCTCCTGCTCATACGAAACTGCTCTGACTGGTCGATACACGTTCTTATACTCAAGCAAACCTGTATGCGGGGTTCTATCCGGATACACTAATCCATCCATGCAGAAATTGCCATCATGTATGCTCTCTCCATGATCTCCGCCATAGTAATACCTTGCCTTTCCGTCATCTGTATGTCCATGAACTACGGCGTGGTCGCACCATTCCCACACAAATCCACCGCACATGCGATCGTCGCTGTGGATTACCTGGAAGTAGTCCTCGAAATCTCCAGGTCCATTTCCCATACTGTGACAGTACTCGACAAGAAGGAATGGCTTGCTGCCATCCTTATCAAGATATTCCTCTATCTCTGAGATTGCAGGGTACATGCGGCTATACAGATCAAGATCTTTGTAATTGTAAGTCACATCATAATTTCTGTATCTAGCACTCTCATATTGTGTGATGCGCGAAGGATCATACTGCTTTGTCCACTCCAACGCTTTTTCAAAATTACAGCCATACGCGCTCTCATTTCCCATGGACCACATCACTATACAAAAACGATTCTTGTCACGCTCGACCATAAGCTTTACTCTGTCAACGATCGCATTCTCCCACTCCGGATCATCCGCAATCTTCTCATTCCATTTTTTAAACCTGTTATAATCTGTGTCCTCACTGCGGTATAACATAAACGGACCATGCGCCTCTACATCAGCCTCATCGCACACCATAAATCCATACTTATCACACATCTGATAAAAATATGGTGCATTTGGATAATGACTTGTGCGGATAGCATTGATATTATGCTGTTTCATCAGAGTCAAATCCTTCTTTATCTTATCCACATCAACAGTAAATCCGGTCTCTGGATCCGAGTCATGACGGTTTACCCCGCTGACTTTAATCTTCTGTCCATTTAAATAGATCACGCTATTCCTTATCTATACAGTTCTGATCGCAATGTGATCAACGATGGTCTCCTTTTCGCTCTGCAGCACAAGTGTATACAGATATGGATTATCTGTATTCCAGAGAATCGGATGTGATACTTCCAATACTGCAGTTCCAGCGCCCCCTATCGTTTTCTCTGCAACTACCAAACCATTCATATCTTCTATATAAACTTTTATCTCTGTATCCTTGTAAAAGCTTATATCTATATCCACTTCAGCTTTTTCCTCAAAAACCGTTGTCCTGACACGATAATCACGGATTGAACATTCCGGTCTCTTGAGTATATATACATCGCGGAAAATTCCACTCATTCTGAACTTATCCTGATCCTCAAGATATGATCCATCACACCACTTCATGACCAGAACAGCTATTGTATTCTCCCCTTCCACTAAAATTTCAGACACATCAAACTCGCTTGTCGCATGTGACACCTGACTGTACCCAACATATGTACCGTTTATCCACACATAGAAACAGCTGTCCACTCCCTCAAAATTCAGATATGCCTTTGCCGCATCTGTATCCTTTGCATAATCGAACGTGGTCACATATTCACCACACGGTATGTCCTGCGGAACATACGGCGGGTCAAACGGAAATGGATAACGTATATTAGTGTACTGATGTGTGTCATATCCTGCCATCTG
>JAQYAS010000142.1 GCA_029338615.1 Clostridiales bacterium
AAATCATAAAGGAGGAAAAAATATGTATTTGGAAGTATCAGGAGTAAAGAAGAGCTACGGAGAGGGCGGAAGCTATGTGCAGGTACTCAAGGGTATAAACACAGGTGTTGAGAAAGGACAGATGTGTGTTATACAGGGAACGTCAGGTTCAGGTAAGTCAACCCTACTCAACTGTATAGGTGGTCTTGACAATATGGATTCGGGTTCGATAAAGGTTGATGGTACAGAGATATTTGGTATGACAAGCGACCAGCTCGCGGACTACAGACGTGATAATCTGGGATTCATATTCCAGTTCTATAACCTTGTTCCAAACCTCACAGTTAGAGAGAACATACAGGTATGTGAGTATCTGACAGATGATCCGCTTTCTATGGATGACCTTATCGAGACGTTGGGACTTACGGAGCATCAGAACAAGTTCCCTTCACAGCTCTCAGGTGGACAGCAGCAGAGATGTGCTATAGCGAGAGCTCTGGTGAAAAATCCAAAACTCCTTCTCTGTGATGAACCGACAGGAGCTCTTGATTCCAAGACATCCAGAGATATTCTTGTTCTTCTCGAGAAAATAAATGCGAAGTATGGAACGACCATGCTGATAGTAACACATAACAATTCCATCAAGAACATGGTGCACAAGGTTATCTTCATAAAGGATGGCCTTATAAGCAAGGAGTATGAGAACGAAGTGAGAGTTCCTGAGTCAGAATTGGAGGATTTGTAATATGCAGAAGGTTTTGAGAAAAAGGGTTCTGAGGGATCTGAAGGAGAATGTGTTCAGATACATAGCACTTGCATTTCTTATCATTATAGGCATGTATGTCGTTGTCTCACTCATAGGTGCGGGAGCAACTATCATTGACAATGGCGAGACACATGACGAGGCAAATAAGATAGAGGATGGTCAGTTTTCCGTATTCGTTCCACTGAGCGATGAAGAGATATCCCGGCTTGAGGATGTGGGTACTGAGGTTGAGCAGATGTTCTACGAGGATTACGATGTCATGGATGGCAAGACTATCAGGGCATTTGCCAACAGGAAGAATATAGATCTTGTGGAATGTGATGAGGGAAGACTGGCAGAGGCTGATGATGAGATAGTTGTTGAGAAGAGATTTAGCCAGGTAAATGATGTGTCGGTTGGAGATACGATACAGATAGCTGGAAATGACTTCAAGGTTACAGGAATAGGAACATCCCCTGATTACAATGCACTTTTCAAGGAGATGTCAGATACTGTAGTTGACAGTAAGGTGTTTGGAACAGTATTCGTTACTGAGGGTGCATATGAAAAGCTCCATGCAACAGGCGAGAGTGTCAAGACTGAGACATATCTGTATGCGTTCAGACTTGAGGGTAAGACCACCTGTGATGATGTGAAGGATGCACTTGAAGACATCAAGGTAGACACAGACAGGATCGATGATGAGTATTTCCAGGAGTATTGGGATAGAACAGGTGCAGCCATAAACGACTTCAAGGATGGCATAAAGGATCTTAAGTCAGGTGCAAATGAGCTTGCAGATGGACTTGGAGAACTCACTGATAACAACAGGAAGCTCAACAATGCGGCACAGGAGCTGTTTGACGCATACCTTGAACAGGCGTCATCATCACTCAAAGCATATGGCTTAGACACTGAGCTTACAGAGGATAATTACAATGACGAGATGACTAAGATTGCCGACAGTCAGGGCGGAATCGTGACCATGAGTGTCAAGAGTGCAATGAGCGATATTGACAGCATAAAGGAATTCAAAGATGGTATAAAGGAATATACAGATGGAGCTATGGATGCAAAGGATGGCTCTGATGAGCTTGCAGATGGAATGGCAGAGCTCAAGAAGGAGACTGATTCATTCCTTAAGGATTATGACACAGACCTTGCCAACATCACATCATTTGTAACAAGTGACGATAACCCAAGAACAGGCGGGGCCGCTGATGACCAGCAGATCAATGTACAGGCCGGATACTTCTTCGGAGTGCTGCTCATGCTTCTGTTCACATATGTCATATCGGTATTCGTTGTACATGGAATAGAGAAGGAGAGCAGCGTCATAGGTGCGCTCTATGCCCTGGGTTTCAAGAGAAGAGATCTCATGATGCACTATCTGACACTTCCAGTTATAGTCACAACAGTTGCAGGCATAATCGGTTTCCTGATCGGAATAAGCAATGTGGGAATCCCTGTGCAGATGGCAGATGCATATGCGTATTATTCGATTCCTGCTATGGATGTGAAGATTCCGCCGATTCTTATAGTGTATGGTATCGTGATGCCTCCACTGGCAGCAATAGTTGTGAACTACTTCGTTATCAGAAAGAAGCTCTCACAGACGGCCCTTTCACTCATAAAGAATGAGGTCAAGCAGCCGAAGGGCAGCAATGTCAATCTTGGAGACATGGGATTTGTCGGAAGGTTCAGAGTCAGACAGATGCTCAGAGAGATGAGAACAGGATTGACCGTCGTGATCGGAATGTTCATAGCTCTCATATGTATGATGATAAGCCTTGATACTGCAGTTCTGTGTTCAAATGTTAAGAAGGAGAACGTTGAGGATACTCACTATGAGTATATGTATACATACAAGTATCCTACAGAGAATCCTCCTGAGGGCGGTGAGGCTGCGTATGCAAAGACACTGAAGAAAGAGATATACGGTTACAACTGGGATGTGACAGTGCTTGGACTTTCCAAGAATACGAAGTATTTCGATGTTGATCTCAAGGATGGCAAGAACAGAGTCGCCATATCATCATCATTTGCTGAGAAATATGGTTACGGTGTGGGCGATGAGATCGTGCTTCACGACGAGGAGAACGATATAGATTACGGATTTACAGTGGACAGTGTTACACAATACTCGCCATCGTTCTATGTGTTCATGACCATAGATGATGCAAGGGATCTGTTCGGTGCAGGAAGTGATGAGTATAATGTGGTATTTGCAGACAAGGATCTGGGTGTTGATCCTGCAAGACTCTATGCAACCACCACAAAGGCTGATATTGAGTCGGCTGCAGGAATATTCGTTGACCTGATGATGAGTATGATCGTAATGATAGTGATTATATCAACACTCATATTCGTTGTGGTAATGTATCTGATGATGAAGGTCATGATAGACAGATCGGCGTTCTCAATCTCACTTATAAAGGTGTTCGGATTCAGAACGAAGGAGATCAGAAAGCTTTACCTTGATGGCAATTTCTTCATAATAGCAATCGGTGCAGCTATATGTCTGCCTCTTGCCAAGGTTATCATGGACGCAGTATTCCCTTCACTTGTGTCAAATGTAAACTGTGGCGTTAAGCTGACATTTGCTCCATGGCTTTGGGCTGTGCTCTACGGCGGAATAATTGTCCTGTATTTCATAACCAACAGAGTGCTCGTTGGCAGATTAAATAAGATCGTGCCGGCTGAGGTGCTGAAGAACAGAGAGTAGGATATAAGATAAAGAAGATAATATAAACAATACACAAACTGCGGAAACGGTGTAAATAGTCGTATCCGCAGTTTTTATATGCAGGCGCAAACTGTTTTTCTTGCACAATAAGTACAATGTATTGTAAAATCATATTTGATATGTAAAAAACAAGAAAAACGAAAAGAGAAGAGTAGATATGGAGAAATTACTTAAGATTATTACTGATGTGAATTCATCGGTGAACAATTTTATATGGGGAGTGCCATCCATGATATGTATCGTGGGTGTTGGACTGTGGCTTCTCATAAGAAACAGGGGGGTTCAGTTTACAAAGTTTGGTTATGCGTTCAAGCATACATTTGGAAGGATATTCAATAAGAAGGAGACATCAGAAGGTGCCATCAGTCCTTTCCAGGCTGTGTGTACTGCACTGGCTGGAACTGTTGGAACCGGAAATATAGCCGGAGTTGCAGGAGCCATCGCCATAGGCGGTCCTGGTGCGGTATTCTGGATGTGGATATCAGCACTCCTTGGAATGGGAACAAAATTCGCAGAGGTTGTGCTTGCGGTGTTCTACCGTGATAAGGATGCAAATGGTGACTGGGTCGGTGGACCTATGTACTATATCAAGAACGGTCTGGGTAAGAAGGCGTACTTTCTTGCAATAGCCTACTCAGTTCTCGGTATACTTACAGTGTTCGGAACAGGAAATGCAACACAGGTCAATACCATCACAACAGCTATAGACTCAGCACTCTTTAATTACAATCTGGCTGACAAGAGCAATACATTTACTATCAATCTTGTGATAGGAATCATCATAGCTATTCTTGTTGGACTCATACTTATAGGTGGTATAAAGAGAATAGGAAGCGTTACAGAGAAACTTGTACCTTTCATGGCGGCTATGTACATAATCATGGCTGTAATTCTTGTAATAATCAATATTAAGAGTGTGCCGGGTGTGTTCGCTTCTATATTTGAGGGGGCATTCAATCCGAAGTCCGTGACCGGCGGAATAGTTGGAAGCCTTTTCCTCAGCATGAGAAAGGGTGTATCGAGAGGTATTTTCTCCAATGAGGCAGGTCTTGGTACAGGATCAATAGCCCATGCATGTTCAGATGTAAAGCATCCTGTACAGCAGGGACTTTGGGGAATATTTGAGGTGTTCATTGATACTATAGTTATATGTACACTCACAGCACTTGTAATCCTGTGCAGTGGAACTGATATAGCCTATGGACAGGCAGCGGGAGCAGATCTTACTATCAATGGATTTGTCGCAACATATGGCAGCTGGATATCTATATTTACGGCTGTGGCCCTGTGCTGTTTTGCATTTTCAACCATACTCGGATGGGGGCTTTATGGCTCCAGGTGTGTTGGATTCCTGTTTGGAAGTAAACTTATAAAGCCGTTCATGGTTGTGTATGCGTTTGTAGCAGTTATCGGTGCGACCATGGACCTTGGCTTACTGTGGGATATAGCTGATACGTTCAACGGACTTATGATAATACCTAACCTTATTGCGGTATTTATGCTTTCCGGAACTGTCGTTAAGCTGACACGAGAATATTTTCAGGATGGGGCTGAAAAATTTAATACAGATGTGAGCAAGATGTAATGGTTTATCAATTGTAGGATTTTAGTGCCTGTTCCATATCAGGTGTGAAAGGAGAATATATATGGAGGAAATATCAAGTGAGATATCCAGCAAATATGCAATACTTATAGATTCAGAGAATGTATCTGCAAAATATATAGAAAGTATATTTGATGAACTTTCAAGGTTGGGATCAATAACGGTGAGAAAGATATATGGGGACTGGTCAAGAAACACAAATGGCTGGGACAAGGATTGTCTGTTATCATATTCGATACAGCCTGTTCAGCAGTTTTCTTATACTACAGGTAAGAATTCAACGGATTCGGCCATGATAATTGATGCGATGGATCTGCTGTATACGAGCAATATTGATGGTTTCTGTCTGGTGACAAGCGACAGCGACTTTACAAGACTTGCATCCAGACTCAGAGAGGCTGGTAAACAGGTTATAGGTATGGGAGAAAGAAAGACCCCGAAAGCATTTGTGAGTGCGTGCACAAGCTTTAAGATACTTGATTCGCTTGTGACGGAGGATCTGAACAGAAGCTCATCCAAGTCAGGAACCCAGGACAACACAGCGTCTGATGAATCGAATATTACCAGCATAAGAGACATAAAAAAGACTGTGTATAATATAATAGATGAGAATGATGACAAAGATAAAAAGACTCATATGGGTGAGATCGGTAGCAGACTCGTAAACAAATATCCGGATTTTGATGTCAGAAACTACGGATATTCTAAGCTTTCGACCTTCCTGAGCGAGGAGTTTGATGATCTGGATATTGACAGTGGCAGACAGAAATTTGTATCCATAAAGAATCATATGGATCCAAAGAGCGCAGTCAAGGTGAAGATAATCAAGTTAATAAACGAAAGCTCAGAGACAATGTATAATATGGGTAAGCTCAATACTGACCTGAAGAGTATAATTCCTGGCTTTAGTATCAAGAAATATGGTTATAGTAAATTTTCCAGTTTTTTGAAGAGTTTCGGGTGTTTTGAAGTTGTCGGAGACAAGGTTACAATAACAAATTAAAATACATATATACAGAATGCAAATTGTGGAAAAAATCACAAAAATTCTGTCGCTTTTTGTTGAAAATCAATAAGAATAGTGATAAATTGAAAATGTAGGTTTTGAGTACAGAAAACCTGCATATGGGGGAATTGTGTACGCGAATTTTAAGGAGAGGCGTTTATGATACTTATTGATACTCAGAAAGAGGAGTTTAGCAAATTAAAGGACATACGTGTATTTGGCAGGATCAGTCATGACAACAGGTTTAATAAGAATCTGCTTGTTATAGGTCTTGGAGGATTGGGAAGCAGGACAGTGTGCTCACTTAAGGGCATGCTTATGAATGATATAACGCCGGATGACAATATCAATTTCCTTATGTTAGATTCTGATATTGCAGAGATGGAAGCCACTATTGAGAGCAGCAAGGACGGAGTTGGGTTTAACGCCCTTGAGGTTATCAGTATATACAGACCGGACATAGAGAATGTTCTGGAAAACGGTATTCAGAATAATCCTATACATAAGAATCTTGCAAACTGGATGGATCCGGAATTTCCGGCAATTACTATAGGCAGGGATGGTGCAAAGGGAAACAGACAGATAGGAAGACTTATGTTCTCCAATGCATATACTGATGTAAGAATGCTTCTGTTTGATAAGCTTCAGGAGGTGCATGACAAGACAGATGAGGGAACTGTAGATGTCATACTCGTGTCTGGTGTTGCTGGCGGAACCGGAAGTGGAATACTTTCAGATGTTGCATATAATATCAGGGCATATGGAAAGGCCAAGAAGTGGAATAATCTGCGTATAGGCGGATGCCTTATGATGCCGGATGTACTGTTTGGACATAAAGCGATATATGATGACACAGAGCTTGTATCCAGACTTAATGCCAATGGATGCGCAACCTTGAAGGAAGTCGATTATTATATGAAACTTTCAGAAAAGGATGATAATTATACATTTATCAGCAAGGATAACAAGATGGTCATCAGGGAGAACCTTTTTGATGCATGTATGCTTGTGTCGGGTCGTAAGGATAAGCAGGGATATGTACCGGAAGGCTTTATCACACAGGATACGGCCAGCTTTTTGTACAGACTTGCAAGTAATAAATTCATTGGCAACAACGATGTTGACAATGACAGAAAACTGCTCAGAGATGTTTTCTTTGAGAATGAAAGTCATTCGATCACAAGTTGGAAGATGGAGCACAGTGACAGCAGTATAAAGTCTGCGAATTGCTATTATAAAGTTGTAAGTGAAGCGGATTACCATATTCCTATCAGAGAGATAGAGAATATGTGTGAAAATGATCTGTTTTCACAGGCCTATAAAGGTCTGTACAGGTCACCTTTTAAGGAAGGAGACGCCGAGAATGATATCAAGTCGGTATTGGCGGAACTCACGGAATTCCTTAAGGAGGAGCCTGGTGAGGATATAAAACTCGGTGTTAATGGTCTGATACAATATGGACAGATAGAGAAGCCTACATATAAGATGATCAAGAAGAACACCGATGGTGTCAGAGAGAGCTTCGCAAAGAAGATGGAGACATTTGAAAAGGAGCTTCCTGTGATCATCAAATCAATGAAGAATAAGTTGTGGAGCAGCCTTGATGATGTTATTGTCAAGTATATGAAATCATATGGCCCATATGGCGCCATTGATGTGATAGGTGCACCAAGTGCAGGCGTTACAGACTCAACCAAAGGTATGGTGGCGGAGGTAAAACGTCTTGAGAAGGCACTCAAGGATTATACTCCATCCGGGGAATATACAAGAATAATTGATTCAATCAAGGCGATTGTTGCAAAGAGATTTTTTACATTCCCATCTGCAAAGAGAGAGACTGAGAATGGATATTTTGATGCATGTATAAAGGAGGCTCTGGCCGCAGAAAGAACCAAATTGATCGATGAGATAGATGCACAGGATCTGTTTGGAGATACACTCAGGTGGCTTCAGCAGAGAGCAGAGAGACTGGATGAGATATATTCACAGTTTGGGGATGACCTCAAGAGTTCTATAGAGGATATGGCCCAAAGAGGAAGCCAGACAGTTGTAAACATTCTGAAAAAGGCTAAGAGACATGAATTCCTGCCGTCTGATTATGTCACTGACCGGCGTATATCAGAGATGAGGAATGGCATTATCAAACTTATGCTTGACAATGAGGCCAATATAGATAATGGCCGTGTTGTTCCGGTAAAGGATGAGATGGAGAAGATCTACAGGGAATTGTTCTCCGGAGTTGGAGCTTACGGACCAGAGAAGATGCTTACAGTTGCTTTCTCTGATAAGAAGCTGACGGAGCATGACCTCAATATTATGTATGGTTCACCGGTGAATGACAGAAGAACTGATATTTTGGAATCTGTTGCCAAGGCATTTGTCGATGATATATCCGAGGAACAGCCTTTGTGTGTATTGAATGATGGATACAAAGAAAAACTTCTCAATAAGAAATATATATCAGTTCCAAATGTTATGCCGTATTTCAGTAAAGCGGTCAAGGCGATACTTATGGATGCGCCATACAATGAAAAGGAAGATTCTATTACTTTGAATCCTGGAGAGATTGAGATTTCGATGGATGATATGTTTGTTGGGGTTCCGGTATCCATGATGCAGTGTGCTATGGAGATGCAGATGGCGTACAATGCAGTGTATGATTATAAGGGACTTCATATTGATGAGGCCGTTAAGGATATGAAGAGCTTCCCTGACTTTGTAACTATATAATTGTGTAGAGGCTTGCTACACACAGAAGAATATAAGATGCCCTTTAATATGTTGAATATTAAAGGGTATTATTGTGATTGGCGGAGAGACAGATTGAAGAATTATATTGCGTATGTAACTGATAGTAAAATATTTGATGATGATAGTGTATTTGACCTTTGTCTGGACAGGGTGTCTGAGTACAGGCGGAACAAAGTAATAAAACTCAGACGACGCGAGGACAGAAATTCAAGTCTGGCTGCCGGTATTTTGCTGACATATGCCCTGGATATTTGGGATGGGATTGACGAGAGACAGGTTGAATATGAATGCAATAAAAAGGGAAAGCCTTTTATAAAGGGGCATTGGGCGGATGTGTGTTTCTCCATGAGCCATACAGAAGGCTGTGCGGCTGTTGTTTTGTGCGAAAAGTCCTGTGGCATAGATGTAGAAAGAATACGCAGGATTCCGGACAGTATAGTAGAACGGCTTTTTTCTGACGTGGACAGAAATATCATTTCCAAGGATCAACAGAATGCGGATGTATATGGAATGAGTGTGTGGACACGCAGGGAGGCCTACAGCAAGATGACAGGAACCGGGATACTGATGAATGATGAATCGCAGAAGATGGTTATGGATGACGATTACATGAATGGCTTGGGGACAAGGCTTAGGAATGCGGCCTTTCATATGAGTGGATCAAGAGTTATGACTGCGCTGGCACTGCCTGATCAGATAGAAGATGGTAAAGGCGTGGAATTTATTGGATCAGATCTGATTATCCATGAACTATTTGGTAAATGAGATGATATATGACATATTTGTACTTCACCAATGGTCGGATGTATGGTAATATGTGTAATTAGGTATAAAAACTGAGGAGAAAATAATGAGTAAAAAAGCGACAAAGGCATTAAACAACAAATATTATGTTGCCAGATACAGTGCATCAAAAACCAATGAGAATCTCTCCAGCAGAGAGAAAAGTGCTGAGGTGTTGAATATTGACAGAACAAGATTGTCGAGAATAGAGCTTGGAACTGTTGTTCCTTATCCTGAAGAGGTTCTGTCCATGTCCGTGGCATATGATATACCTGAATTGTGCAACAGCTATTGCTCAGGTGATTGTCCAATTGGAAAGGTTACTGTCAAGCCGATAAATGCAGACAGTTTGGACAGACTTATATTGCAATTTCTGGGATCTTCAAAGAAGATAGAGGATATCTCAGAGCAGCTGATAGAGATTACAGCTGATGGAATAGTTGATGAAACTGAGGTTGAGACATTTGATGCGGTGTTAAATGAACTGGAGAAGATGTCGGTCAATATCCAATCACTAATGCTGTGGGCAAAGAAGAACAAGGATGTGCTCAATAATAAGAATAAGTGATTGCAGTTTTTGCAGGTAAATAAGATATAAGGAAGATATAATAATGTATGACAAGTTAAGAGAAGAAATCAACAGAAGAAGAACTTTTGCCATAATTTCGCATCCGGATGCAGGAAAGACAACTCTTACCGAGAAATTTCTGCTGTTTGGTGGTGCTATAAATACAGCCGGATCTGTAAAGGGAAAGGCAAACTCAAAGTATGCAGTGTCAGACTGGATGGATATAGAGAAAGAGAGAGGTATATCGGTTACATCGTCAGTGCTGCAGTTTAACTATGATGGATATTGCATCAATATACTTGATACTCCGGGACATCAGGATTTCTCTGAGGATACCTACCGTACCCTGATGGCGGCGGATTCCGCGGTGATGGTCATCGATGCCAGCAAAGGTGTGGAGGCCCAGACCCGTAAGCTTTTCAAGGTCTGTGTCATGCGGCACATCCCGATCTTTACATTTATCAATAAGATGGACCGGGATGCCAACGATACCTTCGAGCTTTTAGATGATATCGAAAATGAGCTGGGCATTGCCACCTGCCCCATCAACTGGCCCATCGGCTCCGGTAAGGAATTTAAGGGCGTCTATGACCGGAACACCAGAAAGGTCATGACATTTGCCGACACCCTGAAGGGAACAAAGGAAGGTTCGGAAAAAATTATCGATATGGACGATCCGGCTCTGATTGATGAGATCGGAGCGGAGAAAAAGGCGCAGCTGGAGGAGGAGATGGAACTTCTGGACGGCGCCGGAGCAGAATTTGATCTGGATCTGGTGACAAAGGGCGAACTTTCCCCGGTGTTTTTTGGCTCGGCCCTTACGAATTTTGGCGTGGAGACCTTCCTGCAGCATTTCCTGCAGATGACCTATGCGCCCATGGCCAGAAAGGCTGATACCGGCGTGATTGATCCTTTCCAGGAGGATTTTTCCGCCTTCGTATTTAAGATTCAGGCGAATATGAACAAAAACCACAGAGACCGTATCGCCTTCATGCGTATCTGTTCCGGCAAATTTACGGCCGGAATGGAAGTCTTTCATGTGCAGGGAAATAAGCAGATCAAACTGGCACAGCCCCAGCAGATGATGGCGGACGAGCGCAAGATCGTGGAAGAGGCCTATGCGGGCGATATCATCGGTATTTTTGATCCGGGTATTTTCTCCATTGGTGATACCTTAACGACATCGAAGGACAAGTTCCGGTTCGAGGGAATTCCCACCTTCGCTCCGGAACATTTCGCCAGGGTGCGTCTGGTGGATTCCATGAAGCGCAAGCAGTTCGTGAAGGGCGTCACCCAGATCGCTCAGGAGGGCGCCATCCAGATTTTTCAGGAATATAAAGGCGGCATGGAGGAAATCATAGTAGGTGTGGTAGGTGTTCTTCAGTTTGACGTCTTGAAATTCAGACTGGAAAACGAGTATAATGTAGAAATCAGGCTGGAGAATCTTCCTTACGAGCATATCCGCTGGATCGAGAACAAAGACGAAGTGGATGTGGACAGCCTTGCCGGCACTTCGGATATGAAGAAGGTCATTGACATGAAGGGCAATCCGCTGCTTCTATTTGTGAACGAGTGGAGTATCGGCATGACAAAGGATCGGAACGAAGGACTGGTACTGACAGAATTTGGTAGAAATTAAGGAGGCAGACCATGGGTGTGGTAGAATTGACAAAAGAAAATTTTGATGAGGAGGTGCTGGCAGCAAAACAGCCGGTACTGATTGATTTCTGGGCAGACTGGTGTGGTCCCTGCAGGATGCAGTCTCCCATTGTGGATGCGGTTGCAGAGGAGATGGGTGATAAGGTAAAGGTCTGCAAAGTGAATGTGGACGAGCAGGCTTCCCTGGCTTTAAATTACCAGGTCGTCAGCATTCCGACACTGGTCTTTATGAAATACGGAATTTTCCAGGAAAAGATGATCGGTCTTCAGAACAAGGACACCATCATGAATTACTTAAAGACATTGCTTGACGAAGCGTAAGGGAATCATTATAATAAAAGACAGCTGCTGATGCAGTTGTCTTTTTTTTCCCCTGTTTTATAATAAGATATTGACATTACGTGCAAAGTATACTACTATTAGAATACAAAAACGAACATAAGTTCGTATTAAGAAGGAGAATATTATGGCTAAGGATGATAAATTGAAGGCATTGGATGCCGCAATCGCACAGATCGAGCGCCAGTACGGCAAGGGCTCTGTGATGAAGCTGGGAGATAATTCCGCGAACATGAATGTAGAGACGATTCCTACAGGTTCTTTAAGTCTGGACATTGCTCTGGGACTGGGTGGCCTTCCCAAGGGACGTATCATTGAGATCTACGGACCGGAGTCCAGTGGTAAGACCACCGTGGCCCTCCACTGTGTGGCGGAGGTGCAGAAGAGAGGCGGCATTGCCGGATTTATTGATGCGGAGCATGCCCTGGATCCGGTCTATGCCAAGAATATCGGTGTAGACATTGACAATCTGTACATATCCCAGCCGGACTGCGGTGAGCAGGCTCTGGAGATCACGGAGACCATGGTGCGTTCCGGTGCCGTGGATATTGTGATCGTGGACTCTGTGGCCGCCCTGGTACCGAAGGCCGAGATTGACGGTGATATGGGAGATTCCCATGTGGGCCTGCAGGCGCGGCTGATGAGCCAGGCACTGCGTAAACTGACCGGTGTGATCAGCAAGTCCAACTGTATCGTAATCTTTATCAACCAGCTCCGGGAGAAGGTGGGGGTAATGTTTGGAAATCCTGAGACTACCACCGGCGGCCGTGCCCTGAAGTTCTATTCCTCTGTCCGTCTGGATGTGAGACGCGTGGAGGCTTTAAAGCAGGCTGGAGAAGTCATCGGTAACCACCCCCGGGTGAAGGTGGTCAAGAACAAGGTGGCCCCGCCTTTCAAGGAGGCTGAGTTTGATATTATGTTTGGTAAGGGTATTTCCAAGGAGGGAGATATTCTGGATCTGGCAGCCAACGTGGGCATCATTAATAAGTCCGGCGCCTGGTATGCCTATGAGGGAGATAAGATTGGCCAGGGAAGAGAGAATGCCAAAACCTACCTCAGGGAGCATCCGGATTTCTGCGGCATGATCGAGCAGAAAGTGCGGGAACACTATTTTGCAGCGGACCAGGAGGAGACCGGCGAGGCAACGGAAGTCTCCGGGGCAGATTCCCCGAAGGAAGAAGACTAACCGATGCCGGTGGTCATATCCTGCCAGCCGGTGGAACACGGTAAAATAAGGGTCACCTTCGATGAGGGCACCCGGTGTCTGCTCTACCGCACGGAGATCAACCGGTTTCATCTCACAGAAGGCACTTCTGTTTCCGATGAGGATTTTCAGAATCTTATGGAGGAAGTGCTGGGGAAGCGGGCGA
>JAQYAS010000143.1 GCA_029338615.1 Clostridiales bacterium
CAGACCATTCTGCGGGCTTACGCGGATGAGCTCGGAATAACAGGAGATATGGCGGCAAAGCTCAGTGCTAATTTCGGTGGTGGCATGAAATGTGGTTCAACCTGCGGTGCGATCACAGGAGGACTTATGGTACTTGGCGCTTTGGGCGTTGAGAATCCATACGTGATAAATCAGTTCAGGCGCAGGATAGCAGATAACCACAATGGCATGACCGATTGTGTCGATCTGTTAAAGGCAAATGCACAAAAGGGTGGAATCAAGAAAGTGCACTGTGATGGCATGATCAGGGAGGCTATAGAGCTGATAGATGAACTGGTGAAGAGTGAATAAATATAACAAGAACAACGTGTTTAACTATCCTGGAGGAAAAAGGGATTCTGGAATGGAGGATGCAAGTAAATGAAAATAGACTACAGAAGACTTACAGAAAATGAACTTGATACATTTATAAATATGAGAATAAATCAGCTCAGGGAAGAGGGCGCAAAAGAAGAGATAGACCTGGTGCCAGCGCTTAAGGATTATTATACCCGCCATATGGCAGACGGAACATTTGTATCATGGCTGGCTTTTGACGGGGATGATATTATAGGGACAAGCGGCATGTCATTTGTGGAGAAACCGCCATATTTTGGATGCCCAAGTGGAAGAATTGGGTTGCTCTCCAGTATGTTTACCAACCCTAATTATAGAAGAAATGGCATTGCAAAGGAACTGTTATCCCGTGTTGTAAATGATGCAAGGGATTATGGATGTGGAACTATACAGATCACGGCATCTGACATGGGTGTTAAATTGTATACGGATTTCGGATTTGTTCATAATGGTAATTTCATGCAGTATAAGCTGTAGTATATATGATGATGGAGCAAAAGTTACATTTAGAGATTGCCCTGCCTATCACAGTGGGAGATAACGTCTGGATCAGAACGAATGTTTCGGTGCTGCCGGGAGTTACTTATTTTAGGGCGAAGTTATAAGTAATTAGTATTGACACAGCAATAAACTCCTTTATAATAAATATTACAAACGTAATATTTATTATAAAGGAGTTTTAATATGATGAGCTTATATTTTTTTATCTCGAAATACTACATATGTAATATATGCAAGAAGTTATATTGTATGCTGCTTTTGGTTGGCATAGCCATATTGTTATGCAGTTGTTCCAATAAAAAAGCAGTGACGGACGCAGAGCGGACAGTTATTGATTTTAGTATATCTGATGAAAATCAGTTTATTGCAGATTTGGATGATATATATTCATCCTGTCAGGATATGAAACGCAAGACCGAGGAAGAAAAACTGAATCAGACTAGGACCGTAATAGAATCGATGGGAAGTAAGGGGTACATAGCTGTGGATGTGGAGAATCAGATCAATATGGCAAATGCAAAGAATGCCGAGATGTTTTTATCAGAGATGGCTGAAGACAGAGATGCGGGATGTACCATACTGCAGGTCATGTATGATAAGTCTTTTGTAAGGTTTGATTTTAAATCAGGCGGTAACAATGTGATGATAACCAGACGATTCTATGTGTGGGATAATAACAGTTTTGTCGAAAAAAATGAGGAAAAATATAAGGCCTATACATGGAAATACACAGATGGATATCTATTTTTTGAGAGGTACAGGATGGGAGGATATGACGGAGATTCTGCGTATACGGCATTACGAGTTGAGCCCCTGGATGAGAAGTTAAGGGTACTTAACAGAAAGTATATCAAGACGATTGGATATGATTCAAATAATTTATTTACCACAAACTGGGATGAATCAGATATGAACAAAATAAATTATTATGATATCTATGAAGCACTTTACAAAATGAAATATGGTGTGTCCAGTCCCTATTCGGACGAGGGGGTTACATATATGATAGAAGGAAAGTTATACGAGAAGGTGTTTCAGGAGTATTTGCCTGTGTCTACAGATGTACTTCAGCATGTTAATGTATATGATGTGTCCAGACAAATGTATCAGTACAGAACGAGGGGGATGTTTGATCACAGTGTAACACCATTGGTTCCATTTCCAGAGGTAGTGGATTCTGAGTATAATGCTGACGGAACAATAACCCTCATAGTAAATGCTGTTTCGGAGAAAGATGAGAGTGGAAGATTATTTACACATAAAGTTACAATAAAGGAGAAAGAAAATGATGGATTTGAGTATGTGTCAAATGACGTTCTGACGATGAAAAAAGAGGGGATATATTGGTATAGAGACAGGCTTTCTGATAAAGAGTGGCAGGAGCACTACGGAGATAAGACCATCACAATAAATCAGAATGGAAATGTTATTGCTGATAGTCTGCTATCAGATGACGAAATGGAGAATGTTAAAGTAGATATAATAGGAATATTGCAGTCGGATGCCATAAGAAAGTTATATGAGGATGAAGATATTTCGAATAATAGTGATTTAATATATGATGCAGTAGATATCTTAGGAAGCAGTGGACTGATATGTTTTGCTGATGATACCAATATGTATAATTATCAGCTATTTCAGTCTTTTTATAGAAAATATACAGATGGTGGAGGGCGTGATTACATTTGCGTATATAGGGTAAACAGGGATGCAAGCGTGACGGAGATGACATTTGTGTATGATGACAGCCGGATACAGATGATTTTCAACACAGCAAAATTCGAGAATCATGACTGGAAGTTTATAGCGACTGGCATACGGGATTTAAAAGATATGAAACTCACACAAAAAGGCTACTTTATATATACATATTCAAATATAATAGCTCATGGTGGGCTGAAGGAGTATTTCAGAGTCAGTCCGTTGACGGATGAATGCAGGGAACTGACAAGAAAATATGTGTATGGGCTTAGTTATGTGAATTACAATATGCTTGTTATCGATTGGGATGAGTCAAATGCATCAGATATACTTGTGCCGTGTATGTTTGATGATATATACAGACTGTACACTGGTGAAAATCTGAAACCTGATGGTGGATGGATAGATGCAGACAAATATGAGTCTGTTATGTTGTCAATGTTCCCTGTCACTGTGACGGAGTTGAGGGATAATTGTGATTACAATTTAGAAAAAGATTCATACAGATATCATGTCATCCTTGGGAAACAGTATCCACCATTTGGAGAGGTTGTGGACTATATCTACAACGATGATGGAACTGTTTCGCTTATTGTTGATGCAGTGTGGGCTGACAAGGGATCGGACATTGCATTTAGAAATACACTTACAGTAAAACCGGAAGAAGATGGTACTTTCAAATATATGTCAAATCATATAGAGAAGATGGAATGTGACATACCGGTTTATTCTGACTGATATCCATAGGCATATATTCCGAGATCACGCAGTATTGACAGAGAGATCTTCGATGCGGAAAGTCCGTCCGCTGATAAAAACTGATTGTCATTTTCAGAAAGTGATATATTCGTGGCGAAAAAGTAATCATTATCATTAGATGTAATGAATCCGACGAACCAGCCGTTTATATTTATATCATCAACTCTGCCGGTACCTGTCTTGCCATACAGACTTTTTCCATCTGAGTTTGCAATAAACATGGACTCTATGACTGTATCCACATTTGTCTTAGACAGCTTCCAATCATTATTTTTCAGGTGACATAGCAGTTCTACCTGCTCTACTGGGGATATAGTCAGAGAGGATTCCAGCCAGTAACAGTTCTGTGCTGAATTGATATTCTGATTTCCATATTCAATAAGACCGAGAAAATTTTTCGCATCTGTGTGGTCCATAGCTGCATCCAGATTGTCAAAATACCAGTTTACAGATCCGGTCATGGCAGATCGAAGTGTCTGGTCTGTGTTCCAGGCATCAAAAGGGTAAGAGCTCCCATCCCAGCGCATAAATGAGCCGTTAGAAGTTATGATGCCATGTTCAAGAGCCATCACTGCGTCATATATTTTATATGTAGAATCCGGTGAAGTGCGGCATAGAGCTCTGTCCTGGTTATAGATAAACCATTTATCATTTCCTTTGTCGTACAGCACAAAACAGCCGTTGTAGCCAGAAAAGTAGCTGGATAGATCCAAGGATTCCAGATTCACTGGGGCAAAATCCTTGTATTGTGTATCATCCAGAGCATATACAGATAATGGCGCACATACAGTCATCAGCAATATGATAATGGAAAATGCATATATACATTTCCGTTTTTCTCTGTTGGTGACAGGGTTGAAATCAACAATAAGCTGAAGCCTTGTTTTAAGTAATTTTTTCCTGCTTTTGCTCTTGAATGATACCGATGATGAATTACTGGATCTGCTTGCAGCCGCACGGAGGATGGTCTGTCCATACTTCACAGCATAGCTTTGACCAAGGTACTGCAATACATCATTGTCACATGCTTTTTCTCTGTCATGTCTTGCTGTATGTAATGTGTATATAACAACAGGATTGAACCAATACAGTATGCAGAATATGCAGATAAACATATTCACGGCATTGTCTCTGCGTTTAAAATGTTGTAGTTCATGTAACAAAATATGTCTCAGGTCGGTTATTGTGTAATCGGATATGCAGTCGTTGATTTGCCGTGGAATATATATAACAGGGCGGAATACACCTACAATGACCGCTCCAGATAAAGCAGAGGAGGAATATAATTTCGGTTTGTATCTGCGCACATTGCAGAGCTCAAGGCATTCCGAATATATATTCAATATGACAGTATCGTCGGTGACTGGAACAGCAGATTTTTTCAGCTTGTATAGTGATATGCCTGACACTATTAAACGGATGGAAAATATGCAAACTCCGGAAAGCCATATAATAAAAAGGAGCTTTGGATATATTGTAGATGTACTGTTTACAGATATAGCAAAGTCGTTCATCCAGTTCCCATTTGATGAAGGGCTGGTATTGATAGGCACAGGAGTAACTGTATTTGCGGCAGAAGTACTTCTGTTAAATAATGATCGTATGAAACCTATGGCTTGGAATATAAATGAATTATTTACAGGGATAAATGGAATTACGAGAAGAAACAGCACAATATATATGGTGTTGTATTTGCCGTTACATGTTAGCTGTTTTCTGAATATGAATCGAACAAATATCAGTAGCAGCAGAGAGAAACTTATGGATATATTGCTGATAAAAAAATGTGTGAAAAATTGAGTCAAGCCTTATTTCCTCCCGGTGCCTTTTCCATTTAATATGTCTTGAAGTTCCTTTATATCATCAGCACTAAGTTCATCACTAGCCACAAACGCAGAAACCATGTCGGATATGTGTCCATTGAAAAACTTCTTTAGAAAAGATGAGCTTTCATGTTTTCGATATTCCTCCTGACTGATGACAGGGGAGTAGACGAACATGCGGCCCTTTTTCTCATAGGAGATGGCGGACTTATCAGAAAGTCTTTTGATGAGAGTCTGGATAGTCCTGGGATTCCATGAAGTGGTCTGCAATAGTTTGTCAGTAATGTCATTTGTGCTTATAGGGGCATATTTCCATATAACCTTCATAACTTCATATTCAGCTTCGGAAATCTGGGGAATGTGTTTCATAGATTATACTCCTTTAATACTACATTTGTAATAACAGTATAAAGATTATGGGGTGGGGTGTCAATTGTGTTGTGGAGGTTTGTTCAATGTTAGTCTGGATAGGAATAATTTTTTTGATCTTCAAGAATAGTTAGAATAAGCAAAAGCAGATAATGAAAGATCAGATATTTCGTTGAATATTTGATTATGAAACTTTTGTTGTCGGTTATCTCCAAATTGGCATAATATATATATTTCAATGTCGATTATGTCATGGAGTGCTTCATTTGTAATTATGACTTTATATTCTTTTAAGTTTATATTGATTCACCATGTCGGTAACTATTCTATATGCATCATCAATAGAAGCTTCGTTACCAGACTCAATATCATCAATACCCTTATCAAGTTCGTCAAGAAGTGATTTTGTTGATGGCTGATGTATAAATGTGTTCATAAAATAGCTCCCTTTACCGATCCTTTCATTTGTTGATTTAGATGGATGGTAACATTTATGAAAGCCTTTGTATATACATATGAGGAAACTCTCCAAAAAGGATTGTTTAGCAGAGTATATAATTTTCAAACACCGGGTAACATACTCATATACAGGCTAAGGAGGTATATGAGATGATATCACCAGACACAATAAAGCTGCTCAGGGAATGTGATGCTGGGATCAAGATGGGTATTTCGTCTATTGATGAGGTGCTTGGGTATGTGCATGCGGCGAAGATGAAGAAGATACTTATAGAATGTAAGGAGGAGCACAACGAAATAAAACAGGAGATACGGAAGCTGCTGGATGAGTACCACGACGATGGCAAGGATCCAAATCCAATAGCAAAGGGCATGTCCTGGATCAAGACAAATGTGAAACTCATAGTGGATGAGTCGGACAATACCATAGCGGAGCTTATGACAGATGGCTGCAATATGGGTGTGAAGTCGCTGAATAAATATCTAAACGAATATAAGGCGGCGGATGACAGGGCGAAGGATAAGACGAAGAGACTCATAGAGCTTGAGAAGAAACTCTGCGAGCAGATGCAGCCTTTTTTATAAGTGCTTGTTGACTAAAAAAGTTTTATTAAATATACTTGTAAATATGAGAACCCAACATGTCTGTAGATGACGCGGATCATGTTGGGGATTTATTGTTTTAGGGGAACAGAAAAAAATGATATAAGAAGGAGAAGATATATGAACAGGCAGGTTTACAACCCTTTTTTGCCGCTGAATGAGTACATACCGGACGGCGAGCCGCATGTATGGGGCGACAGGGTTTATCATTATGGATCTCACGATAAGGAGGGCGGTTACACGTTCTGTATGCAGGATTATGTGGTGTACTCCGCGCCGGTAAAAGATCTGACAAGTTGGCGATGCGAGGGCATTACATACAGGGTGAGCCAGGATCCGGCATACCCGGAGCTGAAGTATATGTACGCGCCAGATGTTGTGAGGGGGAATGATGGCAGATATTATCTGTATTACTGTATGGGCGGTGACTACGGTTACGGCGGATACACAAGTCCGATCAGTGTGGCTGTGTGCGATACGCCGGCGGGCAAATACGAATATCTTGGCCATGTGCAGTATAAGGACGGCACTGTGATGAAGAAGTACATTTGCTTTGATCCGGCAGCCATGAATGATGACGGAACCATCAGGATATTCTACGGAACCCAGTACGGATACGAGGAGGAGCCTGATTTCCTGACAAATGGCAGGCTGGACGATGAGGTATCCATGTTCGGAAGAACAAAGGAGGAGATTCTTGGCTACAAGGACAGCATCATGGGACCGATCATGGTGGTGCTTGAGGACGATATGCTGACGGTCAAGGAAGAACCGAGGCACATCATTCCTTACGCTGTGAAGGGAACATCATTTGAGGAGCATCCATTTTTTGAGGGTTCATCCATGAGAAAGGTGGGAGATAAATACTACTTTGTTTATTCATCATGGCAGAACCATGAGCTGTGCTATGCGGTGAGCGATTATCCGGATCACGGATTTACATTTGGCGGCACTATAGTGTCAAATGGCGATGTGGGATATAAGGGAAGAAGTTTCGAGAACAAGCTGAATATGACCGGAACCACGCACGGAAGCATAGAGTGCATAGATGGTCAGTGGTACGTGTTCTATCACAGACTCACACACAAGTCGGACTACAGCAGACAGGCCTGTGCCGAGAAGATATATATAGATGCGGATGGACACATAGACCAGGTGGAGGTTACGAGCTGCGGTCTGAACAATGGTCCGCTTGCCGCAAAAGGCACGTATCCGGCGGTGATAGCATGCAACCTGACAAATGGACATATGCCGCATGGCTCCAACAGTATATATACGACAGAATTCCCTAATGTGACGAACAAGGGTGAGGATAGATTTATTGCGGAGATAGAGGATGGAACACTCATAGGGTATAAGTATTTTGCGCTTGAGGGCAGCAGTACATTTGGCGTGAATGTCAGATATGAGACGGATGCGAATAAGGTGGTGTACGAGGGACCTGTCAGGGTAGACGAGAGATGCGAGAATCAGGAACAGCTCAAGGATGCAAACGACTTGGCAGAAAATGTAGAAGGATATTTTGACATATGCGTGACAGAAGATAGTGAGAGTATCGGAAGAATAGATATACCTGTATCTGAAGATATCTCAGAGACAGAGTGGAGATGGTGCGAGAACAAAGTGGATTTCCCGGAGGAAGTCCACGCGGTATATCTTGTATACCATGGCAGAAGAAAGGTCCAATTAAAAGATATCAGATTTAGGTAAAATATTGAAAGAAGAGGGAGAATTATGAAGAAGTCAAATGGTGCGGCACTGATACCGATATACGTCTTTCTTGTCCTGTATCTGGGACTTGGAATACTGTTTGA
>JAQYAS010000144.1 GCA_029338615.1 Clostridiales bacterium
ATATTGGATTATGTAAATGCAGGTGGAGATTTGTTCTTCTTCCATGATGCTATGACACCTTATGCAAAACAAGGTGCAGTGAATCTTACTAAGTCGCTGCTTAGCATAGTTGGAATGAACAGATATCATGTAGACCTTACAAATCAGAAGAACTCTTATACAACAGTTAGTAATAAGATTAAACTTACAAAGGCTGCGCTTGTTAATAGAACAGTTGATGAAGATGGAACTGATGTATATGTAAAACATGATATTACAGGTAACGGTCAGCTGGAATTAGGAACATTGACAGAATCTGGTGATATATATGAATTAGTTTCTTTGAAGACTGCCTATGATCAAACATATACAAATGATCCAAACGGTTTGTTAGAGAAAGGTAAGTTAGCTGCACCAGGTACTCTATATACATATATCAATGCGAAGGCTGATCCTAGTGATAAACTGGTTCAGACTACATTGACAGCTGATGGAACCGTTTATAATAAGCTTGATATTGATCAGTATCAGGTGAGTGATCTCAATGATACAGTTGCTCCTGGAACACTTGAGTCCGATGGAACTGTATATCATAAATATACAGGAATAGATGACTCTGTAACCACAGTTGATAATACCCTTATCAGCAAGAAGTTATCAGAAGGTGATACAGTATACAAGGAGAGATCTAATGCAAGTGGACTTGATAAAGTAGACAATATTGCTGCAGGCACAGAGTATTATGAGCAGACAAAGCTTGTCTATGGAAATGTCAAAGCAGGACAGGAGTATTTCCGAGCTCAATCTGATGGATATTATGCGCCTGATTGGAATCAAATGAAACAGGTTTCAGCTGAGTTATTAACTGAAAAGACAGTTAACAACAAAAATGTTCAGGAATATTGTAAAGACTTATACTATATTAAGAGTGCTGCTCAAGACACAGAAGGATATTATTATGAAAATATTAAAGCTTCAGATTTGATGTATGTTGGAGATGATGGCTCATATTCATATGATGATCTTTTTAAAGGTAAATGGAAAAAGTTTGAAGCATATACTGTAGCAACGGCAAGCGGTGGAGAGTCTGGCTATGTACCTTATACTGCAAAGCAGATGTACTACATTAAGGACGATGGCAAGAGAAGTGATAATCCAAAGTATTTTTCAGCAGAAGCAGCTAAGGCAGGTGAGACTGGTTATACTTTGATTACCAGTGCGGTTAAAAAGAATTACATAAATGATTCAATGACTAGGTCGTCTGGTTGGTTTACAACTGAGAGTGGTGTAGCCGGTGATATTGGATATGTTGATGTATCGAATGGTGTCAAGGAGACATATGTGTCAGGCAGTGGAGATGAAGCAACTGGATGGTTCATTCAGTCATCAGGCCCAAGAGGAACAAAGGGATACGTAAAAATAGGAAAAGCAAAACAGGAAAACTATATTGATTCGGCAAATAAGGTTCAGTCTGGATGGTTTATATCAAGAGATGGATTAGAAGGTGAGTCAGGTTACATAGTTTTATCAGGGGCTGGCAAGGAAAAATATGTTGACGATGATGGTAAGGTTTCGGAGGGCTATTTCAAGAAATCTTCAGGCGAAGCTGGAAATTATGGCTATGTTATGATTTCAGATGCTGAAGAAAAGGAATATCTTGATGAATCAGGTAACCTTGAAAAAGGCTGGTTTACATCTGCAACAGGTAATAAGGGTGATAATGCATATATTATGACCGAGCCGGGTGAAATTAATTTTGCTTCCAGTGTTCTTCCAAATGCGATGCTCAGGGACAGCAGCTCTGAGGAGCAGTACATAACAAATTATGCATTCAATACAACTAATGGTCAGGGAATGGTCAGCAGTATGAATGCGAACCTTAAGGATGCCAAGGAAGTATCTAAGATAAGAACTGAGAATCTGAATTACTTCTCAGACAATCTGGGAGTATATGTCAGTGGTCTTGCAATGACAGCTCTTTATACAAATGGTAATATGGCAGGAGCTACAAATACACAGCCTTATGTATATGCAGGAGCTACATCATTCAAGAAGGCTGTTGAGTGGTCATCTGCAGCCAATGGTGCTGATTACTCAGAGACCATGAAGGCAGCACAGCTCAATTCGGGAGTTGTTACGAAGTATCCATATAACATCGGTACTTCACTTAATGTTGCAGGTACTCACCAGCAGGCATATGCACTGGATCTTGACAACAAGAATACGACAGTATGGTATACACTTGCAGGTTCAAACAACAAGAGTGATGCCAAAAACCGTTCATCTAAGTATGCAGCTTCACCTGGAGATGGAATGGAGTCATACTATATCTACACCACATCTTATGGAAGTGGAGCGATTACATACTGTGGATCAGGACATTCATCAGTAACAGGTAAGGGCAAGAGAAATAACGATGAGAGAAAGCTCTTCATCAATGTCATAGTCAACAGTGCTACTGCAGTACCAGAGAGTCCGATCATCACATGCTTTGAGCCAACAGGAACATTTGAGACTAAGGATGAGCTCGAGAAGGATGTGGAGGCATCAAATCAGAGCGGCAAGAAGATATATAGCTTAGATGTAGACACTAAGACTGATTCACCTGAATTTGACTTTGAGATATCAATACCTGAGGGCACCAAGCTTAGCAATGTGAGAGTGTTCTATGATTTGGATTATCTTAATAAGAATGATGGTAATGTGGATTATAATCTGGCTCCTGGCTTCAACGACAGTGATAAGGATGCAGATGGAAATGACAGAACACCGGATGTGCTTATTAAGGAATACGATAAGCGGACACTTCAGAGCGTGGAGAGTTCACTGAAATCAACGATAAGAAGTGATATTGACAAGCTCAAGCTTCAGGAGTCATACTTCTCACCATATGGTGGCTTCTATACATTCATTGTTGTTCAGGTAACATATGAGGGTGGAACAGCACCTGTATATGCAATCATCAAGGTGAAGGCTTCAGATCCTCTGTTCGATCTGACTGAGAATACAATGGACGTACCGGTCATTGGAGATTTTGTTGCAGAGAAAAAGTTTATATATGCATAATATTGCTGTAGATCTTAAGATGATCAGATTGTAAGACAGATTTTAAGGATCTGTGTAATGTGGAGAGAATCCGCAATACACAGATCCTTTTTTGTGTTATAATAAATGTTGCTACACAAATAAATCTGTGGGAAGGAATACTATTATGAAGATAGATGGAAGAACAAGGCTTTTGGGATTATTGGGAGATCCGGTGGAGCATACCATGTCACCGGTTATACATAATACGCTCAGTGAGATATTGGGTAAAAATGAGGTGTATGTACCATTCCACACCTGTATAGAGGGCATTGGTGACGCTGTAAAAGGGGCATATGAGCTTAACATATTGGGAATGAATGCAACTGTACCTCATAAGAATGAGATTATGAAGTATCTTGTGGATATAGATGATGGAGCCAGAGCTATAGGGGCAGTGAACACCCTTGTAAGAGTTGACGGAGGTTACAAAGGTTACAATACGGATATGCTGGGCTTGTCAAGGGAACTGGATGTCTATGGTGTAGATCTTGCGGGAAGGAGTGTTGTTATTCTGGGAGCCGGGGGCGCTGCCAGGGCGGTGGCTTACATGTGCGTATCCCGGGGAGCATCGCATGTATTTATACTTAACAGAACGTTTGCCAAAGCTCAGATAATAGCTGATGATATGAACAGGCATTTTGAATGCAGTGTTATGCAGGCCATGGAGATATCTGAGTATGCGAAGTTGGCAGATCACAGACCGGATGATGGTTTCGTGGTATTTCAGTCCACATCCATAGGCCTGGCGCCACATCTTGATGATGTAGTCATAGATGATGAAGAATTCTACAGGATGATCGATGTTGGAGTGGATCTTATATACAATCCATTTGAAACAAAATTTATGAGACTTTGCAGGGAGTCTGGTGCAGAAAGTTACAATGGTCTCAGAATGCTTCTTTATCAGGGGATCATTGCATATGAATTGTGGAACGATATAAGCATATCTGAGGCAGTGGCAGACAAGGTATATGACAGGCTTGTCAAAGCAGTGCGTGGCAATCTGATACTCATTGGCTTCATGGGATGTGGAAAATCAACGGTTGGCGCACAGCTTGCCAATGAACTTGGATATGACTTGCTTGATACAGATTCGTATATAGAGAAGAAGGCGGGATGCAGTATCAGTAGTATATTTGATGAGCATGGAGAGGATTACTTCAGAAAGCTTGAGACTGACACTTTGACAGATTTAAACCGATATGTGACAAGAACTGTCATATCCACAGGGGGTGGCCTGCCAATGAGACCGGAGAATGTGGAGCAG
>JAQYAS010000145.1 GCA_029338615.1 Clostridiales bacterium
GACTATAAAAGGCTCCGGCACAGGATATGTGACACCGTCTACTGTGACCGAATTCTCCTCCATGACCTCCAGAAGCGCCGACTGTGTCTTCGGGGAAGTTCTGTTGATCTCATCCGCAAGAAACAGGTTGCACATGACCGCTCCCGGATGATATACGAACTGTTCCTGGTTCTTCTGATACATGGAAAATCCTGTGATATCTGATGGCAGTACATCAGGTGTGAACTGTATTCGTTTCTGCTCCAGACCCATAACAATGGCAAATGCCTGCGCAAGCGTTGTCTTTCCAACTCCGGGAATATCCTCTATGAGAACGTGTCCTCCTGAAAGCACCGCTGCAAGTATGGTCTCTATACACTCCCTCTTACCGATGATTGCCTTGGAAACCTCATCTATGATCATCTCTATTTCACTATTTCTGCCCATCTATATCTCCTTTCCTTGTATGTCTCTTGTATGTCTCTTGTATCTGCGCCTGTCCCTGATGGTGACACATAACAGCCATATCCCAATGGCAAAGACTGCGACTGCTGCCACGATTGCCACAGGTTTCAGCCTTTTCTCTGCAAGTATCTTTACATTTGACCAGAATGCTCCATATTCCCTGCCGTCAGGCTCTATGGACTCCGCGTCGACATCGACTGTATATGTCGTCCCATCAGACTCTCTGAATGTGACCTGCCTCGCATTCTTATCAAATGTATCTCTGTTCATCTTCGTGATATCTGCCTTAGAAGGCTTCTTCTCATCAGTCAGCTCGGCAAATACTATGTACCTCTGATAATTATCTCCGTACGGATGACATGTCATAAGACTTATCATAGTCTTGCCCTTCTGAACTTTGCACCATGAATTGTCATCAGGTGTCACTATCTCCATACCGGTAACCCTGTATACAAGGGTACGCCACGGCGTAGTTACATATATTGGATCGTGCACCTGGATGAGCTGTATATCGCGAAATACCGGTGTACCGCGCCAGCCTCTGTGTCCCGCTATCGCCACATTCTCATCACCAAGTCCAAGTGGTAGTGATGTCATGCCAAATATAGCAACCCCTTTATCCATACCGTCATAATTGGCACCCAGATATATTCCGAGTTTTTCATCAAGTCTTGGTATCTCTATCGTACCGATCATATTCTCAGAAAAGCCATAGTCTCTGGCATCCAGTGCAAAGCTTTCCACATCCTCACTGGTGTTCATATTGTCCTGACCACCTTCAACCAGGGACTTGTTATATGCGACCGCATCTTTATAGAAGCGCTCCTTTTCTTTTTCAGTTTTGCTCTTTTTACGGGATGATGTATCTTTTTTATCTGATCCCAGATTCTCACCCGTCCGATCACTATTTGCTGAATCTTCCTGTCCAAGTTCATCCTCATACTGTGACACTATCCTGGCCTGGCCCTTTCCTGTAAAGTATCCAACTACAAATGGACCTGCAAGAAAAGCCAGACCGATCACCATGATGACATACCCTATCCATTGTCTGGTCCTGCGATTCACTATCTATAACCTCCACACCATTTACTATTCTTAATCGTCTTCTCTGCTCTGTCTTATTCTCCTGATCAACATAAGCATGATAAATGCCTCCACACCGATCGCTATCAATGCAGCAAGAGTGAGCCATGGCCATATGACTACAAGTCTTTTCACTGCCGTACCAGTATGGATACCTTTATACATACTGTCCGTGGACACTTTTTCCTCACCTGTATATGGTACCCTGGTTCCTCTGACCAGCAATCTGTGGGAATTGATACCTATAGGCGTACATGTGACCAGTGTGCACAGATCCTCTCCCTTCACGATCTTCAGTGCATCCGTCTGATCCGGCTCAACCACCAGTATCTGATCGACCTGATATGCAAGCACATCATCAAGAACATGCAGATAGAACATATCGCCTTTCTGCATTTTATCGAGATTGGTAAACATTTCCGCCTCGGCAAGTCCTCTGTGTCCCGAAAGCGCAGAATGGGTACTGGCACCGCCCACAGGATAACTCGTATCAGACAAATGCCCTATTCCGTGTGTCAGAACATCATCACTTGTTCCCTCATATATAGGAAGGTCTATATCTATCTTTGGTATGGATATATATCCTATCGCATCGCCTAGCTGCACAAGGTCAACATACCCGCTGTTTGCGACGCCCTCGCCCTGGGCATTCTTGTCCTCCGCGCTCTGGAGCTGACTGTTGTATGACTCAGCAGCCTTCTTCAGCGCATCTATATCCTCTTTCTGCATGGTGCTGACATTCTTGTCATATTCCTCCACAGCAACAGATGCATTATGATTTGACAGTGCATTGCTGATAAATGGATATGAGAATATACCTATACCAGTGACTATCATAATTATGGCAAATATTATCTTGATCTTCTTTGTTGTCTTCATACCTTGTATCTCCAGATCTGTATATATCATATGATTCTTTTGTATTTAATGTATCAATGCAATATTGATATTAAATCACTGTCTTAAAGCTACTGTATATCCGGGAATACATTCAGAACAGATTCCTGTGATCTCTGTATAAAGTCTGAATATATTCACAGATACACAGAACGGACACGGTACATTGTACCATGCCCGATCGTGTAAGAATATATAATTATGTCTGTGTTTGTATCGTCTATATGTTCATATAGATCAAGTATTATACTATCCTACAATTATCTGATCTTCTTTGTTCTCTTGCCACCGAATATCAGCATAGCACCACCTGCAACAAGCGCAAGTCCAAGTACGCAGAAGAGGATGAATCCCATAGAACCGGTCTTTGGAAGTGTGAAGCCCTTCTTGTTGACTATGTTGCCAGTTGCATTAGCATTGTCAATTGTAAATTTAAATGGCTCACTGAGAAGGTTATATCCCTGAATGGTCTTTGTCTCTTTGAGGTAGTATGTACCGTTTCCAAGGCCCTGGATCGTAATCATACCTTCATCATTTGTTGTAAGGGTTGTTATTACATTTGTCTCATCAGCCTCATTTGCAAGTCTGTATGTTCCATCATTTACTTTTACAACATTCAATGGAGTACCATTCTTTGTGTCAAGGAGCTGGAATTCTACACCTGGTATTATATCACCATGCAAATTATCCTTATGTTTAGTTACAACATAATTATATGTTTTTACTACTGCTGTATCAGATACATCATAAGTTTCATTTGATGTAGTTGATTTTGAATATACAAGTTTTGCAGTATTTATATTATCGGATCCATCAACTTTTGCGTCTTCATTTAAATATGCATTATATGTTACATGTATATACTTTCCTGCAAGAGTATTTTTGTTTTCAGCTGTAAGAGTTAACTTAAAGCCATTACCATTTTTTACTATGGTGTAACACGTTACATCGACATCTGTATAAGTGCCACTCTCTGAATCACTCATTTCAACCTTAACCGAATCATACTTATCTGTAATTCCATCTGGTGTATCTGTTATCTCATAGGTAGCGAGTTCTCCAATTGTCAATGGTACATATGTAGAGATCCTATATGTTATTTCTTTATCCATTCTATATACGGCAGTATCACCATATGATTCCACATCATATGCTTTTACTTTCTTTGTAAGGGATGGTTTTTCATTCTTAAGTTTTACAGTTACAGTATCACCACTTTCATATCCGTCAACAACATCTACATTAGTAGTTTCTTTATTTAAGAATTGTGCCTTATTACCACTATTTATCTTAAAATATATCGGACTCTCATTTACAACATATCCATCTGGGGCCTCCGTCTCAACAAGTTTATATATCGTACCGTTAAGGCCGGCTGGAAGACTGTCAAGATTCAACTGCCCAGATTCATTAGTTTTAAGTACAAGATTAGAAGTAGCGCCAGAGTTATCTGTTGTTTCTGTCACCGGTATCCAATTATCAGCTATTTCTTCTATATTACTGTATGTCTTGTCATATTTATAAAGTTCGAATGTAACATCTGCTAAAGGGTTATCATTCTGGTCTATTTTATTAAGAAAAAGTTTTCCCGTTGAAGCAACATTTTTAGGAAATACATTAATATCATACATCCATCCAGAGTTATTATCACTTGTGGATGTATTGACCATAGGTATTGATACTATACAAGCTTCTGAAAGCTCTGACACCTGATCAGGAGCTGATATCTCCTTGAGAATATATATTCCTACAGGAAGATTTACAAAACTGCATGTACCCCGCCCTGCTGTAGTTTGAGCATCACAATACATATTATATTTTTTTCCGTCATAATTTATTGTATTAGCTATCTCATCGTATACAACAGATTTTAATTTTGATTCATCATATCGATCTGAATTTATTCCATTATAATAATCAACTGTTGCGTTAATATCTGCTATCTGGAACAATGCAAATGTAGCTCCGTTAAGAGTTTCATATCCATCATCAACCGAATCTTCTTTACCTGTCGCCTCTCCTTGAGCCAAATTTTCATTAGACGCATACTTTGTAACAGTTATCGAACCTTTTTTGCTTTTATCGATCGTTGCAGTGTCAGCAGTACCATCAGCGGCCTTAGCAATTATCATTCCCGAAAACATAGCTGCGGACATAACAAATGCTATGAGTATTGCTGCTATCTTATAGAATTTCTTTTTTGTAATTTTCATAGTTTTTCTCCCTTCAATAAAGAATGTGTGTTGGTTTTCAGACATAAATTCATCATTTAGTTTTTCTGGCTTGCCTCTCGCCAGAGGTTTCCCCCTAGCGAGTATCCTGCCATTATGTCTGAATTCCCGGAGGCTACTTGAATATGATCTATCTGTCATGTCCATTCACCCCCTTTTTCCTGCGGCGTCTGCCATATAAAGACAGCATAAGTGTCTCAATAAATGCCACAAGGGGAAGAACCGGTTTTGGAAGATTCGGTGTAGTCTTTCCTGTCTTTGGAAGGGCACTTCCCTTTTTATTGACTACTGTCATCTTGAGTGTATTTGTGCCGTCCTCCATAGAGAGAGCAACCGTTTGGGCGTCTCCGTAAAGGGCATTGTAAGTCATACCATTGCGGTCAATATGTATCTCAATTGGTGCGCTTAGAAGATTGTAACCTTGTGTTGTCTTCGTCTCCGTAAGTCTGTAATCTCCATCCGGAAGTCCCTTAAACTTGACTAAACCACCACTAGCTGTTGACATCTTAGCTGAATTATCATCACCTACTGCAAGAACATGATTTTCTATTTCTGCCTTGCCATCAGAAAGCTTTATCTTCTTCCAGCTGTTATCAGAATCTTTATATTCAAGCATAAACTCTGCGCCTGATATAGGATTTCCATCCGGGTCTTTCTTTGTTACCTGCAAATCCGTATAAGCAGCATTTGTGATATCAAGCTTTATCTCTCCGGCTTTTCCATCTGTCGGATTGCTTATTTTAAAGTTCTTGTCTACCCATGTACCTTCTGTTATACCACTTAAGCTGTAAGCTACACCTGACTCATCATAGCTTCCAATTGCGGCATTTGTTACCTTACCTGCAGCACTTATTACAAATACAAGCGGACCCGCTATGGAGTTATATCCGACAGGTGTATAGATTTCCTCCACCATGTATGTTCCCGGAGTAAAGCCATTTCCCTTAAATATCTGTGATGATACATCTGAGGTAGTCCATGTTCCATCAACATCTGTCACACCAATCTGCGATACCGGCCGCCATTCATTATTTTCATCAAGCCTGCTAAGCTTAAGTGTAACCCCTGAAAGAGCATTTGCCGTAGCCTGATCTATCTTCGTGACAGTAAGGGCAATCTTCTGATTCTTCACCACAAGCTTTGTCCCATCACCATCTGCCAAGGAGAACATATCATTTGGCTTTGTGATGGTAAGTGTTCCATCCTTATTGACCATGAATGTAATCTGCCTGTCCTTATCATTATCAGCAAAACGATATGTATTATTCTGCCCTATATCAGTCTCTGTTAATATATATGAGTTGTCATGCATTAAAAGCTCTTTAGGAATTGTAAGCTCTCCATTATTATCCGTTGGATTAAGATTATATACATCTCCATCAAATTCACCAGAATGACTATTCGTATAGCTCTCCACAAATGAGCTTCCACTTTCAGGCGATAACGTAAACTTCACGCCCGCAAGCTTTATATTCGCGTCATCATAGTCCTCTTTGACAAGGCTGAGTCCAATTTTCTCATTGCTTATCGTGAATGTAGTTCCATCCATATTTAGCTCAGCTGTTTTTATGGATGTATCTGGACTTCCGGTATTATTTACGTAGCCTCCTGAGGTCTGCTTTATTTCTGCTTTTCCATCTGTGTCAACCGTAAATGTTATTACTGCTGTACATTCATAGCCATCGGGAGCTTTAATCTCCTTTAGCTGGTATGTATGACCTGCTATAACACGTTCAACAGGAATCATGACCTTTCCGTCTGTACCTGTGACTACTGTCTCTGATGATGCATCATTTGCCAGTCTGCGACTACATCCGTCATCACATATATCTGTAAGTTCAAATTGTGCACCGGCAAGCTTTGTCTGTTTATCCTCGCCAATCTTTTCTATATACAGCTTGATTGGTTTATCTGTCATAGAAACCTCAGTTTCTTCACTACCACTGACTTTCACTTTGCCATGTCTGTCTATTGTGAAATCTACCGGAGGTGCTATCCTGTAGCCCTTCGGCGCAGTAGTCTCAACCAGATGATATGTATTTGGATTATCACTTGATGTATCTGTAGGAAGTCCATAAATTGTTACGGTTCCGTCAGTTCCCGATGTCACACGTGTTACTGTCTGTCCAATCGGTGCTGTATCCGATTCATAGAATGATACCTTACTGCATTTATCTCCACATGCATCTCCGCTTCCTTCGTGAATCTCAAATACTGCTCCGGCAAGATTCTTTGGATTCCCACCATCTACAGTTCCCAGTTTATGAAGCGTTATTTTGTTTTTAGCATTAGTAACAACATCTACATCATCATCATGGACAGTAACATCCCTGTCTGTGCTCTTTACCTCAAATTCATATTCTTTATCAGACTTCACATATCCGGAAAGCTCTGTATTTTCCTGTAGCTTATATGTGCCCCAGTTAAGACCTTCTACCTTGATAACTCCCGGCTCACCATCAGACACTTTAAAAGTCCACTTTTCTGTATTGGTTTCTTCGTCAGTGACCTTTTCTGCTGTATAGGTCTTACCTGTTATTACAGTAACCGGCTCATACAACAAGAAACTGCTGTCTGACTTACCCGTCGGGGCAGTTCTTGTTAAAGTGTACTCAATTTCGTTCAGAGGCTCTTTTGTCGCTCCATCAACCTTACTTAGAGTTACACTTCCCATGATACGTGTATTTGGGACACCTGTTGCGTCCACAGCCAATGTGTTCATAGAGTCGTAGCCATATATACCCTTTACATTTTCTTGCGCTGTCGCTTTGTCTACAAGCTGGAATTTGAACTCCGGAACATTTTCATCAAGTTTATATCCTTCCTTCGCCTTAGTCTCGCGCAGAATATAATAGCCTTTGTTTCGTATCTCTATTGAAAGTTTTCCATCGTCGCCCGTTGTGAATACTCCAGTTGTACTTAGTGTCCTGGTATCGCCTATATAGTATGCATCATTGACCACTTCTCCAGGCGTCCATGTATTACCGTTGACATTTGCATGATATAGTGTAAACTCAGTTCCTTTTATTCCGGCCTTTCCTGCTTCCTCATCCGCATCATATTTAAACAGTTTTACTATTGATTTGTACTGCTCGTTTATAACAAGCTGGCCGTCTGCAGCAAAACCTGCATTACCGGATTGATCAGCAGGATTCTCCATCTGCGAGTTTCTAATATTCAGCCTAAGACTATTGTTATTTAGGTAGTTCCTGAAATTCTCATCCTTTGGATTTACGGTAAATG
>JAQYAS010000146.1 GCA_029338615.1 Clostridiales bacterium
ATCTTCTCTCAGGATATCTGTTGCTTCCTCAGAATCATCCTCCCTCAGGATATCTGTTGCTCCCTCAGAATCATCTTCTCTCAGGATATCTGTTGCTTCCTCAGAATCATCCTCCCTCAGGATATCTGTTGCTCCCTCAGAATCATCCTCCCTCAGGATATCTGTTGCTTCCTCGGAATCATCCTCTCTCAGAACATCTGTAGCCTCTTCGAAATCATCTTCTCTCAGGATATCTGTTGCTCCCTCGGAATCATCCTCTCTCAGAACATCTGTAGTCTCTTCGAAATCATCTTCTCTCAGGACATCTGTTGCTTCTTCACCGGATGCTTCGTTCCGGCTGTGAAGTTCCGCTACGGCCTTCTCATAATTTGCCCTGCCCTTCTTCAAAGCATCCTTTGTTGCAGATGAGTTTACATCACGCACTGATATCTTGGTTGAATGGCTCTTGATCGCATCCTTCTTGGATACACCTGCCCCCTGTACACTCTCATAGCCCTTTTCACGTATCTCTTCAATCTTTTTCTTTGCCGTTGATCCTGTAACTTCTCCCACTGCCTTTGGAATCTTCAGAACAAAGAACAAAACAATTGCAATAACTGCAAATATGATCGCGAGCGTCAGGCCGCCATAAAACATTATATTATAAAATGCTGCCATACCTATTACTCCCTTCCTATTTGCCAGTATTGTTGTAACTTCCTGATACTATGCTCTCTATGACTGAATTATGCACCAGTGAATTCCACTGAGGCTTCTTGCTGTCAGCAAGCATCTCGATCTCATTTCCCGCATTGTATACCTTGAGTATCTTATCTATCGCACTCTTACCCCATTTATCCGGGGTACTGCCATACTGTTCAGTATAAAGGTTATACAGGAATGTCAAATGACTTGTATAAAGATCAGCCGCATAATCGGTTACCCCAAGCGCACTTTCCGCTGAATTGAATACATCCTCGGCACTGGTCATATACTTGGAATCACCGCTGTAATTTGCCATCTCCACATATGTCTCAGCCTTTTTTCTGGAATAATCTGCGTATGCATTCTTTGCGTTATCCGTGACGTTATCACCGGAGAGAGCTATTCCTGCCAGATAACCATCTATACTGTTCAAAGCCTCCTGATAATATGCCACCTTCATTCCATCCTCCGTGGCATTTTCCGCCAGATATGTGTATACAGAACACAGGATGGCTGAATACTGTGCATTATAATAGTTTACTCCACGCTCCTCCGGAAACTCATTCGACAGAACTGTTGCATTGTCATTCAACTTTTCATTTGCCTCCTGCAGAAGCTCTATCGTTCTGTCAGCCAGCTCACTGTCCGATGACAGCTTATCAACATATATAGTTGCTATGTTCAGATAGTTCACATACTTGTATGTATTTGTATCCTCTATATTGTCACTGTTGAATGCCTGAAACTCAAATATCTCCTGCTTGTTATCGGCAAAGTTGGCGGTTTTGTTGATCTTACTGTCACATATTGCCTCATAGTACTTGGCCTGCTCCACATCATCAGCAAAACTGTCCGAATCCTTAACCATACTGAAATATTTTCTGGCTGCGCTGTAATCCTTAACCTCGTTAAAGTATATAAGTGCTACCTCATACTTAACATCATCCTTGATGTTATCTATGTTCCTTACAGCGAATTTGATTCCCTTCTCCGCCGGGGATTCAGTTCCTGAATTCTTCTCATCATCTGTATAATAATATGCATATGTATCTATGTATCCTATATAAGCCGCAGATGCCGTTGGATCTATGTCCGCCGCAGCCTTATAGCATTCAAATGCTTTATTATAATCACTTGAATCCACTGCATCCTCAGCCTCAGCGATCTTATTGCTGTAGTCCTGCTCCTTTAACTGACCTTTCTTTATACCACCAAACACCGCACATCCCGCGGAAAGTATGGACAGTCCTGCCATTACTGCAAATGTTATGACCTTTTTGCGTGCCTTGGCTTTGTATTCATTGTCAAGCTCATTATAATGATCCAGTGCATACAACAGTTCAGAACACGACTGATATCTGTCCTCAGGGCTTGGCTGACAGCACTTGATGATGATCTGCTCAAATCCGGATGACAATGCCGGATTCCATTCTCTGATAGGTTTTATCTCGTATGGAGGTTCACATGGATTCTTACCGGTTACGAGGTGATACAGTGTAGCTCCAAGATTATATATATCGGTTCTCGCATCTGTATTGTATATACCTCTTCCCTGTGCGTCTCCGAACTGCTCCGGAGCAGCATAACCTCTGGTTCCAAGTGCTGTTGTATCCGCATTGTTCTCTATAATATATTCTTTCGCCGTACCAAAGTCTATCAGTTTGACTGATCCATCCGGCTTCAGCATGACATTGGCCGGCTTCATATCCCTGTAGATAATTGGAGGATCCATGGAATGAAGATAATCCAGTGCACTTGCCAGTGCCCGTCCCCATTCGATAACCTTTGTCTGATCCTGTGCCCCCTCCACCTTGAGCACATCACTGAGAGGTTTACCCTCCACAAAATCCATAACGACATATATCGTTCCATTCTCATTGATAATGTCTACAATTCTTGGCAATACCGGATGATCCACATCCTTGAGTATGTTGGCCTCTCTCTCAAGGCCCTTGAGAAGTGTAGCCGTACTCTTGGAACCATCATTCTTTATCTCTTTTACCGCCCACTGCTTATTCAATCGGTTATCCATGGCCAGATAGACTATGGACATTCCACCCTGTCCGACTTTTTTCAGTATTTCGTATTTTCCGTCTAATACCGTTCCTAATTCTGTCATTCTATCTCCCCATTACTCCGTTTTTATAAGGACTACAGTAATATTATCAGTTTCTTTTCTGTACTTTACGAGTTCTGTCAGGAACCTGCATCCCTGCTCCATGTCCTCCTCAGTCGAGCACACCCCAGGTCCTATTCTGTCAAGTATCTCTTCATTGGTTATCTTATGTCTGAATCCATCCGAACAGATCATATATTCGGCACCGGCCTTTACCTCCCCGGATATGAACTCCGGTTCAACCACAGGTGAGGCACCTACACACTGGAGAAGTACACTTCTTCTGCTGTCTACCTCTGCCTGCTCCGGGGTCATTCGTCCGGCTGCCACCTCCCTGGCTACCAGCGTCTGATCCGTTGTCATCTGTCTCACCGTTGAAGACAACTCATACACACGGCTGTCCCCGACATGTATGATATAGTACCGGTCTTTGTATATAAGCAGTGCAGACAGGGTCGTTCCCAGCATAATTCCATTGCGTTCCCCATACGCCTTGATTCTCTCATTCTGCTCTATCGCAAGCTTTGTCCATTGATATCTGAGGGTCTCCTCATCAAATCCACCATTAACAGCCATATCTGCAAACTGTGTACCAAACCATTCACAATATGCATTTACAACCTCTTTACTTGCAACCTCACCTTTGGCAAGGCCACCCATTCCATCACATATAAGAGAAAAAGCAGCCTGACCATCAGGAGTTTCTGCAATCTTTATTGCCAGAGAATCCTGATTAGTCTTTTTCTTTATTCCCACATCTGTATTGTACGCTGCACTGAACCCCATTCGATAGTCCTCCAAATACCTTCATTTCCTTTGTCTGTTTTAAACACCAAAAGCAGGTATTGCTACCTGCTTTATCCCACCTGTGTGGACGGTTCATATTAACTTAATTTGAAGAGGAAATCCTCACCGCCTATACTGATCGTAGAATCGTTGGTCAGCAGCTTCTCTTCATTCTCATCAAGTCTAGCTCCGTTGAGATATGTTCCATTCGTAGCTTTGTTGTCCTTCAGATAGCAGCCATCCTCTCTCTGGTAGATTATGACATGTACCTTGCTGACAGCGCCATTGCCACCTACATGGTAATCAACGCCTCTGCCCGCCTTTCCTATCTTGAATACAGCCTTATTGACCATAACCCGTTCACCGGTATTCACGCGGACTATATATGGCATGGCCTTAGGTACTGCCCTCGCAGCAACAGTCTTGTCAGTCTCTGTATCCCTGACAACATTCATTCCACCTGTGAGCTCAACAGTACTTCCTGTTCCCTGAGCCTTTGGTGCATCCGCCTTCTGTGTAACAGGATCCATATTCGTCGCAGGCTCTCCGCTTTCTCCATTCATAAACTGAGGTGCAACTATCTGCTCTGTTGGATTGTCTATGTTGTTCTCCTCAGCCTCCACAACTGCTTTCTGAATGATCTTAGCCCTGTTGATCTTAATATTCTTTACAACAGGAGGATTATCCATAAGCTCATCTGTAGATATAAGAACCGGCTGCTGGGTCTCCCGAGTCTGAAGTTCAACCTCTGTCACCCCGTCTGCAGCCTTTGCCACCTCTGTGAGTCCCGGCTGATCCTGTGTGGACATATCTGAAGTAAGTGCTTCTGTATATCCCTCTTCATCATCTATATCTTCGGCATCTATATCTTCATCAATTTTAAGCTCTTCCAGCATACTGTCATCAAATACTGACATATCTATTCCAGATGATGTATCTCTGGTCTCTCCGTCATCTTCCAGATCAATATCATCAAATACAGGATTCTGAACTTCGATATCATCGTCATCATCAGTATCATCATCATCGCTTCCAAACGATACATCCTCATACTCTGGCAGGTCATCCATGCTGGTCTCCGCCGAACCTGTATCTGATATGGTCTGTGATACTGACACATCAGCACCAATATCCACGAAATTCTCTTCCACCTGCATACCCGCTGATTCCATAAGCTCAGTGAGCTGCGCATAGAAGTTCCTGACTGTGAACTTATCTACATTCAACATATTGAGAAGCTTTGCAACATAGTTACAATCCTCATTGTCATCAAATGTAACGTTCGTGAGCATATCCTTCACAAACATCCTGAACTCTGCGTTGATATTCGCATCTGACTCAACCGGAACGCACAGCATTCCCACATCATATGTAACCGGGTTCACATATGTAAATCCCTTATGAAGTATCACATATGAAGCCGGAATTCCAAGATCACGCAGATTAACTATACCTGAAGCAATCCCCCTGACTATCCCCAATATTTTTTCAGCGTTTACCGTATTCGAAAGGAGTGCGTCAACCGTTGTCCTGCCTGTAACATTATATGTAAGGTAATCGTTCTCATCATCCTCTTCATAAATGATATCTATGAGCTCTGGAATTTTGTTCTCCTCCAGATAATCCAACAACTCTTCATCAAACTCACACTCATCATTCAGAATATAAGACAAATATTTCTCAGAACCGATATTTCTTACCTTGAAACTTATTTTTCTCATCAAATATTCCTCCTATCGCACCTCCAAAAGCGCATAACTAAATGCATAAAAACCCAAAAGGGTAAACACTCTTTTATTATATATAAAAAATATATATATCGCAAGCAGTTTATACCCTTTCAGTTAATTCTATTCTTCACCTGAACCGTCTTCTGAATCACTTTCTGATTCCTTCTCAGCCTTAGCTGCATCCGCCTTCTCTATATCCTCAATATGACCTTCATATGTCTCGTTGAAGATACATGCGCCCTGACTCTCATCTGAGGTCAGATAGTAATAATAATCATGCTTTACTGCATTGAGCACACCCTCTATGGACGCCTCACCCGGATTACATATAGGTCCCACAGGAAGACCTGTATACTTGTATGTGTTGTAAGGAGAATCTATCTCCAGATCATCATATGTCAGTTCAGCCTGATCATACTGTCCATCAGTCACCACATAGAGAACCGAAGGATCAACCTGAAGCGGCATGTCATCATTCAGTCGGTTTATGAATACACCAGCTACCATAGGCCTGTCCTTATCAAGCTTGCACTCCTTCTCAACAATTGATGCCATGGTGAGGACTTCAAAGTCTGTATAGCCCAGATCCTCGGCTTTCTTCTTGAAATCATCTGTATATATACTGTTAAACTTGTCTATCATTGACTGAATAAGTTCCTTCGGAGTCATTCCGTCATATATATCGTATGTTGCAGGAAACAGGAAGCCCTGAAGAGCGTATTTGACCTGGGCTGACGGTATATCAAACGGATATTCAAAATCTCCTGATTTACACTCGGTGAGGAATTCATCCGCCGTACAGAATCCCAATTCTTCGCACCTGTCAGCTATCTGCTCCACCGTAAAGCCCTCCGGTACAGTGAGTGTATACAGGACTGTCCTGGTAGACTCCACATAACACAGTGTCTTGATCATATCCAGTGTGGACATGTTCGTATTGAGTGTATATGTGCCCGGCTGAAGGCTGTTCTTGTACTGTGACCCGGTCATTCTCAACTGGAACGCAAGGGTATACTTGATGAGTCCTTTGTCCTTAAGCAGCTTTGCAGCTTCTTTGATAGTTGTATCCTCCGGTATGGTGATCTCCACCTCCCTGCTCTCTGTGCCTCCGCTGGTACCCTGATATTCCTGCATAAAATCCGCATATGTTCCCTTGACCTTGTGCACACCGAACAGCACCAGACCAATTATAAGCGCTATGACCACCACAGGCCTGACAATATTTCTCCAATCCATACTTATCTCCTTCTCATATAACATGTATCACAGACAAAATGTGTTTGCCTGTTCTCTAAAGTAATGTTATCATAACCCTATCTCAATGAAGAAAGGAATGATATACGTGGCAAATCCAATAGTAACTATCACTATGGAAAACGGTGATGTCATGAAGGCTGAGCTCTATCCAGACATCGCACCTAACACTGTTAACAACTTTATCTCACTCGTAAAGAAAGGCTTCTATGACGGAATCATCTTCCATCGTGTCATAAAAGGCTTCATGATACAGGGCGGAGATCCTCAGGGTATCGGAATCGGCGGTCCCGGATACTCCATAAAGGGAGAATTCTCACAGAACGGCTTTGCGAACGATCTGGCACACACACCAGGCGTGCTGTCCATGGCTCGTTCCATGATGCCTGACTCAGCTGGTTCACAGTTCTTTATCATGCACAAGACATCTCCACATCTGGACGGTGCTTATGCTGCCTTCGGCAAGGTTATCGAGGGTCTTGACATTGTGGACAAGATTGCAAATGTGCCAACTGACTACAACGACAAGCCTCGTCAGGAGCAGAAGATGAAGACTGTGACAGTCGAAACCTTCGGCGTAGACTATCCTGAACCTGTAAAGGCTTAATCGAAGTTATTATAAACCATATACAGGGATTTGAAAACCATAATAATTTTTAAAGTTTCACATAACAATACCCCGAAGCAACGATATGTACTCCGGGGTATTTGCTGTCATAAAACATCCTTATTGTCAAAATACATAAGTCCGCCAACCAGCGCTGCGAACATAAGGCCTCCTGCTATCAATGCACCGCTCATGGGATTAAGTCCGTCTGCCACTATGTATGACGACCTCAGCCACATGGTATAGCTGCCTGCAAGATACCACGTTGTATAATATGCCGACAAAATATACATTGCGCACACTACAGCAAAACTCACGACAGGATTTATCAGAAATCCCATCAGTACCTGTATTTGGCTGATGGCAACAGACACCAGTACCGGAAGAAGCACAGATATAAACATTATCTCCCACTGATCCAGTCCCACAGATGTTGTTGGATATATATGCATCATAAGGGCAGTGGTCGTATCCAAACTCATATACGCACCGTAACATTTTGCACATATACATATAGTGGCTGCACACACGGCAAAATACAACACACCAGCCAGAATACAATACAGGAATTTGCTTATCCACCACTGTTTTCTGCTTCCAGCAGCTATAAAGATCACCCTGCCATTTACCGTGAAATCATCGTATGCATAGTACGCAACCATATATGCGAGACCTATCTGAAATGCAAACCAGTATACAGGAATAAGGAAGGTCTCTCTCGGATCAAAATAGAATACCTCCATTCCCTTCATAACAAACAGTATGTAATCTCCGATCGTCCCCTGAACAAACATGGTATTGTTAGCCAGAAGGCTTTGCAGATAATTGTGCAGCTCATATGTCTGGGTCACTGCAAACAAAACCGGTATCAGGAACAGATACCACTTTGCAATTATCCCATTCCTTATATCCCTGCCCAGAAGTCTCATGGTCTTCATTCTCCAACCACCTCACATCCGGCCACAGTGCCATCCTTTATCTCATATATTATGTCGCTCAGGAATTCCAGTTCATCCCTGTCATGACAGGCGATCACTATAACCTTACCGGCATCCCTGAGTTTCAAAAGCTCTGTTTTGATATTCTCCACCGTCTGCTCATCAAGCGCATTTATCGGCTCATCGAGAATGATCACATCCGGCTTACCCATGATCGCATTGGCTATTCCAAGCTTCTGCTTCATTCCCAGAGAATACTTTCGATATGTCCTGGAATCGTCGGGATCAAGTCCGGTTCTCATAAGTGCAGTTCTGATATCAGAATCACTTATTCCGCCTGTCAGTCTTGCCAGCATTCGCAGATTTCTGTATCCCGTATACTGTGGGAGAAATGATGGATTCTCTATTAGCACCCCCACACTTCGCGGAAACTTTATATCTCTGTGAAGCACCTCACCATCTATCGTCACCATGCCCTTATCCGGGATCAAAAGGCCACACAGACTCCTCATGATCATCGTCTTACCACATCCATTGCGGCCCCGCAGGCCATATATCCTGCCCGGCTCCAGAGTCATATTCACATCATGCAATATGACCGTTCCTTTTATTTTCTTCCCAAGTCCTTCCACTGTTATTCCACTCATAAAATATCTCTCCTCCTATGCCACATATATATAAGCAGGAGCGGTATAATACACACTCCAACATACATCGTCACCATCTGATATCTGTACACAACCACATTCTGCAGGGGATTCACCATATCCATGGCGGACCATGTACCTGTTCCATCTCCCTCGAATATTACTCCCGTAAATACATACAGTGCGAATGAACCCATGATCGTGGAGAATCTACTGCCGCTCCACCTGGCCACACACATGGCCACCAGTCCCAGCAGCCCGCCAAACACCGCATCAAGCAACGTGAAAACCAGGCAATATCCCACCGGATGCAGTGCAAAAAGCCTCGGGAACATATCACAGTCTATAATTCCGGCATACAGAAATGACAACTTGTCCGGAAGCTTATTCGGATACAGCCCGGCACAGACAAACAGATTCACAAGAAGCGGAATCGCAACTGCCGCTGCCCCCGATGCAGCCACAGACACAGCCTTGGCCGCCATATAGCTGAGCCTGGATGTCTTAACACATATATTCCTCTCATATCCACTCTTCATATCAGTGAAACAGCTTCCCGCATATGGCAGACATGCTATCAACGGCAGCAGCACATAGAACAGACTATTATATGCAAACTGATAATCCGTGCCCAGCCATGTCTGTATGAGGGCTTTCTCCCCTATATTGCGGTACTGTCTGACACACAACATGCAATCTGCTATTCCTATCGCGGTTCCCATGGCAACACTCACCACAAACCATGCATTTCTAAAGGCTCTGCCCATCTCAAAGCCATATATCTTCATCTTCTCCACCTCATTTCTGAACATCCAGCTTCATCTGAATCTGAACCGGTTCCAGAACCGGCACAAAGTAGAACTCTTCCTCATCCAGATGTTCCCATGTATGTCTGCTAAACGCTATGTTGGAAAGCATAGTAGTAAACCATATATCCTGATCTGCCCCTGGTGCAAGATCATCACTTGTGAACACATTCACACTCTGCGTTGCAAACGGATCTGCTGCACTTCCCCATGTGACCGACTGAAATCCCTGGCACATGCCATCTATCACATCACTCCAGCCCAGCGCCGTGTCACCGGTATTCTTCACATTGATACATGCACAAAGCAGCTTATCATTTGGATATAATACATCCACCGACCCTACATTGAAATTTTTCTTATACTCATCAACACTGAATATATGCGCCTCCACGCACTTAATCTCAATTCCTTCAAGATCCACCGTCTCTCCCACATCATATGTAACCATCTCACTTGTATGGGCCGCATTTACACTATATATTCTTCCGCACCAAAATATGACTGCGCACAGACACAGCACACATCCCATAGCAATACACCATTTCTTCATCTTTCAAATCCTCCCATCACCAAACATCGTCACCGGCTGGTTATACCAGTCCCATCCGTCCGGGATCCTGCATGACATTCACCTCGCTGCCATCCCTTGCATCAATTATGATCAGCTGGATTGGCGCATTTACATCATAGCTCTCGGAATTTGAAAATACATACACAGATATGATCTCATACTTCTCATCACCGGTCTTCGTCCGGAAGTATGTAAGTCTGACATCGTTGAACATTACCTGAGTGTATCCTGTATAATCCGCAAAGTGATCAGGTATGGCATTCTTCAGCCCTTCAACAGCCTGATCCCATGTGATCAGCTTATCCACCGGGTGAAGCTCATCATCGGATCTCATTGGAGAATATCCATAGAAATCAATGATCCCATTCTCATTGAATTCCAATTCATAATATGACTGTTCCGAACAGTAATAATTGCTTCTTGGAATCTCCCCGTCCGGATTGCTGCTCTGGTGAGTTATAGTATCTATCTGTGTTGTAACCGGTTGATAAAGCGGTGCACCATTTACAGACGCATCAAAGTGGATCTTATAACCATCCTTATCATACTGGACTATATTGTAATCATCACTCTCATACAGTCTGTACATATCAGTTATGGACGTCTGGGTGATATCCAGGAATCCCAGCGACTGCATATAGTCCGCAGCCTTTTTCTCAGCCTGCTCCATGGTCAATCCACAACGGTTATCCTCTTCCTTGTCGACGGATGAATCCTTTCCATTCTCTTCATCTGAATTATCCAGTTCAAACTCATCAGGATAATCGGCCGGATCATCTTCCATATAAGTCACATGGGTAACCCTTCTTGATGCAAGTTCCTCCGGAACCTTCTCCTTATATGCCCGAGATACCGCAAAACCTTCATTTATATATCCTTCTCCGCTCATAAACCTGACTACATATGGTTCACCATCGATCTTCCCAATGAAATAATCTCCGCTGTAATCTGGTTCCGAATCCTTATCATCGAACATGTTGTCAACTACGGCTCTGTCCAGATCCTTATCGTCAAAATATTCCTCAGGGTAATTGTAGATGCCGGCATCTTCATCCAGTATAGCCTCCACCAGCTCCTTTTTGTCGTTCTCTGATGCAGTTCCCATGGTGTATGCCTTTGTATACATCTTGTCCTTATCCGGAACCTCAATATCCGAATCATTGATCATAATCTTTGTCAGGCTGGTACCGTCCACCGGAAGTTCCTCATTCGCACTCTGAGGAATTTCAAGCTGTCTCGCCAACAGCCCTCTGTCCACATCATCTGATGCATCAGCATCCGTCTCGCTCCCGACAGTTTCCCCGTCCTGTCCAACATCATAGTTGACATCCTTCTTGTCACCGCAGCCAGTCATAGACAGTGCCATGCAAAGTGCTGCAGATATAACCCATAATCTCTTGTGCATAATCAAAACCTCCTTTGCACTTCGCATTTACTCCGTCTGTGGAAGTGCATCTATATTTATGAAATCCGGCAATATAGATGGATCATATGCAAACCCTTCTGTACCACTAGGTATAGGTTTTCCATAGTAATTCTTCACATTATCTCCATATTCCTTGGAAACCAACAAACCAATGGTGCATTCCATACTTTCTTTTCCATCCAACTTGAACCAAAAATACTTATGAGCCCTGTCATCACCTTCTGTATAAACCGGTTTATCAAAATATCCAAGATCCTCTTCATATGTCTTGATTTCGCCTGTATCCGATGACACGATAGTGACATCCAACGGCAGAGCATTTTCTATCGCCGCACTGCTCAGATTGGTAAGTCTGCATTTTATAAAATATAATTTTTGCTGAACCGTTTTGGTGGTTGTGTATTTTTCTCTCAAATCGCTGTACTTATCCTCTATCTCCTGTTCATAATCTGGTGAATATTCACCATAATCAGCCAAATTTACTTTTTTATACTCAGGTGCTTCTTCAAATACTGCCTCCCAATCTATCTCCTCTTTCGTATACTCTGGATCAGGCAGAGTCTGATACTTAAAATATGTGGCAGGATACTCGGTCTCACTGCTTATATCGTCACCTTCAAATACCTTTGCAGACAACATCTCCATTTTTACTGCGCCTATCATCAGAACATTGTCTCCTGCTTTTTCATTTTCGTTAACCGGAGAATCACTTTTCTGATTTTTATCATCATTATCCTCTCCCTCCGCATCTGTCTCAGAAGCCTTCTTTGCTATCCGTTCCTCCGGAGTCTGCCTGTTTTTCTGTAGGCCATAAGCCAATGCCACAAAAGCTATCACTATCAATGCAGCAATACAGATGATCAGTATCTGTCTTTTTTTCTTCATATCACATATTCCTCCACCAAACTCTGCCCTCAAACATATTTTTACATCCTACTACAATCAGTCAAATATAGTATAATTTTTTGTAGAATCCGGACTCCACCATCCAATAGTGTCAACATAAGGTGCTTTGACACATCTTCCAAACTTCAGGCAGGCATAACTGTCTCCTTTTTCATGTACATAATTTGTTATACTTCCCTGTATCCCAGCCTTGATCTTGTAATGCTCTGATCTGCTTGTTATTCCAAGACCATCTTCTGTTTTTGCTCCGAATACTCTATAAAAGAGCGATGGGCCTACCGTAGGATATACATACACTTTTGTAGTATTATATTTATACCTAAATTCAGAATAACCAACTCCTTTATCATTTCTAAATGTATATTCGGTATTATTTGTATTTGGCTCATCCGGCTTTTCATAGCTATATGTAGCTATATTGCTAGCCCCTGGTTTTGCAACTGCTGCATTTGCTACGCTGGCCACGCCTGCAACTCCAGATATTGCTACAGCACCTGCTGCTGCACACATAATTGTTCCTTTTTTGATTTTCGCAATGATTTCTTTCCTCATTTTTCCATCCGTATGTTTCTCGTTCATCTTTTATCTGACGACTCACTTTACTCTTCTTCCTGATCTTTAAGGCATTCTGGAAGTTCTATCTCTCCCCAGGTATTTGTACATCCTGTAAGAGTTATAATATCTCCTGCCAAATCCTCAAGAATATCCGCTATATAGCTTCTTCCCTTTTCAAGTTTCATTTTTTCATCTACTCTCTCTTTTTATTCTACAGACGATATATTCTTCATCTGTGATATAGCATGATATGCAACAAAACATACCACTTCTATAATCTCAAGCAATAACACCCATAAAATGTAATTACTGAAATTAATCAAAAAATAACTGGCCCCAAACGCTATTACAATTCCTGCACACCCTCGTATTCTTACCTTTTGTCTTCTCTTTCCTTTATACTTCGGTCTTTTGGGTGATGGCAGCGGAGCAACCAACATCATAAGAACCATGGCAATTACAAATATCCATGTTCTCAAAAAAATTATATCTATCCATATACCACATTCAATCGCACACATATGCACAACAATTGTCATTATTGTACAACCGTGCCATGTACTCATATGGATTCCTCCCATGCATGTTCTCGTAAGCAGTATCACTACATAACAAATCAAGCATTCTTTGAGCTTTCCCATGATTCCGAATAATGTAATCAGAATTAATAACTTCTCTATGTTATCTATTATAGTTTCTATTGAGTAGCACACTTTTGCATCTCTTGCTCTTGATTCGTCATACGTATTTCCAAGCAACATTTCCGTAAGTCCAATACTTATCCGATTATTTAATCTTTCCATTTCCCACTCCTTATCCACTGTTTATCACATCATTTTTTATCATTCAATAGTATTTGCGAAGCTTGTCACAAACGACATTTATAATGTCATGAACAACAAGAGTAATCACAAACATAAGTTGACTTGTCGCTATCCTGTTCAATATAATTTAATAAAATTGTTTAATGATTGATTTTTGATGAGGAGATTATTGCATATGAACATATACATAGATTTATTTAGTTTTGGTCTTGAAACTTTAACTTATCTGCTTATTTCCTGTTCTATCCTTGGCACTTCTCTGAGCAAAACCTATCATCCGCTTTTTTATGCTCTCAGTTACTTTGTCATAGGTTCTGCTCTCACACATTTTCTCCCAGACTTTTTGGGTTGGATAATTTTATGCATTCTCTGCCTGTGTATGTACAAATGCATTTTTCGAAAGCCATGGTTCACAACTTTAATTATTAATATAATTTGCTATGTTTTTCTTACCACTTTACAAAATTTCTACACATTAGTTACCTATTACCTGAACATTACAGACATCAACATTATTGCGACTTCCGGATCTATATTTGCTTTGTTTGTATCATGGTGTATATCTCATTTTCTTCCACTAAGTGATCTATTTAAAAAATTTATGCACGGTAGTAAATTCATAAAATTTTTGCTTATTCACGTCTACATAATATTTATAATTGAAATTGGCATACGAAAATATACAAACATTGACACCATTGTTGCTTTACCACTTATTACAGCTTTCGCCGTCATTATCATCATCACCGACATCATAATTCTTCATCAGCAGTTGATTATTGCCAGACAGCAGCACGATATAGCCAGTTATATGACCTATCAGCCTATGATGTCTGATCTGATAGATGACATACGTGGCAAACAGCACGATTTCAACAATGAAATTGCAGCTATACGAATGCTGCCATTTACACACAAGGATTATGATTCCCTCAGAGATGCCCTGATCAACTGCTCGGATATGGTCATTTCAGAATATCGTGAAGCGGATCTGCTTAAGATCAATCTCACTGTGTTAGCCGGTTTTATACACAGCAAGATCATCCAGTCCGAAAAGACAGGAAAATGCATAAACCTGATAATACTTGAACACACATTGAAGAGCCAGATGCCGGAATATGAACTTATCAGAGTAATCGGGGTACTTGTGGACAATGCTCTCGAGGCCATAAGACAGGGCGAATCCATCTCACTGCATCTGGACAGCAAGGAAAATAAGATCATCATATCCACTCTTAACGAGGGACCTGAACTTACACAGGATCTGCGCCAGAAGATGTTCACCAAAGGCTATACCACCAAGACCGCTGATCGAACACGTCATGGCCAGGGACTTCCAAATCTCAAGAAACTGGTTGAGCAGTATGATGGAAAGATATATATGGAAAACAGTTACAGCGTAGACAAAACATTTATCAAAGTAGAAGTAGTTGTATAAGGGAGGGGATATTATGAAAGCACTTATAGTAGAAGATAACGTGGAACAACTGAACGGAACCGCAGCTATGATATCCGAGGTGTTCACAGATATAAAATGCCTGACTGCTGTGAATTATGATGAAAGTGTCAAAATAATCGAAGAGAATGTAATCAGTCTTTTCCTGCTGGATATACAGTTAGGTGAAGGAACTGCCAAGGATGGCATAGCACTTGGGGAATACATACGCTCCCTTGAACCATATCAGACAACACCTATTCTATTCATAACAGCACTCCCGGATCAGGTAATGCGTGCCATACACAGCACCAACTGCTATGACTACATCATGAAACCTTTTGATCAGTCTGACCTCATCAAGACTATTCAGAGACTTCTCAACCTGTCCATCATTGAAGAACCTCTTGTGGAACTGACTGACAGAAGCGGGGTATACATGCGTATGAAACCCGACGAACTTCTGTATATCAAGTCAGAGCTTCGCAATATGCATGTCTTCACCGTCAAAGAGTCGTTTATCACCTCCAGCACAAGACTGAACGATCTGGAACGTGAACTGCCAACATTTTTTATAAGGTGTCACAAGAGCTATCTTGTGAATATGCACCATATACGGTCATTTGACAGAACGACGGCTACTATCCTCCTGGACACCCCCCGGCCTGTCAGCATCCCGATTGGAAGAAAATATGCCGATCTTGTATTCCATATGCTGAACTTTCCGGATCAATAATGTATCCAGCTCATATGTCGTACATACAGCGTGTGGAATTTTTCTTTCACATGCTGTACAATACACAACAGAGGGGATTTTTATGATACTTGATTGTAAAGGAGTTCCCCTATGTTACACCCGGCAATAGATCTGGCATGCTTTGCTTTAGAAGCAATCGTTGACCTCATTATGTTTTCAGCTTTATTGGGAATCAGGTTTCGGAACCTGAGACATCCCATCATCGGTTTATCCCTTTATTTTATCTGCGGCAATATTGCCAGTTATGTTTTCCCGAACGCATTTGGATGGGTAACTTTATTGCTGTTATCCTATCTGACGATGTTGTACATAACCAAAGTTTCACCTTTTTATACATTGATGGCATATATCATCTCATACCTGTACAATTCTTTCAGTGAGGATTTTTTCTTTATGGTATTCTCCAAGGCCGAAATACAGGACGAGAATATCATCGCATTTGGCAGTTCTCTGCTTCTTCTCATCATTGCAGTGATCATCTGTCACTTTGTACCAATTCACAGATTCTTCCGCTATCTTATGAAAGGAAGTGCCGTAACCAGATTTCTCCTCCTTCACCTGTTTGCCATATACATCATAGAGACAGGCCTGTACAAATACAGTTCAGCCGATATCTCATCATACATACCTTACATAGCTTCATTTGCACTGGTCATAGTTGTGACAGATATCGTACTTCTGAGACAGCAGAGAATAATCAGCAGACAGCAGCACGATCTGGCAAACTACGAAACCTATCAGCCTATGATGACCGATCTCATTCAGGATATACAGGGCAGACAGCATGATTTCAACAATCACCTCGCCGCAATCAAGATGCTTCCATACAATTATAAGGATTATGATTCGCTGGCACATGCACTTGCCAGTTATTCTGAAAATGTTGATGAGAGCTTCAGAGATACCGAACTTTTGAAAATCAACATGTCAATTGTGGCGGGATTTATCCACAGTAAGATGCTGACCGCACAACGCATGCACAGAAATCTCTGCGTCACTGTACAAAACCGACATCTGACGAGCATCATGCCCGAATACGAACTCATCAGGGTGATCGGAATACTGATCGACAACGCTTTGGAAGCTTCCCCCGAAAATGAAAATGTATACCTGACACTTGACAGTAAGGACAACCGTATCACCATCGAAACACTCAACAGGGGACAGCAGCTCACCCAGGAGCTGAGACGGAATATGTTCAGTACCGGATATACCACCAAGACTTCAGATAAGGAACATCACGGCTATGGACTGTCCAATCTGAAAAAGCTTGTGGAACAATATGGTGGAGAAATATGTCTGGATAACAAGATCATAGATGGAGTCTCCTATATACATTTTGATGTATGCGTATAACAATATAAAAGCCAGACACAGATGACCCACTCCATAAATACATATGGTGTATATCTCATCCATGTCTGGCTTTTATACTATTAGTCTATATTGCGGTTTATCGCTTTTTATTTATCTTACAGCTCCACATCCCAGAAATCCTTGATGGTTGCAAAGTAATCCTCCGGTGTCTCTGCACGGCGGATAAGTTTGAATGATCCGTCCGGTCTGAGCAGAACCTCCGCTGACTTCAGCTTGCCATTGTAGTTGTATCCCATGGCAAATCCGTGCGCTCCTGTGTCGTGGATGACAAGGATGTCTCCCATGTCGATCTTTGGAAGCATTCTGTCTATAGCGAACTTATCATTGTTCTCACACAGTGAACCTGTCACATCATACTTGTGATCACATGGCTCATTCTCTTTGCCAAGGACTGTGATGTGATGGTATGCACCATACATAGCAGGTCTCATGAGGTTTACTGCACATGCGTCCACGCCGATGTACTCCTTATGTGTGTGCTTCTCATGGATGGCTGTTGTAACCAGGTGTCCGTAAGGTGCCAGCATGAAACGTCCAAGCTCTGTGAAGATAGCCACATCACCCATGCCTGCCGGTACAAGCACTTCCTCATATACCTTTCTAACACCCTCGCCGATGACCATGATGTCATTTGGCTCCTTGTCCGGTGTATATGGGATTCCAACTCCGCCTGACAGATTGATGAAGTCAAGCTTCACCCCGGTCTTCTCCTTGATCTCAACTGCTGTCTCGAACAGGATCTTTGCAAGTGTTGGATAGTATTCATTTGTCACTGTATTGCTGGCAAGGAAGGCATGCATTCCAAATCTCTTCACGCCCTTTGCCTTGAGGATCTTGTATGCCTCGATGATCTGATCCTTTGTCATACCATACTTTGCATCACCAGGGTTGTCCATGATGGTGGTAGATATGGAGAACTTTCCGCCCGGATTGAATCTACAGCAGATCTTCTCTGGAATTCCTGCTGACTTCTCCAGAAAATCAATGTGTGTGAAATCGTCAAGATTGATGGTTGCGTTCAGCTTCTTTGCAAGCACAAACTCCTCTGCAGGGGTATCATTGGATGAGAACATGATCTCATCGCCCTTAAATCCCATCTTGTCTGACATCATAAGCTCTGTCAGTGATGAACAGTCAGTTCCGCAGCCCTCTTCCTTGAGGATCTTGAGTATTGTTGGGTTCGGAGTAGCCTTTACAGCGAAATACTCCTTGAATCCTTTATTCCATGAAAACGCCTTGTAAAGCTTTCGCGCATTCTCTCTGATTCCTTCTTCATCGTAAATGTGAAATGGTGTAGGGATCTCCTTGATGATCTCCTCTGCCTTTGCCTTTGTAATAAATGGTGTCTTCATCTTTTTTCCTTTCTGTCCTTTCCTGCATACTATGCGTTGTTTTCCGCTGCAACAAGGTTCTCACTCTTGTGCATCTTACGGAGAAGTGGCTTTTCTATCTTACCTGTAGCATTTCTCGGAACGTGCTCAAATATGATCTTCCTTGGTCTCTTGTATCTTGGAAGTTCTTTACAGAACTCGTTGATCTCTTCCTCTGTACAGGTCATGCCATCCTTTACCTCTATGATGGCCGCTGTGATCTCTCCGAGACGGGCATCTGCTATACCGATGACTGCAACATCCTTGATCTTCTCGTATTTGCTGAGGAAGTTCTCTATCTGTACAGGGTAGATATTCTCTCCACCACTGATTATAACATCTTTCTTTCTATCTACAAGATAAATAAATCCATCTTCGTCCTGCATAGCCATATCTCCTGTGTACAGCCAGCCGTCCTTCAGGCACTCCTCAGTCGCCTTCGGATTCTTGTAGTAGCAGGTCATGACACCAGGTCCCTTGAGGATAAGCTCGCCGACTGCGCCCTGCTCGACCTCCGTTCCGTCCTCATTCACGATCTTTGCCTGCCATCCGTATCCCGGCACACCGATGGCTCCGACCTTATGTATGTTCTCTACTCCCAGATGTACAGCGCCCGGTCCGATGGACTCTGAAAGTCCGTAGTTCGTGTCGTACTGATGATTAGGGAATATCTCTTTCCATTTCTTTATAAGGCTCTGTGGCACAGGCTGTGCTCCGATGTGCATCAGTCTCCACTGTGACAGCTCATAATCTTCAAGATGTACATCACCATTCTCTATGGCAAGCAGTATATCCTGAGCCCATGGCACTAGAAGCCATACTATAGTACACTTCTCATCACTTACAGTCTGAAGTATAGTCTTGGCGCTTACTCCCTTGAGCAGAACTGCTTTGCCACCCACTATCAGACTTCCAAACCAGTGCATCTTGGCACCTGTATGGTACAGTGGCGGAATACACAGGAACACATCGTCCTTTGTCTGTCCATGGTGTACATTCTCAACCTTTGCCGCATGCATCAGGCTCTCATGGTTGTGCAGGATAGCCTTAGGGAATCCTGTCGTTCCGGATGAGAAATATATAGCCGCATCATCGCTGTCCTTGATGTCTCTCTTCTCGAATACACTTGAGCAGTTGGATGTCAGCTTATCATAGTCCTCCGCAAATGTAGGGCAGTTGCCGCCCACATAGAAGAGTATTCTCTTCTCAGCTATCTCGTCAACGACAGCCTCTATACGTCCAATGAACTCAGGACCAAATACAAGTACATCTACATCCGCAAGCTCTACGCAGTATTTGATCTCCTCTGCATCATATCTGAAGTTGAACGGAACCACTATGGCTCCCGTCTTCAATACTCCAAAATATATTGGAAGCCACTCAAGGCAGTTCATCATGAGGATACCTACCTTGTCGCCCTTCTGTATTCCGCGTGACACCAGAAGATTGGCAAATCTGTTGGCCTTCTCGTTGAACACGCTCCATGTGATCTCTCTTCTGTACTGGCATGTAGGATTCGACTCTATAAGCTCATACTCTCTCCATGTAACCCTTCTCGTCTCCTGTACGTCAGGATTTATCTCTACCAGAGCGACATCATTTCCATATTCTCTGGCATCTCTCTCTAAGTAATCTGTGATTGGCATAACCGTAACTCCTAACCTCTCTTAATAATTGCTCTTCTTTCTCAATTAAAAGCTTTAACGCGTTAAATTGCACGCTCTTTACAGTATATCCCTCACGTGGGAAATATACAATAGGCAAATATATACCTCTTCATAAAACTATGAGAAACACGCTTCGCGAGTTTCTCAAGTTATCGCGGCAGTCGCCAAGGTCTCGTGCAAGCACGGACTTTGGCTCGTCGCTCGCGTAAATTAAATCAGCGATGAACACAAATTTTCGTGTTCACCGCCGATTTAGTTTCCTACGCATAAAACGATGCCTTGATTACATTGATATAGCTGTTCATCATCTGTGATCCCACAAATGTCGCAATCATAAGTCCCACGCTGAGTGCCGGGCCAAATGCGAAGTGATCGTCCTTGCCCTTCTTACGCCTTGCAAGAAGTATCACGCCCTGGCATCCACCGATGATAAGTCCGATAAAGAACGCTATGACAGTTGCTTTCCAGCCAAGGAAGAATCCTGCGGCAAACATGAGCTTGATATCTCCACCGCCAAATCCATCCGGAATGACAAGTATTATGAGATACAGAGGAACACTGATACATACCATGCCTATGAGTCTGCTCACCAGTGAGAGATCTCCGCCTGTCAGAGAAAAGCCACCTCTTGTAAAGATGGATATAACTCCAAGCACCAGTATGCATACATTCAGCACAAATGGTATCTCCATGGTGTCAGCGTCTATGAATGTGATGATAGTCAGCAGTGCAAAGAACAGGAATACCGTGACCGCCTCAAGGCTCACATCAAACTGCCACACCATCAGCACTCCGAACACTCCACCAAGTATCTGTATGAACAAACATCTCGGAGAAAACTTCTCAAAGCTCTTTGGCTTTCCCTTGAAGATATTCTCATTGTTCGGCAGCTTGAGTATGATCTCATTCGCCAGAGTGAAAAGCACCACCCCAAGTAAAA
>JAQYAS010000147.1 GCA_029338615.1 Clostridiales bacterium
CATGACGGCACGCTCCCCGAAATACTCTCTCCACAGACGTGTATGGGTGGACTTGCCGGTGCCGCTTTTTGCTGTAAAAAGATAGCCTTCGTCATCTACGGCAATCACAGAGCCATGAAAAAGCAGGGTATCGCAGGATAAGAGGTGATCTGCAATCTTGCGATAGACCGCAAGTGTCTCCAGGTAGGCATCGGAAAACTGCCTGTTGGGAATGCCCTCTTTGGTATCTTCTCTGGCGGATTTCTCACGCTCAAAGTCGATATCAGACTGCGTGGTAGCAATGTGAAAACGCATGGCATCCTCTGTATCATCTGCCACTATATAATCTTTGCAATATTCTCTGATATAATCACAGACAGGGCAGATTGTAAAATACTGTCCTGCCAAACGGATTGTAAAGCTCTTCATATATGACCTCTAATTCTGTTTCTTTTTCTTCCGGATAAATAAAACCGTTCCTGCCACTACAATCGCTGCTACAACTACTAGCAATATAATTCTCCATACCGACATACTTTGTGATTTTTCAGAGGCTGTATCTGCATTCGAGCTGATGGCAGTTTCGTCTGCATCTAAGCCTTCATCAATTCCTGCAATCTCTGTTCCACCTCTGCCAGCTTCTCGTTACCATAGCGGAATATCCAGTCCACTGCATGCCTGTCCTCATTGAATACCATCTCGATATCCGTAAAGGCAAATGGCATCTGATCAAAGCTCCGATAGAACGCATGATACTCTTCCGGCGTCTTTGGTGTATTCGGCATGGCAAAGCCCTCGATCAATTTTTTCTGCTTTTCCTGCAGCTGTGCAAGGATTTCCTTTCTCCTGCGTGTTGCGTAGTTGAGTTCTTCTCCATTGATAAGTGTCAGCGTATCTTCTAATGCATGGATTGCCATGATACACACCAGATAGGTACGATGCACTTTCAGAAAATATTCTCCGACCTGTGCCTCCATTGCCTCTAAGGTGCTTCTGGTCTTATATACGCTTCCGCTTGTCACATGGATGTAACAGTCATTCACCGATGCCTTGATATATAGTATATCTGCGACATTGATTACCACCTGCTTATGATCTGCCTTGATTTCCAGTGTTCTCTTAAACTGCATGATAACTGTTACTCCTTATGTCTGATGAATTTGCCGTTATTTTACTGTATTTTGTGTGTTATGGCAATTGGAAGTTTAGTCATATGACATCATTATCACAATTTATGTCTTGCCCTCTTCCTCCATCCAGCCGGGCTTTCTGGAAAATCCAATGTGGTATGTAATCTTACATCTGCCTGCATTGCATTTACAAGTGCAAGATTGTTTTCACAATCCGGTACAACACCTATTTTTTGTTCCACCTTGATAATCAATGGGATCAGTGATGAACCGATATCCCCAGCAGATATAAAAGCCTCTGCCAGACTCTCAGTTCTTATCTGATAGAAATTCTGTGCTGTTGCTCCGGCTCTTATCAGCTCATCATCATAAGCAACTTATTTATTGCAGGCTCCTTATTCGGAAACTTCTTTCTGACAACACGCTTTAATTCATCATATAAATTCTTCCGGAATCCTCCATAAATAAAACCTTGTCACCATTCTTAATTCCAAGCTTTTTACGAATTTCAATAGGTATCGTTAAAAAAAGCCCAGATCTCTCCAGGCATGAAAAAAGCACCAACCATTTCTGATTGATGCTTTCAAATTATTTTGTTTTTGTAAATCTGTTTAATTGCGTATCTACATCTCTTCCACCGTACATAACACGGATAATCGTAACCACTTGTGTATCATCATCCGGAATATATAGAACAAGATAATTGTCTACTGGCGCTACGCGTAGCCCTCGACTTTTCCATGGTTCCAACTCATATTGTCGATATCTCTTCGGCATATGATCAAGATCCATAATACATGCTTCAAGCCTATCAAGCTGACCACTTGCATTTTCTGGTGCCTGCAGTTCAAAAGCAATGTATTCGAAGATTCCACGAAGATCTATCTCGGCCTGATCTGAAATCTCGATATCATAAATCATAAACTGTAATCCTTGCGGATATCAGCAAAAACAGATTTTGCTGATCTAGTACGACCAGCCTGCATATCCGCATATCCTTTCTCTAGTTCTGCATTCATCTGTGTTTCTGATAATGCACTAACGTCTACAGGACGAGCGGATGGCATTTTCACTTCAAAAGGAAGTCCTCTTTGAAGAATAATTTGTTTGTAAAACATATTTATTGCATTGGATGCAGGAATTCCTAATTCTGCTAAGATTCCTTCTGCCTGTTCTTTTACATCAGGCTCTATGCGTACGTATAAATTTGCTGATTTTGTTGCCATAGTAAACACTCCTTTCGAGTTCTTTCTGGCTATATTATATTCATTTGTCCGGACAAAAGCAATACAAAATCAATATTTTACAAATTGTTCATACTCCAAAATCTACCAGTTGATTAAAATTTGTCGAAGTCCTCCTGAGTCGCCACTTCCTTACATGTCTTGTAATTCAGAAACAGACCATCACCGTCCGCCCCTGTGTACAACTGTATGTAATCTCCATCCCGTACCCCCGGTACATCAAGCCACACAGTATCCATGATCTTTCGGCCATTGTCATCAAAATATGCCAGATCAGCTTTTATTATAGTATTATCATCACATAAAGAAATGGTTTTTTTGTCGTGTACAGCCTTATGGCTCAATCGGGCTGCTCGTTTCTTTTTTTATGTCTAAAATATCATATAAATATAATTGCAATAAAACAACTACATTATAACATTCATATTGTTAATAAGTTCTTTTAGAGAATTGGCAATTGGCTTATCTTCCACTTCTCCATCTATATCCATATTTTCCAGAAAAATATTATGACTACTCACTTCATAGAGAACGTATCCACCAGAATAACCAAGCCATCCTATAGGAATAAATTTTTTAATATCACCCATCTTTTCCCAATCTTTAGCCATTGAAATCAAACTATTTTCATAGAATAATATCTCATCACTAGAATCTCATTCCTTTTTCAAAACGGAAAATAATACAATAGATTCTTTTCGCCGGATGGAACGATATGATGCGTATTCTCCTCCGTAGTCTCCTCTGTATAAAAATAAAAGCAGGGATATTCAATAATCTGTAATTAAATATCCCTGCCAAATTGGCTATTTTATTCACTTTTATTCATCAAAGAATATTGTGTCCCTCGTGTCGACTCTATAGCCGACAACGACATGAATTCTGTCCACTATCTGCTTTTTATTCCTTTTCACATCGGTTCTGCCGAAATTGAAAAAGCTGCAAAAGTGCGTAAATTCAAGGATTTTCACGAATCTGTACGACGTAGCCCTATTATAGTCTCCACATGAACGGTGCCCGGAAACTGATCGACAGCGCATGCCTTGGTCACGAAATATCCGTTCTCCTGCAGCGTCACCAGATCCCTGGCAAGTGAGGTAGGCTTGCAGCTGATATACACAAGCTCCTTCACGCCATAGTTGATGATCTTTGTCAGAGCCTTTGGGTTGATTCCGTCACGAGGCGGATCAAGCACTATGAAGTCTGGTTTCTCCTCTATGTCATCTATGACCTTCAGCACATCTCCTGCGATAAACTCACAGTTATCAAGCCCATTGAGTTCGGCATTCACACGGGCAGCCTCCACGGCTTCCTCAACGATCTCTACGCCGATGACCTTCTTTGCAACAGGTGCAAGAAGCTGGGCTATGGTTCCGGTTCCGCTGTAGAGGTCGAATATGACAGCATCCTTTGTGTCGCCCACATACGAACGAGCCTTGTCGTAGAGTCTCTCCGCACTCTTGGTATTTGTCTGGAAGAATGAGAACGGCGATATCTTGAATTGAAGTCCAAGCACCGTCTCATATATATATTCTGTTCCGTAGAGCAGTTTTGTCCTGTCGCTGATGACCGCATCCGCCATGGAGTCATTCTCCGTGTGTAGGATTCCCGCGATCTTGCCCTCAAGCGGCAGCTCCATCAGACCCTTCACATACGCGTCAAGGTTCAGGGCCTCCAGATTCTGGGTGGTCGTCACGAGATTCACCAACAGGTCGCCATTTGTCGCCGAACGCCTGATCACAAGATGCCTGAGAAGTCCCGTGTGCTGCATCTTCTTATAATACGGAAGATCTGCTGCCTTACAGAACTGGACAGTGTACTTTACGATCTTGTTCAGGTCGTCATTTACTATATAGCAGTCGTCCATCTGAACGATGTCGTACGTGCTGTTCTTCTTGTGAAGCCCCAGCGCCAGCGGGCCGTCCTTATACTCATCGCCAAATGAATACTCCATCTTATTTCTGTATCCCTTTGTCACAGGAGATGCAATTATCCCCTGCCACTCATAAGGATGAGCCTCTCCATCGATCACACCGTCAAGAAGCCCTTTGACAAGCTCCTCCTTCACCTTCAGCTGGTTCTCATAGCTGAGCGTCTGGTAGCTGCAGCCACCGCACATACCAAAATGCGAACAAACCGGCGAAGCATCCTCAAGCTCAGATTTCTCAAGAACCTCAAGGAGCCTTCCGTCCGCCTTTCCCTTCTTCAGCTTCGTTATACGGCAGCTCACCTTCTGCCCCTTAATCGCCCCCTTGACAGTCACCTTCCGGTCATCCATATGAAAGCTTCCTTTATTCGGGAACTCATATGTATCAATCACACCTTCTACTATATCATGTTTCTTCATCTTCAAATATCCTATTCTTTTTTCTAGTTCACCCCATCAACAATTCCCAGAGGGTTTTTTTCCTTTTCTTCTCAGCAGGAGGCTCTATCTTTGGCAGTTCATTTTGTGCAAAGAAAGGAGTTCCGTGCTGATCGAAATCCAGGATCATGTATGTGCCAATACTGTTATCTCTTGGATCTCCCAGGCTTCCCGGGTTGACTATATACGAATCCCCGTATGTCGACACATCTCTTCTGTGTGTATGACCATACATAACAATATCGTATCCGTTCTCATCAACAAGCTTTTCAAGCTCTCTCTTCCCCAGGCTTACACCAAACATGTGTCCATGGGTTATAAACGCCTTCTTATCACCAATAGAAATCTCTTCTGCTATCGGAAGATCCGAAGCATTGTCGCAATTTCCTCGTACCATATGAATCTCGCAGTCAAACAGCTCACGGACAAAATCCTCATCACCTTCTACATCTCCCAGATGTATAAGCATATCCACATCTCCCACTATGTCATGTACCTGCTTGATGCAATCACTCCTTCTATGAGTATCACTTATTATCAAAACCCTCATTTTATCATCTCCCCTTCCTCTTTTACTTATTCTCGATATGTGTCTTTATAACCTTCTTCATCAGCCTGAGTGCATTACCTCTGTGGCTTATCTGGTTCTTCTCCTCCGGATCAAGTTCAGCTGTAGTCTTACCAAGCTCCGGAAGATAAAAGATTGGATCATATCCAAATCCATTCTCTCCTCGCTCTTCATAACCTATAATTCCCTCGATGGTACCTCTTCTCGTGTATTCGCTTCCATCAGGAAATACGGCAGCAATGGCACACACGAATCTTGCAGTTCTCTCTGAATCAGGAACCCCTGCAAGCTGGTCTATGATGTACTGATTTTTCACTCTGTAGGAAGTATCCTCTCCAAGAAATCTGGCACTGTATATTCCAGGAGCCTTATCCATATAATCAACTTCAAGCCCTGAATCATCTGCAAGAACCAGACATCCGGTCTCTTTGCTGATCGCTCTGGCTTTTATCAGTGCGTTCTCCTCAAATGTCTGTCCATCCTCAACTATATCCACATTGATCCCGGCTTCTTTCATGGACTGGATCTCATAACCAAGATCCGCAAGTATCATACGGACCTCCTTCATTTTTCCCTCATTTCCTGTGGCAAATATCAATTTCTCCATAGTAATATACCGCTCCTTCCTATTTCTCAGTCTTCTTTGTAAATGCCTTCAGACATACATTGCAGTCTCTCTCCTGCTCAGCACTGTACCACTGATTGCCATAAAGGCTTATATATCCCTCTCCGTCCGACACATCAAAACTGTCAGTCATGGAGTCAGCATCATATTCTATCGCTATTGGGTATTTGCTTCCCGGTGTGGTTATATGCACTATAACGGCAAATTTTTTCCCATCAGCAAGCTTCACCGCATTGTCGAAATCCACCGTATAATATCCTGAATACTCCATCTCACCCGATGCCACAAGCTGCCTGTTCTGAAGATCATCCTGACCTTCATATTCTGTGGCAACATACACCTCGTATGTGGTCTTTGCTCCCGTTGCATAGAAAGATACAGCCTGAAGCTCCTCATTCTTACCCGCCTTATATACATTTGCAAAATATGCTTCCTCATTGTCATAGCCCAGGACTCCTACCCATCCCAGCTTATCTGACTGGTATATCCTGTCATAATTATCCGCAGGATCAAGTCTGGTATAGACTACGCTTGTCTCACCTATATGTGCATCATAATATGAGATATAGAAATATCCATCTTCGCCAAATTCAGTGCCCCAGCTGTTTTTGCAAATAAATGCTCCGTCCTTCTTTGGCTTTATATTGAAATTATCCCTACTGTAATTATCATCCCATCCTACTATAACAACATCGTGATTTATTCCTTCTGTTCCGTTGTAGTAGTATGAATTATTCTTTCTGTTATAATATTCTGAATCGCTGTCCGCATCCACCATATCACTGTAAATTGCGGTCTCGACACCGCCCTTCTTATATACGGCTTTTTTTATGGCGTTCAAATCTTTGTCTTCTATGATCTGAGCTTCCTGAAGATGCTTCACTGCTTTGAGCTTGGAATTGGTCTCATCATCACCATAAGGATCATCCTTTTCAAGGACAGGACCCTTCCAGGATGCAAGGTATGCAATACTCATCCTGTACTGTCCACCTTCAAACTGCTCTATACCAAAACCATTGTTCCTGGTCATGTTGTCAACCGAAAACTGTAATTTTTCATCCGGCATCAAAGTAGTCTCCAGTGCCGCCAGAGATGCAAATGCCCAACATGTTCCGGAATCTCCCTGATCTCTCACCTCTGTGACTCTTCCTTCTTTTCTCATGTCATATGATCCCGGCAGGGTTATATCCTCACCATTCTTTCCAAGACTCACTCTGCCCGTCTCATAATTATATTCACATGTGTAGTCCACAGATTCACTTATATCCTCTATTGGAACATATATCTCTCCATCTATATTCACCGGCGCAGTCTGCAGCTCCAGATCATTTCCATCTGAGCTTGCGGACAATGAACCAACAACTATTCTGAGTTCACGGTCATTTCTGCCAATGATCACACTTCCATTTGCATACTTGTCAACCGAACACTTAAGCTTATCCTTAACCGTCCTGAGTGGGAGCATGACTCTGAGATCACTGTTCAGATATGGCAGATACTTGTCCTTGTCAATATCAATTCCGTTGATTTCAAGTTTTAATCCTTCGTTGTTGTACTCATCTGCCAGCTTTTCCGTCAGTGCAGACACTGCACGAGTATCCTTGTCGTTCTTTTCGAGTCTTCCCACCGGCTCCCGCATTCCGAAATACGCCAGAGCCATTATCGACAGGATCAGTACTATATACACCAGTTTTTTCAACTGTCTTCTCTCCTTCTTTTTGGTGGCCTAGGTCCCATAAACTGATAGAAATATGACTTTATCATACCATTGTATATCTTTCTGTTCTTGTCAGCTTTTCTTCCTATATATTTCTCTGCATCAGCATAAGATGTTATGAGGAACATAGACCAGGAATCCAGATTCCTGTAACTCTCACCTATTGTACTGTAGAGCTCCGGAAGTGCTTCCTTCTCCTCAAGACGCTCTCCATATGGCGGATTGGTAATTATAAATCCATATTTCTTAGGGTTTCTGAGATCCTTCACATCTCTCTGCTGGAAATGAATATGTTCATCAACTCCGGCAGCCCTGGCATTCTCCATAGCGCACTTTACCATATCTCCATCCAGATCATATCCCTGTATATTCATCTTCACATCGTGGTCTATCAGGTCATGAGCCTCGTCCACTGCGGAATACCAGATCTTTCTGTCACACACCTTTGTCCATTCCTGAGCCGTGAACTCCCTGTCAATTCCAGGCGCAATATGTGCTCCTATCATTGCAGCCTCTATAGGAAATGTACCACTTCCACAGAACGGATCCACGAGAACCCTGTCCCTGTTCCATGGTGTCAGCATAATGAGTGCCGAAGCCAGAGTTTCAGATATAGGCGCCTTGCCAACCAGTTTTCTATACCCTCTCTTATGTAATGATACGCCTGAGGTATCAAGTGCTATGGTTACAATATCCTTAAATATGAACACACGCACAGGATAACTTGCGCCATCCTCTGTAAACCACGATACTCTGTATGTCTGTTTCATTCTCTCCACCATGGCTTTTTTCACTATAGACTGTATATCTGACGGGCTGAACAACGCACTCTTATTTGATGTTGCCTTAGATACCCAGAACTTCGCATCCCTTGTCAGATATCTCTCCCATGGTATAGACTTTGTTCCTTCAAACAGTTCATCAAATGTAGTTGCCCTGAAACTTCCACATTTGAGCATGATCCTCTCTGCGGTCCTTATAAATACATTTGCGCGTGCTATTGCATCCTCATCCCCCGCAAATGTGATCCTTCCATCTTCCACCTGAACTATCTCATAGCCCAGATCCAGTATCTCTCTTTTTAATACAGACTCCAGCCCAAAATGACATGGAGCAATAAGTTCTACTTTACTCATATTACGCCCTTTCTGTGGGTTATATCATTGTGATCATTCGCATCACAGCGGCTTGCTAAGGTGCAGCTGTCGCAATGCGAATGATATCATACAGGCACATTCTATGCATTCCGCAAAACCGGCATCCTTGCGAGCAGATAATTTTGCGTTCATTATATCACAGTTTCCTGCATTTGACTTCTTAATACATTTAACGTCCTCTCGTAACCGGGCCCCTGTATTGAGCCAGGCCACCTATTGTATTGATTACTTTATATCCATCCTCACTCATTATCAGCGATGCTTTCATACTGCTCACTCCATGAGCACAGTATACGAGCAGATATTTGCTCCTCGGCAATGTGTATTCTCTCTCTTCTATCAGTTCAAAAGGAACATTTACAGCCATCGGAATATGGCCCTCAAGGAATTCCTCACGGCTTCTGACATCCACAATAATGCCGCCCCTCGCAACCGCCTCACGTATGATATTGCGGATCGGAATGCTGTTAAACCCCATCTCATACACCTCCTTCATATCAGACAGAAAACTCTTCTGTTATATGATATGAAGCAAATGCATCTCCGCCACAATCTTATCTCAATATGTTGAGATGATACTTCCATTTCAGTATTCTTGCAACTGATTCATCCAATCTTTGTTCACTTATGGTTCCATCCTGCACTGCCTGAAGCACCGCATCGTACTGTGTATAGAAATCTGATACTATCATCATGTCATTTCCCGCCAGAATGGCCTGTACAGCAGCAGTGTCCGCACCGCAGAAATCTGCCACTCCATCCATAGCCAGATCATCAGTGATTATGACTCCGATAAATCCCAGTTTCTCTCTGAGCACATTATGTACATTCTCCGACAGAGATGCCGGCCATTTGCTGTCCATACATGTGACTATATTATGACATACCAGCACACATTCTGCCCCTGCATCAATGCCTGACTGAAACGGCAGAAAATCCTGACTGGCAAATGTATCATAATCCCTGTCATCAGTGATAATGTCTGTGTGGGTATCTCCATTACTGCCATATCCCGGAAAATGTTTCAGTACTGATCCCATGCCATCCTCATTCATGGCTGACACTATCTCTTTAGCAAATTCACAGGTCTCATCTATGGTATCACCAAATGCTCTTTCATACATAAAATCCCATATATCTGTAGAATAATCAACCACAGGAGCAAAATTTACATTTATTCCCAGATCCAGCAGCAGTGTACTCTTCCTGTGAGAATCCTGTATCACCTCATCCATTCCACCATCAGCGTAAAGTTCCCTTGGAGACAGGAAGGGCTGATCCACAATATTGTAATTGCCACTTAACCTGGATACAGTTCCCCCCTCCTCATCTATTCCGATAAGCAGCGGTGTACCACTCATCCGTTGAAAATTGTCTATATAATCCTGAAGCTCCGTATATGTCTTATCCTGAACATCACTTCCAAACAATAATACACCACCCGGATTGTATGTATCAAACATCGTCTGATCATAATCAGGATTTCCTCTGATAAAGAACATCTGCCCTATCTTTTCCCGTATGTCCATCTCAGCTATTCTGTCTGATATTTTTTCATTGATCTCCATTTCAGGATCAGGTGCCTCAGTTATCTCTTCTGTAGTGATCTCCGTCACCGTTGCCGTAACAGACGTACTGTCTGTACCCGTAGACATCTCCGTTGCCACCGGTCGTCCGTCTGATTTCTTATCTGTTGTCTGCCAGTAGAGATATACGGCCAACCCACAGGCCAACAGACACAGAATTGCTATTATCACTATGATCCATACCTCACCGGATGTATTTCTTTTCTTCTTCCGTGAACTCATACAATCTCCCTACACAATATCAATATACAGATATAGTCAGAGAAAAGTCCCGGCAGGCGCAACCACCGTCTGTCGGGACTTCTCTTTTACTTCTTAAGCTGTGCAAGACGCTCGGAAACCTGCTCAGACATCTCTGTATACTTTGCAAGCTTTGCCTTCTCCTCCTCAACCTTTGCGGCTGGTGCCTTGTCAACGAACTTTGGATTTGCAAGCATTCCGGATGCACGCTTGATCTCTCCGGCAAGCTTTGCTGCCTCCTTCTCAAGTCTCTCGATCTCCTTATCGATATCAACAAGCTCCTCCAGAGGAATGTATACAGCAGCATCATGGATCAGTGTTGAGACAGCGTTCTCATCGATTCCTGTCTTGTCCGCCTGTACGTATACCTCGCTGGCATAACCGAGTGTAGCAAAGAAACTCTTTGATGACTCAAATATATATCTCACGTCCTCCTTTGCAGATACAACATAAACCTTTGCCTTTCTGCTTGGTGGAACATTCATTCCTGTACGAAGGTTTCTGATGGCACGTACTGCTGCCTTAATGGTATCAACAGCAGCCTCATCAGCCTCAAAGTTCCACTCATCTGTGTACTCAGGCCACCTGGAGATCATAATCGACTCCTCCTCATCCTGAATGTTGCAGAATATCTCCTCTGTGATAAATGGCATATATGGATGCAGAAGCTTAAGCGCCTGGATAAGAACTGTCTTTAATGTCCAGAGTGCTGCTGCCTTAGTCTCATCCTCATCGTTGTAGAGACGAGGCTTAACCATCTCGATATACCAGTCGCAGAACTCCTCCCAGATGAAATCGTATACCTTGGATACCGCAATACCAAGCTCGAACTTCTCCATGTTGTCTGTCATCTCTTTGGCAAGTGTGTTGACCTTGGACAGAATCCAGCGGTCAGCTATTGTAAGGTCAGACAGTTTCACATCTGAAAAATCTGCCTTCTCCATGTTCATCATGATAAAACGTGTTGCGTTCCAGATCTTATTTGCAAAATTTCTGGAATTCTCGACTCTCTCCCAGTAGAAACGCATATCGTTTCCAGGAGCATTTCCTGTGATAAGTGTCAGACGAAGGGCATCTGCACCGTACTTATCAATAACCTCAAGTGGGTCGATACCATTTCCAAGGGACTTACTCATCTTACGTCCCTGATCATCCCTTACAAGTCCATGTATCAGTACATGCTTGAACGGACTCTTGCCTGTCTGCTCAAGTGCTGAGAATACCATACGGATTACCCAGAAGAATATGATATCATATCCTGTTACAAGCACGCTTGTTGGATAGAAATACTCATACTCAGGTGTCTTATCCGGCCAGCCAAGTGTTGAGAATGGCCACAGCGCAGATGAAAACCATGTATCAAGAGTATCCTCATCCTGTGTGAGGTGTGTACATCCGCACTTTGGACATACTGTAGGAGTCTCACGGCTGACAATCGTCTCACCGCACTCGTCACAATACCATGCAGGTATTCTGTGTCCCCACCAGAGCTGTCTTGATATACACCAGTCACGGATGTTCTCAAGCCAGTGGATGTATGTCTTGTCGAACTGCTCAGGCACAAATGAGAGCTCGTCAGTCTTGATGATGTCAAGTGCAGCCTGACCCATCTCCTTCATACGAACGAACCACTGAGGCTTGATCATCGGCTCTACAGTTGTCTTACATCTGTCATGTGTTCCTACATTATGGCTGTGTGGAACAACCTTTACAAGAAGTCCCAGAGCGTCAAGGTCTGCCACCATCTGCTCTCTTGCTTCATAACGATCCATGCCTGCATACTTGCCGCCAAGTTCATTGATAGTCGCATCATCGTTCAATATGTTGATCTCCTCAAGGTTATGACGCTTTCCAACCTCAAAATCGTTAGGATCATGTGCAGGTGTGATCTTTACACATCCTGTACCGAACTCCTTGTCAACGTACGGATCTGCGATGACTGGGATCTGTCTGTCTGTAAGAGGCAGCTCCAGCATCTTTCCAACTATATCTGTGTATCTCTCATCGTCAGGATTTACAGCAACGGCTGTATCTCCGAGAAGTGTCTCAGGTCTTGTGGTAGCTATCTCAACAAATCTTCCAGGCTCTCCAACTACCGGATAGTTGATGTGCCAGAAGAAACCGTCCTGCTCCTCATGGATAACCTCTGCATCTGATATGGAAGTCTTACATACAGGACACCAGTTGATGATCCTTGATCCCTTGTAGATGTAACCCTTCTCGTACAGTCTCACAAATACTTCCTTTACGGCCTTGGAGCATCCCTCGTCCATGGTGAATCTCTCTCTGTCCCAGTCAGCAGATGAACCCATCTTCTTGAGCTGGCTCACGATACGGTTGCCGTACTCCTCCTTCCATGCCCATGCATGCTTGAGGAATTCCTCACGTCCGATCTCCTTCTTATCTATTCCCTGCTCCTTCAGCTTCTCTGTAACCTTGACCTCAGTTGCGATGGCTGCGTGGTCTGTACCAGGCTGCCACAGTGCTGAGTATCCCTGCATTCTCTTGAATCTGATAAGTATATCCTGCATGGTATTGTCCAGAGCATGTCCCATATGGAGCTGTCCTGTTACATTTGGAGGTGGCATAACAATGGTAAATGGTTTCTTGCTTCTGTCTACCTCAGCATGGAAATACTTCTTCTCCTCCCACTTTCTGTAGAGTCTGTCCTCTATCTGGGAAGGATCATATGTCTTCTCTAACTCTTTCATCTCTTTCTTCCTTTCTATTCTTTCATGATTTCTTACTTCTTAAATAAAACACTTCTTAACCGGTATCAGCGCATTTTCCAGTCGAATAATCTACATAAAAAAACCCGCTCTCCGGACAGCCAGTCAGAAGGGCGAGTATATGATCGCGTTACCACCTTGTTTTGTATCTCATCTTATCCTGTAACGGGAACGCCCCGGCGCAACCTACTATTATTTCAATCGCGCAGCTCAGAAGCTACCTTCACATATATCTGTCAGGAAAGGTCTCCCAGCTTACAAACCCTTCTCTCTGGCTGACTCCACATGCTACTCCTCTTCATCACAGCTTTTGTATATATCTTTTTTATATTCATTGTGATAGTACAACATAGCCCGGCCATACGTCAAGCACAAAGTCATCCTATCTGATTCCTGAACTGATCTTTCAGTGATCCCAATATAGAATTCATTCTTTTATCATAATCCTCTATATCTCCATGCATCCTGTTATACACAGCCTTCTGAACTTTGTTGTATATAGACATCTCATGCACATCTTCCTTCGAATCTCCCACCTCATTCATCAGGTCATCCAATAATCCTGCCGGCATGCCACGTTTCCTTATCTCTCTCTGCAATGTGGCTGTGTCTACAGTTACCGCCATGACACAGAAATATTCTATAAGCGACTCATTATTTTTATTTAGTGAAAATGCCTTTATAAAACATTCCTTTGACTCTTCAAGCTGCAGGTTCCCAGCAAGAGCTACTCCCTTGTTGTGATATATATTTCCAAGGAATTCATCAAATTCACCACGGGATTCCTTGTAATCTATGATATCATCATATATGGCATCTGCTTTTATATAATGCTTGTACATCATATAGCTGTCCGCCCTTTTCTTGTCAACCTCGTATGGTTTAAGTGTGCGGATCTTTTTGCATTCATCCATAAAGACCTTTACCTCGTCTTTACTGTAGAATTCACCATATGTAAGGATCTCAACCATGATATCCTGTATATATGCATTTTTTGAGTTGAGAAGGTCTATTTTATCCGCAAGATCATTCATATCTATTGCTTCTCTGAGCCATGTACTCAGTCTGTCCGCAAGATCATCGCTTCCTATCAAAACCATATTGTTGAAAATATAATAGCAAAGCTCCTCATATGAATACACACTTATCTTGGTATTGAGAAATGTGTATGGGTTATCTGCTGTTTTTGTTTTGCAAATAATTATTCCACTCATCTGTGTATCACCTTTACAATATGTATACTCCCGGATCATTCTCCCGGATCAAAATGCTGTCCTCTTAGATATGACGGAATATTGAATTCGCTCTGTACAACAGGTTCATCATCCCCATTTTCAGATTCTATATCCTGTTCCGGAGCCGCTTCGGCTGAGACCGTTTCCAGTTCTGAGTCACCCCCCTGCTCCGGCTCCATGTCCGGCTCCATGTCTGGCTCCATGTCTGGCTCCGGTTCAGCTTCTGACTCCGGTTCAGCTTCTGACTCCGGCTGTGGAGATGCCGTGCCGTAATATACAACAGCCTCCGCCTGCTCATCAGTCCTCTGATTCTCTTCAAACTTTCTTTTCAATGCAGATATATCGAACTCTTTTCTGTATATCTTATTAGTTGTCGGATACAGACTGCCAAATCCCAGATCTCTTATAACTATTGCACCCTTGTCCGATGCACTGTACTCCACCTCTATTGACAGCTTGGTCGTTTTCTTAGGTCTGGCCGGTAATCCATGTATCTCTATGGTCTCATTCCATTCTTCCTCAGTCAGGATATCCTGATAAACTATCTGGATCCTGCGGGATTCATCTGGGAACAATTCTACTCTGCCCCGTGTGTTGAACCATTCATTGCCGCCATACACTATAGGCCAGAAAGTATTTTTCCCATCTCTCAGATTGATGCCTATATTGTTCTTTACCGTTTCCTCTGTATCTATAAAATATCTCCCAAGAGCATCTGTATATGTTCCCCCGAGGGATCTGAAACAGGCTCCTTTTGTATATATATTCTGTCCGACAAATACTCTTCGTCCCTGACACAGCACAGCTGCTGACTGCTTCATCCAGTTCTCTACAAAACCTACACCGGTGAGGAACACTGACGATATGAACACCTCGCCCATGGCCTCCCTGACCACAGGGACAAAGGCCTCATCCATATCCTCATAATTTCTGCCAAACTTTCGCATATTCATACGGTCTCTGTAGTCTGTATGCTGAACAGACACTATCAACGGATATTTTCTGGTCAGGTCTATTCTGTAAAAGTTCAGCCCATCCCTGCCAAAATCAAATAATCCAACACTATTATTTCTCAACGGCTCAGGCTGTGCAAATATATAGCATAATCCACTGTCCAGATGGCTAACAATGTTGAACTCATCGTCCCTGAGTCTGAGTGCAGACTTAAGCCCTCTGACTGCCTGTATGATCCTTGGCGATGTATCTGCCACAGTGACTGTGAGTCTCCTGATCACAAACCCGTCAAGGTGATCTGTAAACTGTTTTATCTGGAGAGCCATGAGTTTTACAAGAAGTTCCTCCGCTTTATATCGTTTTCCCTCAACCTCTATATCTTCCTGATCTATGGTTTTCTGATATATCTGATCGACAACCGTGCCTTTCTCTTCAAATCTGTAGGCAGATGCCTTTGCACCGGCACACCAGCCTGCCAGATCTATGAATTTGAAGCATCCATCCTGTACAGTCCCGGCTCTCTTGTGGTATGCGCTGTAGAACAATATATTTGGAAGCATATATGTATCCTTTGCCTCCTCATGATATGCCGATTCCGGTTCATGTGTATCTACATTATAAAAACTGAGCTGTGTATATTCCGGGCTCAGATCCAATCCCAGATATAACTGTGTATCAGTCATCTCCATACCTCCTATGAAAAGTTTGGGAATTCTCCCGCAAGAGGGTCCCTCCTTGCTCCTTGTGAAAATTAAAGCAATATTAGATTCGCGTCAAAGAAATGACTGTCATACAGGTATGTGTCCATAGCCTGTATCAATTCATGGTCATTTCTTGTCTCCTGACTCACAAGCATGCTGTTGATCAGTTCAAAACTGCTGTTACCGCCTTTGTGGAATGTTGCATTCTTCAATATGTCGCTCTCAACTACCACAGATGTACCTGTCACCCCATCTATGGAATAGATCAACGACTCTCCATGGAATACAACCACTTCCTTTACATATATTCCCGGAATGATCTCGTTCATTCTCTCGGACTTGTACTGCGCCATACTGCTGCTTTCCTGTCCAAAACTGTAGCTTACCCAGACCTGTCTGCCACTATCCCCTTTGAATATGACATATGTCTTGAACTTCATATCACCAGGGAGCTTGACAAAGGACTCAAACTGTCTGAAAAATGGCAGTATCTTGCTATATTCTATGAACTGCTTTACATTTGTCCGGATCCATTCCTGTTGTTCCTCAGAGTATCTTCCAGCCCTGTTGCTAAAATAATACAGAAGGCTCATCCGCGATATCTCATCCTTTATATTTCCTTTTTCTATCTCCTTATACAGATCTTCCATTATATATGATGGTATCTTATGATCCTTGATAAGATACTGATGGGCACAGTACCGAAGAAATGCCTTAACGACCATTCCTCTGCTCCTGCCCCTGTAATATACCTCGAAAATATCATATATCGATTCAATATATCCATCTGCAAACATCATCTGTGCCAGGATATTCTCCGACAACATGTCTATATTTCTGTAATTGGAATTAACCGACTTGAAAAGGTTGGCCATCTCATCCAGAGATCCATTGTAGTTATTGATCAGATATGACAATATCTTCTGCCCTGCATACCCTCTTCTGTAAATGTATACACATATGGATATGAGCAATCTGCTCTCATCATATCTCTTATCATCTATACCAAACTCCGCTATATTGATAAGCTCGTCTATATCCACATCAACATAGCCAAATCTGTACATTCCCTCAAATGCAGCTTCATACATTCCAAGGGTGATATAATATGTGTTAATCCTCGATGCATATGCCGGGTCAACATAGTCGAGATCGATCCGTGACAGATATTTCCTGAGTATATCTGCGTCAAAATTCTCATGATAATACTCAACCATATGCGTCAGCGCTTCTTGTCTCACCTTATAACTGACCTCCGGACACAATACAATATCCCTTGCCAGATTGATCTCCTTCGCATCTCTATGGGTAAATATATCTATGTCATTGTACAGGAAAAGCAAATACCTGTAATCCTTCGGACAGTATTCCTGGCATATATCCAGAGAGCTTCTCTCATCTACAATCCTCTCGAGTCTGTAAGGCACGGTACTTACATACCGTCCACCGTGATCATCAAGCATGGTGATTATAGCCGACTGAGATATGATCTCCACATATGCCTCACCATTCACCACCGGTATCTTTACTTCTCCTCCCAATTCACTATGGGATACTATGATATCTGTTATATTCTCGTTATTACATACAAACTTACGTTTGAATATTATATTGATAAGTCTGGCTGCGAACTCTGGTTTCACAGTCTCCGGATCCAGGAATTCATCATATATGACAGTCAGGTCATCACTTACAGTTCCCTGCATGATCATTCTCTCCATAAATCTCTCTATGGCAGGCACAAAATCCCTGTACACCGACATCTGTCTGTCTTTATTCATGATCACATTTGCATATATATATGCAAGTTCCTCATCACTGAGCACGTTCTTATAACTGAAATACCTCAATATAGCCTCAGGTATCTCATCATACCGTCTCCTGTCCATGCTTCTTATAAAGCACTCATTGAGTCCAACATACTTAAGATCCATCTCCGACGCATCGCTGTAATACCTGTGGTACTGAGGATCATACATTTTATTCTTTATCAATATCCCACATATGGCATCCAATGTGGTTCTGTCATGTCTCTTATCATATATCTGTTCGAGCATTCTGAATGAATGACTGTCAAATTCTTTCTGTCTGGATGCCGTTTTTACAAACTCAACGATCACATCCTCTGACACGAATTCATTTCTCATTCCCCATCTGAGCGCCGCGATCTCAAGTGGTGCGATCTTTTTCATCATAAGCGGCTGCTTGTTGAACATATCGCACATTTCAAAATATATAACAGGGCTGTTCACACCCTCATTAAAGAGCTTCTGTATATCTTCATACAGAACCCATTTGTCCTCTGTATAATTCATATCGACAAACAGAAGTATCCAGAAATAAAACAGCTTGTTCCCGCCACAGTTGAACTTCTCCCTCACGATACGAACCGTGTAGTCTATCATGAATTTCTCTCTGCTGAGAAGCGCTTTGAGGTAGCTCAGATAACACTTCTCCATATCGTCCATGCTGGCATAGTTGGCATCTGCATCTATCCTGAGAAACTCCTGCTGAACAAATCCAATTCTTCCCTCCAATATCTGCATATGGAGCAGCCCCAATCTGTACAGACCGTTCTCCGGCCTGTATTTTATGAGTGTTCCCAATGCTTCTCTTGTATCTGAAATATATTTATTGAGATCTATCTTGTCCGTTCTGAAACTTATATACGATCTTACAAGTGCCTCCTCCGCCCTCTTGATCGTGAATCTCGTCTGCCTGCTCTTCGGAGTCATCTTAACCACTTCCGGTTTTCTTATATTGACTCTTACCCTCATATTCTGATAGGTGTTCCATATATATATGCAGCCGGCATTCTCACCGTCATGAATCTTCTGTGGATCAATAAGGAATGTCAGTTCAAATGAGTTGCCATCAAACATATCTCCTTTGAGTGTGGTGGTCTCAGGTATAAGGAAATCACAGTCTGACGCAATATTGGTACGGGTATATCCCCATGTGTTCTTATTGATAGTTACAGATGCCCTTACAAGCTCCTGCGGCATCTCCACCAGAAGATCATCCTGGGCTGCTGATAAAGTAAGTGCTCTCTTCTTGTGCGTATATACAAGGAATTCCTCCATGGCCTGATTGATAGAAAGCGAAAGCCCCAGAGTGTCATATATCCTCTGCAGATTCTCATCATCGCCTATAAAAGTGCGCACGAAATCCTCGCTGCCAAAAATCCTTATTGCATCTTCCCAGTTCCCCTCTGCATACGATGCAAACTGGAACAGATCCTCTATTTTTCTGTCTTCAACCTGGATATATGGCGCCACCACTGATATGTGATACGGAATAATGAACTCTCCGCCATCCGTTATCACATTGATATGGCCCTTGAAGGATTTGCCCTGTTCTATTCCCCGGGCATCAAAAGAATATGCCACTGTGTTCTTTTTTCCTACAAATGTGTGGCTCTTGAAATCAAGGATATAACGACTGTCATACACCATGAGCTTTACTGCACAGCTATTCTTTGAATTCACTGTAAACTGTCCGTCATATACAGTTCCAGCCTCAATATTCAGTTCGATCTTGCCATCTGATATATCAACTTCCGGTCTGTCAACTTTGAACTCACCGCGTGCGTACTGCTCAACTATTCCCTTCATCCCTGGTCTCCTATATGTTTTACCGCATACAGTATTGTATACAATATGATTCTCTTTACTGTGGTCTTTTTGTTAATTTTAACTTATAGAGGTTGTATTTGATGCCTCCAATCGGTATAATTGACAACAAGACATATATTAAGATTATAACAAAATATTGTCATTTTTTAAACAAAATATACAGAAAAATAACTTAAAACAACTGAAAAGGGGTTTTTTTATGAAAAAAGGGGTAATAAATCTTAACACTGACAATCTGATCAGCCAGGTGGAGACTGTCCGTGCAGATCTTAACATGAATCCGCTTGGCATTCCGGACTCTGTCAGAAAGGCAATCCACGATAACATAAGCCAGTTGGCTGTATATCCCGACAACAGGATGAAGAAACTCAAGGACTCAATATCTTCTTACTCCGGGGCAAACGCAGATGACATAATTGTCGGAAGCAGTTCTTATGAGTTCGTAAAGATCTTATGCGAATTCTCATCCCCGAAGAAGGCCATCCTTATCACGCCGGGGGCTCAGAACTACGAAAAACTTCTATCTATGAACAGCTGTGACATAACATACTACGCAACACCTGAAGAGGAAGATTTCACTTTGGACATTGCCGATTTTATATCCCATCTGTCCGAGGACATAGATATCGTGTTTATCTCTAATCCGAACGGCACCACATCCCAGATAATCGATACAGAATCCATGGCCTTTATAGCCAAGATATGTGACGGCAACAACATCACCCTTGTAATAGATGAGGAATATATGGATTTTGTCGATGATACAGCTTCCAATTCGGCTATTTCGCTGGTTACTGAATACGAGAACGTTGTTGTGCTCAGAAACACCACCAAGTTCTTTGCCGTTCCGGGGCTCAGACTCGCCTATATGATTACATCCAATCCTGTTCTCAAAAAGACGCTTGAGATCACCGGACTTCCATTTGCCATAGGCAAACTGGTTGAGGCAGCAGGTGAGGCTATGTTTACCGACCAAAAATACATCGCTGATTCGAGGGAACTTATCCGCACAGAGCGCAACCTGGTGTATTCAGCCCTGTCAACACATAAATCTATCAGATTATATAGGCCATCCGCCAATTTCATACTGGTAAAACTGCAAAAAGAAGATATATCAGCCGGTGACGTAGTTGAGCATTGTCTTCCTAAAGGGCTGCATATCAGAAACTGCGCAGACATAAGAGGCCTTGACAACAAATACATAAGATTCTGTTTTATGAACCCAAAACAGGATGATCTGCTGGTCAATACCATTCTTGAAATTGTTTAAAATCATATATGGAGCATACAACACATTACATTGAAAAGGAGAATTACAGCTATGGAAAATTCAACAATGAAAATCACATCATCTTACAACAATGCACTTGATATCAAAGTTGTGGACGGACATTTTGCAACCAACCACTCACATATCAACAAGTATATCGATATGACAACCATTAAGAGCAGAAGAAAGATGGCTCTGGCTGCTGCCAAATCTATGGCTACAGAATACGTTGCAACAACAATCGTAGATACTATCGTGTGCATGGATGGAACCGAGGTCATCGGAGCATACCTTGCAAATGCACTCACTGAGAATGGTATCGTATCAATGAACCAGCACCAGACCATATACATCATGACTCCCGAGGTTCACTCTTCAGGTCAGCTCATATTCCGTGATAATCTCCAGCCTATGATCAAGAACAAAAACGTTCTTCTTCTCCTCGCTTCTGCTACAACAGGCAAGACTATAAAGCAGAGTATTGAGTGTATCGAGTATTACGGCGGAACTATTTCCGGTATTTCAGCTATATTCTCAGCAACTGATGAAGTCGCAGGACACGAGGTTCACTCTCTGTTCAACAAAAAAGATATTGACGACTATGCTTCATATTCCGTTGGAGAGTGTCCAATGTGTAAGGCCGGCAAAAAGATCGAGGCCATTGTCAACAGCTACGGTTATTCGATGCTTTAATTACGCTCATTTTTTCCTTTATATATAAGGCAGCGTATGACCTTTTTTGATCAGGACATACGCTGCCTTTTTTCATCTGCATTATATTTATTTTTTCAAATATAATTTCTTTGATCTTTTATGATAAACTATAACACCGGCCAGTGCACCGATCACCGCTGCCACAATGAACCATGCCCATGTCGGCACATCTTTGATATTGTAGCATCTGATGTTGATCCACATCTGGTTGATATCCTTGGTGGCATCCTCATCGAAATACTCCATGACCGCGCTTCTCTCTATGGCGTCCTGTGACGGATACTGAGCCCCAAGCTGTCTGTCGACCTGTTCCGCAGGAGCTCTGAGCACGTAGTCAGGATCTGTGTTGTCCCCTGTGAAGAAATATCCAAGCGGATAATCAACAACATCCTCCTCATCATCATCCGCACCATAGGTGTAATCCAGGTAGGAATATACCGTATCATCATACCCACCTGCTATGACTGAGGTGTAACCTATATAATACATGTTGCGGACTGCATTGTCTGGTCTTGACACGAAGTTGATAAACGCCTCTGCTGCCTGTTTTCTGTCAGCGTCACCGTCTATTCCATTTTTCAGCATGACCCATCCGTCAAAGTACAGATTTGTACACTCCTCAGGTACCGCAAAGTCAAGCTTCACACCATCCTCCTCAGCCTGATCCATGGCATATACTGCATCTCCTGACCACTGGTAATTCGCAACAACCTTTCCTGTTATCATGTCTGCCTTACCACTATCAGTCTCAAATGAATACACATTGTCCTTTATATCCTGAAGAAGATCCTGCGACTTTGCTATCGTCTCAGGGCTGACATCGTTCATGATATCCTTGAGCTGATCTGAGTAATCATCCTGAGCCCTGAATTCAGGGTCCATCAGCTTGTTCCTCTGCAATGCTCCGACCGCAGCGAAGTAGGAATCTCTGACATTGTCTTTTATGGTGATCTGTTTTGCAAACTTAGGGTTATTGAGGACTGTCCATGTTCCAGCCTCATCAGCGGTCATCTTCTCCGGATTGTACAGAATTCCCGTAATTCCAAACATGAAGCCAGCTGCATATTTGCTCCAGGCCTCTCCATTTATCTCATGCGTCTCAAATGTATCTCTAATGTATGGCGAAACGTCATTTATATAATAATTCTTGTCGTTGCTCTCATCGAAAAAGCCGTCGGACAAAGGCTCAAGCTTGTTCTCAGACATAAGCTTCATGATCATGTACTCCGAAGGACATACAAGATCATACACATCGCCGAGAGTCAGCATGTTATAGAGATCCTCATTGGTACCGAAGCATGAATACTGAACATTCACCTTCACACCATAATTCTCGTAATACCAGTTCTCGAAATCCTCCACCATGGAATTCTCGCCAAATATAGTTGTTCCATTGTCCAGTTCCATGGCTTCGTCTTCATCCCAGCCGCCCTCGTCAATGTACTCTTCCCAGCTGCACACTCTGAGCGTGACCTCTTTTGCAGTATCAGATGCACCGTCGCTCTTGGCAGAAACCGTATCTCCCGTATCCTCCGACGCCATTACAGGCAGCATCTGTCCGGCAAGCAATGAAACAGCCATGACTGCCGCCGCCAGCTTTCTGGAAATTGAACGTCCAAAACATCTATGTTTCATAAGCGCTCCACCTCCTTCTTTCTTCCGGCCACATTCATAGCCACAACGACTATGATAACCAGAGCGAATATGACTGTTGAAAGTGCCCACAGAGCTGTCTTAACCTCAGTCTGTGAACCCTTTGTCGCATTTACAACGTAAGTACTTATGGTGTCAAATGTCGCAGGCTTGGTGTATGTCGCGATGAAATAATCATCAAGTGACAGCGTAACTGCTAGGGCAAATCCTGAGATAATACCCGGAAGTATCTGAGGTATCACTACCTTTGTGAGTCCCTGGAAAGGTGTAGCTCCAAGATCCAACGCAGCCTCATACAGACTGCTGTCCATCTGCTTGAGCTTTGGCACTACTGACAGATATACAAAAGGTGCAGACAGCACCACATGTCCGATGACAAGTGGAACATAGCTGTCCTTGCTCATACCAAATGCAACTATGAGCAGTATACATATAGAGAAACCTGTCACAACATCTGCATTTACAACAGGCACCTCATTCATGGCATTTATCGATGCTGAGGCCCATTTTTTTGAATAAAAGGCACCTATTGCACCGAGTGTTCCGAGTATGGTTGATATCAGTGCTGAACCTGCAGCCAGAAGCACAGTTCCAACTATCATTGATCTCAGCTCGTCCTTGGTGAACAACGTCAAATAATTGTGGAATGACCATCCGTGAATGCTTCCGATATTTGCCGATGTGGTAAAGCTGTACACAGCCAGTATCAGTATAGGCATATATATGAGAAGCAACATAATGCATATAAATATAATCTTAGACCATTTCTTCATTATAACAACGCACCTCCTCTGCTTCCACCGTCGTCATCCGTGTACTTGTTTGTCACAAGTGTGAATACAAGTATTATCACAAGAAGGACGAGTGCTATCATGGAACCGCCGTTCCAGTTGTATGCTGAGAAGTAGCTTCCTATCAGACTACCCATGATGTATGTGCTGTTGTAAAGCATGTCAAGCACAACATAGTTAGTCATAGATGGCAAAAATACCATAACTATTCCGCTGACAATTCCCGGAACGGTGAGCGGAAGTGTGACCTTGACAAATGTCTGGAAGCTATTTGCCCCAAGATCCACAGCGGCCTCCATAAGGCTGCCGTCAAGCTTCAATATGGTTGTGTATATAGGAAGTATCATAAATGGCAGGAAATCATATGTCATTCCTATAACCGAATTGAGAAACGGGTGGAATGCCAGATTGCCCTCTATAACTGTGAGTACCTCCTTGAGTGCTGTGATCCTCAGTGTGAAGTTGATCCACATCGGGAGCACGAACATCATGACAATTACCGATTTCCTTTTCATCTCACTTCTCGCAAGTATATATGCGATCGGATATGCCAGCAGCAGACACACCAGAGTAGTCACTATGGCAAGCAAAAAGCTGTATGCCAGAGTACCTATGGTGTTCGGGCTGGTAAAGAATCCCGTCAGATTGTCAAATGTAAACCTGCCCTCGCCGTTGGTGAAGGCATAATAAATAATTACAAACAGTGGTGCAACTACAAAGCATATGAGAAATAATGCGTATGGGATGCCCAGCTGTTTTCTTGAAAAACGTAAGCCGTTCATGTTCATCCCTCCATCTATTTCTTAAGTGAAAACTTCATCTTATCCTCTGGAATTATCAGGCTGACTCTGTCCTCCATGTTCCACAGGTACTCGTCATCCACGATAAAGTCCTCCTCATTGTCAGTTCTCACCACATAGCTGTAGTGGTCTCCCTTATATATAAGATTGATGATATGTCCGCAGAGTATACCAGCTTCCTCGTCATCACTCATGTCGATATCCTCTGGAAGTATAGATACTATTACCTTGATCTTCTCACGGTCTATCGCCTCACCATTTGCATCCACCAGCACGCCATCCTTCATGGCTGAACCCGGAACGATCTCCGTGAGGTCGCATGATACCTTACCGTCAAATACGCCGAGGGCATAATTTCTATTGACTGAGCTCTCAATCTTGTTGATTGCAGTCTCCGATATCATGATGTGTATTCCATCAGGTTCAACATTGAGGCCAACCTTGTCTCCAACCTTGGCGGACTTTGTGGTCTGAATAACTATCTCATTCCTTCCGGACTCAACGGTGATCTCATAGTGAACACCCTTAAATACTACGGAGGTCACAACGCCCTTTACAGCGCCCTGTTCAGGTGTGGTGATTATCACATCCTCCGGCCTTACTACGGCATCCACCTTCGTTCCAATCTCCACGTCGTCCAGACAGACAAATTCTGCACCACAGAATCTTACCTTTAACTTGCCCGTCATGATTCCGTTGAAGATGTTACTCTCGCCTATGAAATCCGCAACAAATGCGTTCTTTGGCTCATTATATATATCTTCAGGAGTTCCTATCTGCTGTATCTCACCCTCGCTCATGACAACTATCTTGTCTGACATGGCGAGTGCTTCCTCTTGGTCATGTGTTACATAGATAAAAGTGATTCCCAGCCTGTCATGCATTCCCTTGAGCTCTATCTGCATCTCTTTTCTCATCTTGAGATCCAGCGCGCCAAGAGGCTCATCCAGAAGAAGTATCTCTGGCTCATTGACAAGGGCTCTCGCTATAGCTATTCTCTGCTGCTGTCCACCCGAAAGCGTGGCGACTTTTCTGTCCTCAAAGCCCTCAAGGTCAACCATCTCAAGGACCTTCTTGACCTTCTTCACGATCTCTGCCTTAGGAAGCTTCTTGAGCTTGAGGCCAAATGCTATGTTGTCAAAGATATTCAGATGTGGGAACAGCGCATACCTCTGAAAGACCGTGTTGATAGGTCTCTTATTTGGTGGAAGCTTGCTGATATCCTGTCCATTCAGTAATATCTCTCCTGAAGTAGGAATCTCGAATCCTGCTATCATTCTAAGTGTCGTGGTTTTTCCGCAGCCTGAAGGGCCTAAGAACGTGACGAACTCGCCTCTCTTCACTTCGAGGTTAAAGCCGTCAACTGCTGTGAATCCATTGTCATAGGTCTTGACAATGTTTTTCAATTCAATGATATTGTTGGAATTATTGTTGTTTTTTTCCATTTATTTCCTCCTTAAGTATCGTGACATACTCCGTCACTTACTTACAGTGCCCCAACAAAGCGCATTTGTCATCTGCCATTCCAAATGGACGACAAGAGCGACCGCCCCGCCGTCAGCGGACAACAAATCCACGCTCCATGTATCACTGCTGTATATCTCACCAGCCCGGGGAGCAAATAACGAAAAGCCTATCTGATAGCTCTCCTCGCATGAGCACAACTTTATCTTGCCCTCATACTGTCGGGGAATCAAAAACATGTTAAGAAAAAACCCCTTTATGATACCGGGTGATGGCATGGATCACGGTTAGTAGCCCTATCCACCTGCCTCTCCATGTCGAGATACATTTTAAGGCACGGTATCCAGGGTAAAATAGCTAACAGACTTCCTATTTTTCCCAAAATCCATGAAGATCATTCTGCATTTTATGCAGAAAAATCGACCCTGTCTCCAAACATTCCGCACATTCGCGGCTGCATCCCTGCAATTTGAAACAAAGTCGATTTATTCTAACATATAATCATTGGTAATGATATATATTTTCATTTAATTCTTTAACAAAACAGGTCGTTACCTGTTATTTCATTCTGAACAATGCCGGAATGACTCAAGAGGCAGTCACATTTTACTGAATCCATCAAATCCGAATCACTATTCAGATAACAGTTGATAAATTCTAGATCAGAAGTACCGCCAGCTGCACCAGTGCTGACAGCCATATGAGAACCACCAGATATATCTTTGCCGCTTTTGTCATGTCGAACCTCCACACGCATCCCTTTTGCAACTTGTTATTATTATGTTCTACGAGAGGGGATTTTATGCCTGAACAGGCACAAGTTTACGCAAAGATCGTGCAAAAATCATCTGATAATCCTTCTTTCCGTTTTCCCATATTTCCATGTATACACATATGTAAGCTTCATCTGCCCGTGCTCTGACTGCCATTCAAGGCGTCCGTCTTTCATCCGAAAATCTATGCCCAGCTTGTCCGTGTCTATCTCTCCTGGCTGGTATGTTCCATCTTGACCGTCACGAGATACATCGCTGATACCAGCGACCTCATATCTCACCTTCTCAACATCCGCCTCCACCTGCGCTTTGGCCATGTAACCAGCCGCAGAAAACATAGCCAGATCAAAAATCACGGATACAAAGCCAGCCAAAAGTACAGTCATTATCTTCTTAAACAGATAGGTTCTTACCTTTCTGTCATCGACTGGTTCAAGCCTTCCTCTATATCTTCTATTGTCAGACTGTCTATAATATACAACTGCCCCAACCACCCAGAATACAGCAACAATACACAGGCATATTCCAGGAATCGACACTCCGGGGAGCCAGCGCCACCACCCTACATAATACTTTATTACCACCGCCGCAAAACAGAGTGCACATGCAGCCGTGATACATGCTGATATCACGCTATCCCAGTCCCTTCCATCAACGATGCAATAATCTTCTCGTTCTCTCGGCAGATTTTCCAGCACACAATTATATTTCCTTCTGTCATCTGGAACCTCATATCCGGCCTTGACCAGTTCTCTCAGGTACAGCCATGCGTCCAGGCAGGCAAGCCACAAACCAACCATAGGGCAAAATGTAATAACGCTGGTCACCATCATAACATCGCAAAATGTACTGACAATATCATCAAAAAACACACCACAGATCATTCCTGCAAGTGTAGGAACAGATACCACCATCGCAGCAATCAGAATTATACGCATTACGTGCCTGTCATATTTTATCTTCATACGACTTCACCCCATTTTTGAACATCAAATAACTTATTATCTCCTACCTGCACTACATCAATGCCAGCCCCACAAACATCTTAACTGCTGTCTCTATGATCTCATCCGGGAACTCGAATCCCGCCGTATGGAGCTGGGCATGATCCTCACCATCACCTATGCCGAAGAATGCTCCCATTGTCTCCTGCAGATAGTATCCGAAGTCCTCCGACCACCTCATCGGCTCAGCGAGTTCCGTGACTACAATATTCTGGTCAGCAGCACATTTTCTCAGTTTGTCCACATTCACAGCATGATTTTCCGTTGCCGGGAACCGCTCTATCTCCTGTATATCAAGGGTGAAGCCCCCATCGTCCGCAGTATTTTGTGCAATCTGCTTTATCTCGTCCACATACCCGGCAAATACCTTTTCCCGCTCAGCCCTCACCGTCATGCGCAGCGTTCCTTCTGATGCAGCCACACCATAATTGGCACTTCCAATATCCATTCCGATGAGCGTCATCCTGACAAATCCCCTGCTGCGGTTGTACTCCTCCGTAAGCTTCTCTATCTCCAGCAGCAGCCTGGCAAGCGCAGGCCCCGGATTCTTTCCCGCCTCAGGATATGCCGCATGGCTGGCTGTCCCTATCATATGTATCTCAAGCCCCGTTGATGCGCATGCAAATGTTCCATCTATCGTCAGCACATGATTTCTCGGATATCCCGGTATGTTATGAAGTCCATAAACCTCACCTATATTCTTCTCAATTATAAGATCTCTGCACAGCCTTGCCCCAGCACCGATCTCCTCTCCGGGCTGAAAGATAAAATAGACATCCCTGTTAATTATCTGATTCTGGCAAATCGCTCCAGAATTGTTATTTCTATCACACACATGCGTATTTCCGCATTTTTCCATTGCACGGGACAGCCAGGCAGCAGCACCACATAATATACTGCTATGTCCATCATGCCCACAGTAATGTCCCGGCTTTCCATCCTGCCCACACACTGCATCCATGTCTGCCCTGAACGCGATCGGCGGTCTTTCTTCATCCCCTATTCTGTCATCAGAAGATTTCAGCACCGCATAAAACCAAGCGCCTCTATCCACGATCTCAAGGTCAGTATTCTCCCTGAGAAATGACATTAGCACCGCCTTAGTCCGCATCTCATGCATCGAAGCCTCAGGAATGCTGTGAAGCCTACGCCTGAGGTCATATATCTTTGTCATCAGCTCTTTGTCAATTTCCATAACGCCTCCGTGCTCCTTCTCATCTATCACAGCCCAAGACTCATCCTTATAATACCGAGTATCAGCATATGCACTGGATAGAACAGGTAATTCACCAGCTTATTCTGCCTGCCGCGCTTGCCATTGTATGTCAAAGTCAGTCCAAACCCCAACAGTGCCCACGGTTCCTTGAACATCGCCAGGTAGCAGAACGGTATTGCAATTGCGGACTTTTCATGAAATATATACAGGAAATATCCTATAAGTATGGCGTGGTAGTCATAATCAACCGCAAGATTCATCGATATAAGACACACTATGGCAACTATCGGTATCGTCGCAATAAACCATACCGCCTTTGGAAGCTTCTCCATTTTTTTCCTCAGCACATCAATGATCCATATCATTGCCAGCACCATCGCCAATGTAAACATAATATTATTTGCATTCCATTCAAAGAATACGCCACTGGAGAACATGTCATAAGGGATCTCAGATATCACGCCAAATATAAGCAGCATTCCAAGATACTTCCACTTGTTTCTCGTATGAAAATATCCCTCCACCAGCATATATATGAATATCGGGAAAGCTATCCGCCCCAGGATATCAAATACATCACTTACAGCCGATATTATTCCACCGTCCAGGTACGGATACAGCAAAGTCTTATTCGTATGATCTATAAGCATTGAAATGAACGCTATATACTTAAGCTGTGCTCCGGAAAGCAGACCTATACCGTTCAATGTTATTTTTCTGCATGTTCCACAAGTTGTATCCTCTGCCTGTTCAATGTTATTTTTTATTTTATAATTATGAACTTTCATGCAATTTCTCCTTTATTTTCCCAACATTTACTGATGTTTTAGTCCTAATAAGTATAGTGGTCGTTTTTAGAAACCTAGCACTGATGCACTACCATAATTTTCAACAGTTTCAGCAGTTTGTTCAATATCCGGGGCTTTATAAACGTACCATGCCTCATAGTATTTTCACTATAAGTATAACATAACTGCATTGAATAACAGAGCTTAACTTTTTTCTCAATACGCTTAAATTGATGACATTGCGCATTTACATGTATTCAGGTTCTCAAATTTTTTATTGTATCATAAACTCTTCTATTTCTTTCAAAATTTGATCAATCAGAGCATATGACCTATATGTTCAGATCGTATTTCTCCACCTCAAGTTCCACACATCCGTCAGTTTCAAATACAATATCCTGAGCATTGCGCGGTGTATATATAACTGTAGACAGCACTTGTTCTCCATCATTTACAAATATCTCTATGGAATTCCAATCCATCACTATTCTCATTTTTGAAAGACCATTGCCATTCTTGATTTTGACCTTACGCACACAGTTTGTATCACGTATCCATCCCGCAAATGTTCTGTCTATCTCAAGTATTTGTGTTCCCGGGGTATAGCTGACATTGGTTTCATGAATCTCATCCTTTGCAAAGTGCATTGTAAAGTGTCCACATTCAGCTTTCTTTATATCAACTGTCATATCGATAACTCTGCCGTTAATGCCTTCATATGTCTTCTCACCACGCAAAGTATCATTAACTACCAGCTTGTTCTGCCTGTATACACAAAGTTCTCTAACCGGAGTCTGAATCAGCTTGCCGTCAGAGATCGTTAGTTCTCTTGGAACCGACATCATACATGCCCACTTCTGTCCACGTGGCAGCGTATTTACGCTGTCCCAGGACTGCATCCAGCCAATCATCACTCTTCGACCATCAGACGTTCTTATAGTTTGTGGTGCATAAAAATCAAATCCACTGTCCACAGATACCGCTTTTTCATACTTAAAAATATGTTTCTCTTCATCCACATCGCCTGTGAAGAATACCACGTTATTTCCATTGTGAAACTCTCCATCTGCTGACATGTCCTGTGGGGATACTATAAGCACCTTATGTCCATCCATCTCAAAATAGTCTGGGCACTCCCATACTGCGCCAAATCTGCCTGTTTCATCCTTTGCAAATACTGATTCAAATTTCCAGCTGTACATATCATCTGAAGAGAACAGTACAACCTGAGGGATTCCATCATATGTCCGGTTTCCAGCCAGCATATAGTACCTGCCGTCCTCATCCTTCCAGACCTTCGGATCTCTGAAATCAGCACGGCTGCAGTCCTCTGGCATGATCTTCCCATCAACAACAGGATTGCTGGATATTTTTTTATAACTAATTCCATCGCCTACAGCCATACACTGGTTTTGTATAACATTCTTAGTTCCATCAGCCAGTTTTTCCTCAACTACTCCTGTATAGAACAATACATGCTTCCCGTCATTCTCTATAGCAGTTCCTGAAAAGCACCCAAATGCATCATAATCCGAGTCAGGTGCCAGTGCTGTTGGAAGCTCCTCCCATCTTATAAAATCATCTGAGGTGGAGTGTCCCCAGTGCATCGGTCCCCACTCTGTGCTATATGGATGGAACTGGTAAAACAAATGTGCCTTTCCTCCATATATGGAAAACCCATTTGGATCGTTTAACCAGCCCACCGGAGTTGTGAGGTGAAACTCCGGCTTGTCTGCTCTGTCTACTCTGTTCTTTTCTATATATTCATCTGCCTTCTGGCATGTATACATACTGTGTCCTCCTTCTGTTTGATTAGATTGTTTTTTCGGTTGTGCTGCCTGGCTCCGGCTCACTCTTGCCACATCCGGCAAGACATCCGGCAAAAGCTGCTGCCACAAGAAACACCATCAAAGATTTCTTTCTCATAAACTTCTCCTTTCGCGTTGTGTAACCGGTTAAGTAACCGGTTACTTTGTTATTCTTATGTTATCACCAGAGCATTTCAAATGTCAACATGATAATTATACTTTTTGCATATTTTTTTGCTCGGATTCTGTTATAAATAAAGGAAAGTAACCGGTTATTTATTTTGTTGCACTATTGTGTGTAAATGAGTATACTGGACATAGTTTTTGGATATCTGCTCTGAAAATGTAGATATTCATTTTGGGAGGATATTAAATGAATAAAAAGAAAGTCACATTTGACGATATAGCAAAATACACAGGTTTTTCCAAGACAACGATATCAAGATATTTCAACAATCCTGATTCCGTCACTCTGGAAAATCAGGATAAGATATCACAGGCACTGAAAGATCTGAACTACCAGGAGAACAAACTTGCCAAAGTTCTTGCAAATGGCAAGACCGAGTTCATCGGTCTCATAATCCCTAACCTGTACCTGCACTACTATTCAGAGATGCTCAACCAGCTGCTTCTCACATACAAGGACTATGGCTATAAGTTTCTAGTATTTCCGGGAAGCGGTGATGAGGAACTTGAGCGCCAATACATTCAGGAGCTTCTTGCCTACAACATAGAAGGAATGATCATCCTCAGCCACACTATATCATCACAGGAACTGGCATCCTACAATATCCCTATCGTAGCAATAGAGCGTGAAGACAAGTACGTCAACAGCGTCAACACCGACAACTATATGGGGGCAACGCAGGCCACAAGTCTGCTTATAAAGAATAACTGTGATGTACTCATACATATAAACTCGAATGTTCCACAGGAGATACCAAGCTACAAAAGAATTGCAGCCTTTGAGGATGTGTGCCGTGAGCAAAATGTCACATATGAGTTGTTTCTTCGGGAACTGGGCAACACATACCATGATTCGTACAACAAAATATATGACATGTTCTGCGAGATAGAAGAAAAGTATCCGACTAAGAAGAAAGGATTCTTCGTAGCCAATGATACATTTGCAAATATTCTGCTGAATATTATCATCAAAAAATATGGTTCTCTGCCGGAAAGCTATCGTATAGTTGGTTTCGATGGTTCCCCGATTGCCGAGGATGCCATCATACCTATCTCCACCATCGGTCAGCAGATTGATGTTATAGCACATACAGCTATGGATACTCTTATCAAAGAAATTGATGAAAGGAAAAAGCGCAAGCCTCATATAAACGAATTTCCAATTCACAAAAAGATTACACCCGTACTCATAAGACGCGACACTACAGACTAATACCAGTAAAACAGATTTTCTCACAAATGATGATCATTGACTTTACGCAATAATAGTTATTATAATTATGATTAACAATAACGGGAGGGTATTTTATTATGATTTTTAAATTCAAAAAGTTTATGTTATTGCTTATATGTGTAATTCTGGCAATAACTACCTGTGCCCCGTCCACCACTGCAAAGGCTGGCAATACTTTTGACAATCTTTCCATGGAATGGGGACAGAAGAACAGCGGAACCGTCGACAAAAGAATTGATCGTTACTCATATAATTTCTCATTGCAGAAATCAGGAAGGCTGACAATCAATTACTGGTGTGACAATGAAAACGACACTGTGAATAACACTACCTCTTGGTTCTATGTATTTGATACTGTCCGCAACAAGATGGCTTCATTCAGAATGAACAAAGGCAATCACAGCGCATATGTGGACCTGGTGGCCGGTGACTACTATCTGGACGTAGTTGGAAGCCAGTATGGTGTAACCATCAACTTCAACTTCACGCCAAAGTTCTCACCTGCAAATGAGACTATCGCAGAAAATACATCAAACCAGAACAACTACTTTGAAAAAGCTTCAAGCTACTCCCTTGGCAAGTCATTCCGTGGCCAGATTGCCAAAAACGACAAAGTAGATATATACAAATTCAGGATTACCAAAAATAGTTTCGTCAATATAACCCTTGACAACAGGGTCCCTGATATGGCTTTTGCAATAACCGATACCAAAGAATTGTTTGATTATCACAGGGACAATGTATCGGTTGGCAAGAAAACCTATCGTTTCTACGCCTCCAAAGGTGACTATTATCTGACGCTGAAAAGCGAATCAGGTACAGGTACCTACGCATTTAAGATTACAACGCCTGATGTTCCCCAGCCAAGAGTAACCGCCATCAGGAACTCAGCAAAAGGAACTATAAGATTCACATGGACAAAGAAATCTGACATCCTGGGATATAAGCTCCAGGTATCTTCCAAATCCAACTTCAGCAGGGGCTACACAAGAACCATTACTTTGAACAGTCCAAAGATCACAAGCCGCACAGAGAAGAAACTGAAGAAAGGTAAGGTATACTACGTCCGTGTAAGCACATTTTCCGCTGATCAGAACGGAGGACTACACTTTTCAAAGTGGAGCAAAACAGTGAAAGTCAGGGTCAGGAAATAATATTTTTTATAGACGTTAAATAAAAAGATACAGGATTATTCACCGGTTGAGTTTTCCCTCAAAGTCCGATGACAACCCTGTATCTTTTTTATTTACTCAGCAAACTGATGCTCTTTGTAGTGATGAGCCTCCTCCAGCATCATGTCCTTGACCTTCATGAGTCTGACCTGGGTGCTTCGCTCATTCTCGTCAAGCTTCATGCTTATATACTTTATGCCCTCCCGGGTCTCCGGAATGATGACATGCTCGAGAGCATTTACGCGTCGGCGGGTCTTCTCTATCTCCGCTGCAAGCATCTGGCAGGACTTCTCCACCTCCGCCAGTCTCAGCATATCAGGAAGTGTGTCCGAGAGGGACTTCACTGCATCGTCCAACTCTCCGGATGTAAATGCAAATCCATACGAATAGATGTCATTGGAATTCGCACTCTTCGTCTTATAGTCGTACACCGGAATGTCAACACTCATTACATTCCTGTCGCTAAGGGCGATTCGCACCTCCTGCTTCGGAGCCATGAGCGCCGTACTTAATGTCTGCTCATTCATACCCGCCTTCGCTATTACAAAGTTAGTGTTGGCAGCTTTGATGCCAGCCTCAACCTTCTTTCTCAGTTCCATATTCTCTCTTGCCATGTCAAGGAACTGCCTCATCAGCTCGTCTCGCTTATCCTTAAGGAGCTTATGGCCTCTGGACGCCGTGACCAGCTTCTTCTTAAGCCTTGTCAGCTCCATTCTGGTTGGATTAACCACAACATTAGCCATCTGTCTTCTCCTTTCTTCCAAATATATTTTCCAACTTCTTGACATGTATTACAAAGACAACGTGTATATGGCAATTTTGCACGAATATTTTAAATATATAGCAATCCACTGCATTACCATGGGCAGGACATTTGAGCCCGCCGGTACTCAGCGAGCATGCGAGCGCTAGTACCGCTGCAGGGTGAAACGAGCGAAAGCGCTCCTGCTCAGGTATGCAGTCGAATGCTATATTCCACAATCTTCCCACAAAATTGCCTACCCACTACTTTCCGTAATACATGTCAAGCCACTTGTCGTCGATACGTTTCAGCTCGGCTCTAGGAAGAATGGAGAGAAGCTTCCAGCCAATGGCCAGTGTCTCCTCAATGCTTCTGTCGGTGCCGTACCCCTGGGATACATACTCCTTCTCAAATGCCTCTGCAAACTTTGCATATATAATATCTATATCAGAAAGTGCCGACTCTCCCAGGATAGTCATGAGCTCCTTGGCATCCTTTCCTCTTGAATAAGCAGCAAATAACTGGTTCATGGTGCTGGCATGATCTCCTCTGGTCTTGCCCTCACCGGTTCCCTTATCCTTAAGTCTGGACAGTGATGGAAGTACATCGATAGGCGGTGTGATTCCCTTTCTGTACAGCTCTCTTGAGAGAATGATCTGTCCCTCTGTGATATATCCCGTAAGATCAGGTATAGGATGAGTCTTGTCATCCTCCGGCATGGTCAGGATCGGTATCATGGTTATACTTCCATTCTTGCCCTTCTGTCTTCCGGCTCTCTCATACAGAGTTGCAAGGTCAGTGTACATGTATCCAGGATAACCACGGCGTCCCGGAACCTCTTTTCTTGCGGCTGATACCTCACGAAGTGCATCCGCATAGTTCGTGATATCCGTGAGAATTACCAGAACATGCATGTTCTTCTCAAACGCAAGATACTCAGCAGCAGTAAGTGCCATTCTAGGTGTGGCGATACGCTCAACCGCAGGATCATTTGCCAGGTTGATGAAGAGGACTGTTCTGTCTATGGCACCAGTCTCCTTGAAGCTCTCTGTAAAGAAGTTAGCCTCCTCAAATGTGATACCCATAGCTGCAAATACAACGGCAAATGGCTCATCTGTTCCGCGCACCTTGGCCTGTCTTGCTATCTGGGCTGCAAGCTGGCTATGAGGAAGTCCTGAAGCTGAGAATATAGGCAGCTTCTGTCCTCTTACCAGTGTGTTCAGTCCGTCTATGGCTGATATACCTGTCTGAATGAACTCAGACGGGTAGTTTCTAGCAGCCGGATTCATCGGCAGACCGTTGATATCTCTTCTCTCATCAGGGAGGATCTCAGGGCCGCCATCTATAGGTCTTCCAAGTCCGTCAAATACACGGCCAAGCATGTCTTCTGATACGCCAAGCTCCATACTTCTTCCAAGGAATCTTACCTTGCTGTTTGAAAGATTGATACCTGTCGAGTTCTCAAAGAGCTGTACCAGCGCGTCCCCACCATTTATCTCAAGAACCTTGCATCTTCTGATCTCGCCGTCCGCCAGCTCGATCTCTCCCAGCTCATCATAAGCTACATTCTCAACTCCGTGCACCAGCATCAGAGGACCCGCAACTTCCTGTATAGTTCTGTATTCCTTTGGCATAGTCTTAGTCCTCCTTCTCTATAGCTTCCTGAAGCTCTTTGCCAAGCTCCCTGTATATCTTCTCATACTCTTCATCCACATTCTCAGGAAGCACATATTTGAATCGTCCGATCTTTTCTCTGATCGGCATGTTCAGAATACTTCTTATGCTTGCTCCACCGGCAAGAGCCTGCGCTGACTCCTCGTAGAACGCCATGATGAGCTCCATCATCAGGAACTGTTTGTGAAGCGGTGTGTATGTGTCCACATCATGGAATGAGTTCTGGTGGAGGAAATCCTCTCTGATGGATCTGGCTGCCTCCATCTTCAGACGGTCTCCTGCTGAAAGGGCATCCATACCTACCATCTTAACGATCTCATCGAGCTCTGCCTCCTCCTGAAGCAGTGTCATCATCTTCTGTCTGTCGACCATGAACTTTTCATTTACATTTTCCTCAAACCATTTGCCCATATTGTCCACATACAGAGAGTATGAGGTCAGCCAGTTGATGGCAGGGAAATGTCTCTTGTACGCAAGCGATGAATCCAGTCCCCAGAATACCTTGACGATTCGAAGTGTAGCCTGCGAAACCGGCTCGGAGATATCTCCACCTGGAGGAGAAACCGCACCGATAACCGACAGTGCGCCGGTTCTGCCCTCGCTGCCGAGAGTTTTGACCATTCCGGCTCTCTCGTAGAACTGTGCAAGTCTTGAACCTAGGTAAGCAGGGTAACCCTCCTCACCAGGCATCTCCTGCAGACGTCCTGACATCTCTCTGAGCGCCTCAGCCCAACGCGATGTGGAATCCGCCATGAGTGCCACCGAGTAACCCATATCACGGAAATACTCAGCTATAGTTATACCTGTATATATAGATGCCTCTCTGGCCGCAACCGGCATATCCGATGTGTTGGCTATGAGAACTGTTCTCTGCATGAGTGAATGTCCTGTCTTCGGATCCTTCAGCTCTGGGAACTCGTTCAGAACATCTGTCATCTCATTTCCACGCTCTCCGCATCCGATGTAGACAACGATATCCGCCTCAGCCCACTTTGCAAGCTGGTGCTGGATGACTGTCTTGCCGCTTCCGAAAGGTCCGGGAACCGCAGCCACTCCTCCCTTTGCGATAGGGAAGAATGTATCTACAACTCTCTGTCCTGTGATAAGTGGCATAACCGGTGGTATTTTCTCCTTATATGGACGGCCCTTACGAACCGGCCACTTCTGCATGAGTGTCAGCTCCCTGTCACCCTTGTCTGTCTCAACCACACACACAGTCTCCTCAACTGTGAAGTCTCCTGCCTTTATCTCTTTGATTGTTCCTGTCACGCCATAAGGCACCATGATCTTCTGTGTGACAACCACAGTCTCCTGAACTGTTCCTATCACATCGCCTGCCGACACCTTATCGCCAACCTTTGCCGTCGGAACAAATGTCCACTTGATATCTCTCTTCAGCGATGGTACTTCAACTCCTCGCTTCAGGTTATTGCCACATATCTTCATGATGTCATCCAGCGGTCTCTGAATTCCATCGTATATACTGCTTATAAGTCCCGGTCCCAGCTCAACTGACAGAGGCATTCCCGTTGACTCAACCGGTGCTCCCGGTGCAAGTCCCGATGTCTCCTCATATACCTGAACTGATGCCTGATCTCCGTGCATCTCTATAATCTCGCCGATAAGTCTGCTCTCACTTACACGCACAACGTCGTACATATTTGCATCACGCATGCCCTCAGCGATGACCAGTGGTCCGGCGACCTTCTTAATCTTTCCTGTAGCCACTTAACAGCTCACGCTCCCTTCTATACTTACTCGCTCCATAGATAATTGCGAATCCTCTTTCCGATATGATTGAGGCAGTTTAGTATATCAATCAGTGGTCGCTTCCGCTTAACTCAGCCTGCAGCGGTACTAGGATGCCGCTGACGCGCCATCTAAGGACCGGCGGCTTCGTATTTCCCTGATTTGGTAGTACTAAACATCTCAATTAAGATATATATATCATATTCCCAAATTGTCTTCGTTCGCTCATCTATATCACTCCACTACTCTTCATTAAATAAAATATCCGAGCCTACGGCCTGCTCAACGGATTTCTTTACTCCCGCTATTCCGGCCCCTGTATTGCCTGATATCCCCGGTATGAGAATGATCGCTGGCTTCATAACCTCTCTGTATCTGTCTATCTCTTTATTGAGATCCGAAGCCAGTGCCTCGGTCATATATATGACTGCATAATCGTCCTCCGCCAGCCTTTTCAGCAGCGCAGCCCCATACTCCGAATCATCTACAGGAAATGTATCCAGGCCCAGAGTTGCAAATCCGTATATACTGTCATAATCGCCTATAACAGCTATCTTATACATACATCTCCCTTACCCTTTCCCTGATAGCTTCCTCCGGAAGCTGGTTCAGCTTGCATGTCAATATGATCCTGACTGTCTTTATCTCGTTGAGCCTCGCCAGAATGTACGCCACTATTGGTCCCACCGTAAATGGGTTGTACTTCTGAGGCTTTATCGTCTCTATGATACGGTTGTCACACCATCTCTCAAATGCCGATGCCGACTCAGAAAGTGCCTCTGCCCCACCGGCGTATGCTGTGTCTGCAAGGTATCTCTCTATCTCCTCCATGCCAGCCACCGCAGCCGTCGCCAGTCTGTCAATATCCAACGTATTGCACTCCGCCATGGCTCTCTTCATGAAATCCTTGTTTTTGCCTGTCTTCATGGATCTCACCGCTATCTTGATATCTGCAACAGCCACCGTCGTCTCTGCATAATCCCTGAGCAGGCTGTCATCCGCCTTCTTCGCAGCCTTCATTATCGCCAGAAGTGTTCCTCGGTCTATTACAGCATCGCACATCTGACCATCTCCGGCCTGCGCCATACAGTCCCAGGCCTCCCTTGCGCAGTCTCTCATGTGCTCTGGAAGTCTGTCCCACGCCTTGTCCCTGACGATGGACAGCATCTTCTGACCGTCTATCTCGGCATTGTCGAAGAACACATGGGCAGGAGACTCCCCGGCAACCACAGTCTTGATCGCCGCCTTGAGGTTGTGATACAGATCTGGAAGTCTTATGACATTGAACACGGACATATCATCCACCATCTCAGCCACAGCAGCCCACGTCTTGTCAGTCTCCGCCCTTAATATGTCATTTTCATCCATACTGGCTTTATCACTATCGCCCCAGCCCTTCTCTATGATGAACTGAACCGCCTTTTTGTAGGAATCCGTGGCCACGAGCTGTTCTATAGCTGCCTGACTCATAAGCGTCATCTCAAGCGCCCTGATCCTGGCAACTGCATATATATATTTGTCTGCCATCTGCCTACCTCCAGCTATCTGTTATCAACAAATAATAATTCATTTACCTTGTCTGCCAAATGTTCTCTGTTCGCGTCCAGCATTGCCCTGAATGAACAGTTTTCTTCGATTCCGCCGTAGATCAGGACAAATCCTCCATCTATATCACAGTTCTCATCGGACACCTTAAGGCTTCCTCCATGAGCTGCAGCTATCTGCTCTATCTGCTTCTCAGTCTGTGGTGTAAGTCGTTTTCTGTCTTTCCCAGAGAAACATATCTCTCCGCTTTTGGGCTGTACCGACTTCTCTAGACATTTGGCGATCACCTGAAAATACTCCTCATCCGGGAGCGCAACCATTGCATCGTATGCCTTATCCAGCATATTCCCAATTATGGACTGCTTTGCCGCAAGTATCGCCTGTCTCTTTTTGAGTTCTGATGAGGACTTTGCCCTGAATGATCCGGACTTTTCTGCCTGGGCAACCTTCTCACTTGTCTCCTCATTCATCTTATCCACAGTCTTTTTTGCATTTGCAATGATGGAATCCGCGTTTCTGGCAGCCTGAGCTTTGATCTCTTCAGCTTCCTTCTGTGCTTCCTGAAGGATCTGTTCTACGATTGTTTCCAATCCCGTCATAAAGTACATCCTCCTTACTATCGTCTATTGTGCATGCGCATGAAAAATTAAAGTTTGATTCCATTTACTGCAAGAATTGATACCAGAAGTGCAAGGATCGCATATGTCTCAACCATGGCTGGGAAAAGCATTGCCTTACCAAACTGATCAGGCTTCTTTACAACTATTCCAACTGCTGCAACTGCCGTCTTGCCCTGATGCATTGCTGATACAAGACCAACAACTGCTATTGGAAGACATGCTGCAAGCATCATAAGTCCCTGTGCTACTGTGAGCTCCTTCGGTGTTCCTGAAAGGATTCCTATGTTGGACAGTGCTATGAATCCAACAAGAAGTCCGTAGATACCCTGTGTACCAGGAAGAAGCTGAATGATAAGAACCTTTGCAAATTTGCTTGGATCCTCACTTACTACACCTGCTGCCGCCTGACCGGCAACTCCTACTCCATATGCAGATCCCATACCTGCAAGAATTACTGCCAGCGCAGCTCCCACTAATGCCAAAACCGTTCCCATTGTCATAATATTTTCTCCTCCTAAAATTGGTTTTTTATTTCTTATTTCTGCACTTCTGTACCACTTACTATATCAACGTACTTCGTATTCTCCCTGAACGGCCTGAATGGATTGCCGCCGCCCTCGTAGAATTTGCCGAAGAACTCTACATACTGGAGACGGCATGTGTGCACGTATGCTCCAAGCATGTTGATCGCAAGATTGAACAGATGTCCTACTATAAATACGATGATGAACACTATGGCTCCGAATATTCCATCGCCAGCCATGCTTCCCATCTGGTTTATTACCTGTGCTATAACCCCTGTCGCAAGTCCCAGAGCAAGAAGTCTGGAGTACGACAGCAGATCTGACAGCCATCCTGTCAGGTTGTATATGTCATACAGTCCAAGTGCAAGTCTGAGCACCGGATTCTTGTGGTTTCTTCCCGACATGAGCACGATGATCGCAGCTCCCGCAATCGCCAGTCCGTAGCTTGTATTCTTAAGCCAGCCAGGGAAATTGAACTGCATCTGTGCTATGGATGCGAACAGCTCCGTCGGCATGAGCATCAGTACAAGTCCTGTGATGAGCATGAACCACGACAGCACGTCGCATATGAATGATTTCACATCCCTCTTCTTCAGACACATATATCCCTTGAGTGCCAGTCCGCCGAACAAATGTATAAGGCCGAACAGCAAAGAGAATAACAAAAGCTTCATTGGGTCATCCAGAGGTGCAAACCATACCGGCTTGAACGTCACCTCGTGGTGGAAAAACGTCCTCGATACCACCGTTATCAGGTCTCCGAAAAAACCGCCAAATAATATTCCCCATATCAGTGTGGATATACCACAGTACATGAACAGACGCAGGGACTTTTGAAGTCCGTTCTCCATCTTTGGGAATTTCCTGATCAAAATAAAACATGCCAGGAATATGATGAGTCCATACGCCGCATCGGACAACATGAGTCCGAACAGGAATATATAGAATATCGCCATCGGTGTGGTTGGATCCATCTCACCTTTTCCCGGAAGTCCAAATGACTCCAGTACGCCCTCCGCCGATGCGAACATCTTCGGATTCTGAAGCTGTATAGGTGCCGCTTCATCCTCAGGAACATCATATACATCAGCCATAAGACTAAATTTCTCATTGAGTACAGCCACTACCCTGTCTACGTCTCTCTCCAGCACATATCCCGATATGACAAATGTGCTCTTTGATTGGAGAATACTTCCAAGAATCTTATATTTATCCGCCCTTATGCGGTAATAGTCAGCCAGAAGTCTCAGCTTGTCTCTGTCATCAGCCATGGATACAAGTTCATTCTTCTTATCCTCTATCCACTGTTCGAATTCCCGTATATCCCCCCTGTACTTCTCTGTCTTCTGTTCAGGTGTCCTTTTAGAGAAATACGAAATTCTTGTAAATCCATGAGATCTCAGTATCTCCTCCACCCTCTGTGATACAGGTTTAAGGGCTATTGCCACCATACAAGTCTGGTCCTTATCAGATCCTACAGCAGTGACTGTGTATCCCGCCATCTCCGGTTCCGCAGAGCTTATATACCCCTGTATATCCGTCTCCGTGAGCCCCGGTGGCATAGTTCCGATCATCACATCTGTCTTCTCGGTCCCTGTGGTATTGATCGGTATGTCCATATTCAGCCACGGCACCAACCCATCTATGGCAACCTGACATTTGACTATCCCCGCCTCGCAGCCGGCTATGTCCTTGCTGATCTCCTGGATTTTTTTAACCTTACGGTTATAATCCCATCTTCTAGCTACGATCTCCTGAATGTCAGCCTCCGATGCCTCCTGTCGTCCTTCCAGACTGGCAAATATGGATTTCTCCTCCGGAGCATACTTATCAAGTATCTGTAAGGCTTCATCTGTATTCTGTACTCTCTTCTCGTACTTTGCTCTCTGGCTTGTGGTACTCATCTTCCTGAAGTCGTCAGTCTCTTCGTTATCAGTCTGTATCTCAACCATTCCCAGCGACTGGAGCTTCTCAAGAATTGCTTTTCTGTCCCTCTTCATGGCACAGATCTCAATCTTCTTCATAGGAAGTACCGCCATACATTTACCCCCTTTCCTAAAATGCCTGCAGGACTTTTCATCCCACCAGCTCTGCTATGATCATGGAAGTAACCTCACCTTCCATGGACGCTGCACGTTCCCTGAGATGTGCAATCTCAGCAGTGGCAATATCCATCGCCTTCACCGTGAGCTTCTCCTCCTCAGATCTGCTGGCTCCCTCGGCACTCTTCATGCTTTCTCTCGAAGCTGATCCTGCGGCCACGATCATATCCGCAGCCTCCTTCTTTGCAGCAGCTACTGTATAGTCGGCTTCTTCCTTGGCCTTGCGAATGATCTCGTCAGCTTCAGACTCTGCATCGGTTATCTTCTTCATAGTCTCCTGCAGCATAACATTCCTCCCTTTTAAAAATTTATGAGCAGACTCAATTCCATAAACACTTTATCAAAGCATCACTTTAGATTATTATGTCAAAACTCAAGTAATATTATTTTATAATGAGTTGGCCATATTGTAAATAATCATTTTGTAAAGTTTGTACAAACCCCTTGATATTTTTTTATTGTTAATGTACAATGTGACTATGTTGATAATACTTATGTTTATCCATTAATCATTTTTCTTCCTTTTAACGCGGTTATATGCTGAACAAATAATGCAGTTCGACGAAAACCGCATAAAAAAAGATCCCATGACAGTCTTGACCATACTGTCATGGGATTCTTTTTTGAGTTTAAGCGGGGGCCCCCACCTTATGATACTACTCAATCATTCCGATCCTTCTTACGTGGCGCTCATCATTTGAGAATGGTGTGTCGAGGAATATGTCGACTATTTTCAGTGCAAGTCCAGGGCCTATGACTCTGGCTCCCATAGCCAGCATATTTGCATCGTTGTGCTCTCTCGTTGCCTGTGCTGAGAAGCAGTCATGGCAGAGTGCAGCTCTGATTCCCTTTATCTTATTCGCTGAGATCGATATTCCGATTCCTGTACCGCAGATAATGATTCCCTTATCACACTCTCCTGAAGCTACTGCCTTTGCTGCTGCCTGTCCATATACAGGATAGTCAACTGACTCTGTGCTGTAACAGCCAAAATTCTTGTACTCAAGGCCTCTCTCCTCAAGGTGCTTTATAACCTCCTGCATAAGTCCATATCCGCCGTGGTCACATCCAAGTGCTATCATCTTTATATCCTCCTTATACTCCTATTTTGCTTGCGCATTTTATTATCCTGTGTCCTGCAGCCTTGATGAGACGGTTCATGATGGCATAGCCCATGTCCCCCTCCTCAAATGACTCACTGTATATATACTGTGCACCTATGTCGTCACAGGTTCTTAGCAGACTGTACAATCCGGCTGACACAGTTATCTCGTTCTTCTTGCTTCCGGCATCGTATACGTTCTCGCATACGCCATCATCATAGAGACTAACATTGTCGGTATCACACAGTATCGCAGTCTTATATCCCTGAGCCTTTTTCTCCGCAACAAGACTTCTTATCTTCTCAGCCGCAGCCAGTCTATCGCCCTCTACTATGCTGAGTTCTCCCTTTGGAGCATAGTGTGTGTACTTCATCCCCGGAGCCTTAGGTCTCAGAGCATTGTTCATACCTGTTATCGCCGGATCTATAGTAACATCACCAACGATATCCCTTATCATCTCCGGAGTGATATATCCTGGCCGCAATATGGTCGGTCTGTCTCCGGTCATGTCCACTATCGTTGACTCTATACCGATTCCGACTGCCCCGCCGTCGATGATCATATCTATCCTGCCGTCCATATCCTGCTGCACATGCTGCGCAGTGGTCGGGGATGGTCGTCCGGACAGATTGGCACTTGGAGCCGCAATATACACTCCCGAATCCTTTATGAGCCTCATGGCAACCGGATGTGATGGCATCCTGATGGCAACCGTATCAAGTCCGCCAGTGGTCGTGTGCGGAACGACCTCTTTCTTGTTGAGTATGATGGTGAGTGGTCCCGGCCAGAATGCTTCCATGAGTTTCTTCGTGTCTTCACTCACTGTCTCTGCCAGCTCATATACACTTGCCGTCTCTGCTATGTGGACTATGAGCGGATTGTCCGATGGCCGGCCCTTTGCCGCATATATCCGATGTGACGCATCCGGATTCAGAGCGTCTCCGCCAAGCCCATACACAGTCTCCGTTGGAAATGCCACAAGTCCTCCCCTCTTCAGTATCTCCGCCGCCTGCTCATACATGTGGTCGTCATCCACGCCTGCTTTTGCAATTATAGTATTCATTACTTTACCTTCTTCTATAATGACTTATTATCACTTCTATATTTTATTTCTTATACGCCCATATTTTAGCCCAGCCATGTAACTGTGTCAAACATTTGCTGTATATTGCATGTATTTATGATTCCGTGCATACATATTAATGAATTTACGCAGAGGACATCATAATGAAAAGTTCCGTGTCTCAATGCATTCTTATCGCGCTTATAATTGCAGCAATTACTCTCCCAGCAGTCATATGCTATTTTTTGTTTGTAGCACCATCAGATCCTTCTGACCTAGCATCAGCATCTGATGCGGCTCAAAATATATCCTCTGAACAGAACACCTCTTCCACTCAATCATCCGGTCCGATTATCCTTATCGATCCGGGGCATGGAGGATTCGATCCCGGCAAAGTAAGTCCCGAAGGAATTAAAGAAAAAGATATCAATCTGGCAATATCGTTAAAACTGAGGGACGCTCTCAACAATCTGGGGTTCTGTGCATATCTTACCAGAGAATCTGACATATCTCTAAACAGTGCCGATTCAGGCAGCAAGAAAACCTCCGATCTCCGCAATCGTACCAATATGGCAGAACAGCTAAATGCAGACCTGTACATAAGCATACATCAGAACAGTTACTCAGCAGAGTATGTCCATGGGGCACAGGTATTTTATTACTCCACATCCCCCACTGGAAAATCACTGGCAGAAAGCATACAACAACACATTATTGACGAGGCAGATCCTGATAATACCAGAATGGCCAAGGGCAATCCCGACTATATGGTTCTGAAAGACAGTCCTTGTACATCAGTCATCGTCGAATGCGGCTTTCTCAGCAACAATAATGAATGTCAACGATTGTGTGACAATGAATACCAGTTCAAGATCGCAAATGCCATTGCAAATGCCATTGACGAATGGTCTAAATAAACACACTAAAAATGACTCCGCCATGACAGCTGACGGAGTCACCTATAACATATTGTGTGTATTTCCGGGCTTGTTATTTTGAAAGAATTGTCTATCTTTCAGATCATCGTGTTACATTATTACTTAACTTGGATCCCTGGGCATCACTCCCTTACAAATTATTTTCCCGCTTTCAATATGCAATGTGTGTTGTGATGTAATAACCATATCTGTTTCGGGAATATGTGAGCATATCATTCTTTGTATCCGGGAATTATATCTGAAATGATTAGATTCCTGCAGAATTTTTAGAAAATTAGAATTGTATATAAGCCAGATCATTTGTTTTATGTACAATGCTCACATTGCTACAATACTCTATTTTTTCTCTTTTTCCAATACCATATCATTATATTTTATGAAATCTTTATGAAAATATACATAGTGTATTATTATCCATATTCTTATAATATAAATTCCAATAATTTCAGCATATATCCTATTTACTTGCTTGACAAATGTGGTAAACTATAATACACATTTTAGTGATATATAAAGAACTCTTATAAAGGGGGTCGATTCTATTGAAGATTGAACGTTTAAGTGAAAATCAGATAAGATGCACACTCAACAAAGCTGATCTCACAGAGAAACAGCTTAAAATATCAGAACTTGCATATGGGACTCAGAAAGCTAAAGAGCTTTTTAAAGATATGATGCAGCAGGCATCTGTAGAGTTAGGATTTGAAGTAGACGATACTCCACTTATGATCGAAGCTATTCCCATTTCACCGGATTGCCTTGTTCTCATCGTGACCAAGGTGGAGGATCCAGAGGAGCTTGATACGCGTTTTTCACGTTTCTCCAAAACCAGTGAGTATGACATCGATGAGGATGATGACAACGATGATTATTCCGATTCTGATGATTCAGATGACGATGACGACCAGGACGATCAACCAGGAAACACTTTTGCCAGAGTTGAGATTTCCGGATCTGCAAACGTCCCTCAGGGTGTCAGGGACGCCCTGGAAGGAATTTTCAATACCATTTCAGGCCTGACAAGCACAGCCGGAGATTTTGCTGCCGCCAACAAAAATGAGGCATCAGTATCCACACAGGAAAATGATCCGCAGCCACTCAACAACATGAGCGCATTATATATATTTGACTCACTGCCAACTATTATAAGCGCTTCAAAACAGGTCGCTTCATTTTATTTTAGTGAGAACAACCTGTACAAGAATCCTGCAAACGGCAGATACTATCTGGTTCTGACCAACAGTCACAATACACCTCAGGAATTCGTAAGGGTGTGCAACATACTTGCCGAATACGGCAGCAGTTATAAGATGACATATGCTATGCCTGCCCATTTCAAAGAACATTTCACATGCATTATGTCAGAGGATGCTTTACAGACTCTGTCAGCTCTGTAAACACAATGATAAACAAAAAGAGTATCGATCATACCATAGTATGCATGATCGATACTCTTTTTGTATATACTGAAATATTATATATCGATGTCATCATTATCTATAACCGCCTTAGGGTTGGTATAGAAAAGTTCCATCATATAATCCTCTCCAAACTTTCGCTCTATGTACTCTGCACACTCCCTGAGATAAGGTGCCTTATCTTCTGAATCGAGTGCATCCGATGCCACGAAATGAACCAGTTCTTCCTTTAGAAGCTTTCTTGCAAAATTCTTAATATCATGTCCCAGATCCCCAACAACTGCAGCTGCACTTATCTGTATATATGCTCCCAGTTGTATAAGTTCCTCTACTTTATCTTCATTTTCTTCAAGGCACTCATACTGTTCCACGTTAGCCACTATCGGAATATACCTATCCATATTTATGTCTCTGATAGCCTCTGAGATAGTCTCAAAATCTACATCATATGCAAATCTAATCATTACATATTTACTATCTGCCATAGAATCAAGCTGTCCGGATATGATCTTCTGATGATTCTCATCATTATATTCAACCTCACGTCCCAGATATACTTTGTAATCCGGATCTATCTTGCCAGCCTCAACATTGAGCTGTTCCACTATCCTGTCCAGCTTGTCACCATCCATTATTGGATTCTTCTTGTTATATGGCGGTGTAGCAACTATAGTTCTTATTCCCTCATCATATGCGATTCTGAGCATCTCTGATGCCTCCCTGAAATTATCAGGGCCATCTTCTGTTCCCGGTAAAATATGACAATTAATATCTATCAGTCCACATGTCCCCTGCCCGGGAGGATTAGTTCCATCTGTCTTCATATATCTTTCCATCCTTTATAGTACACTTTACATGAATTCTCAGGCAAGTATACTACTCAGCCTCCTTTTTTGCAAGATAATCGTTGATCTCTTGCTCCAGCTCCTCAGCATCAAGTCCGTGTACTGCTGCCGCCTCCTCAAGGCTTTCTCCTGCTGCTGCAAGACATCCTATACAATGCATTCCTGCTGCCATAAGAATCGCTGCATTACCTGCATCCACTTCCAAAATATCATTTATAAGCATATCCTTACTGATCTTTGCCATTATATGTTCCTCCTTGATAACTCTTGTTCAGTATTCATCATTATATTATACCCTATTTTAAATGTCTATCCCTTTTATTTCAATGAATTGTACATTCTCAATTCTGCATTATTTCCAATATAATCTTTTGTTGATAAATATTATTATTACTTGCTAATTAATGCATTTTGTTTTACAATAAGCGTGTGATTATTTTTACTTTATAAGGAGGAAACAATTATGGCATTCGTTATTGGCGATTCATGTATCGGTTGTGGTTCATGCGCTGGTTCTTGTCCAGTAGGTGCTATCAGCGATAATGGCGGCGTATTTGTTATCGATGGTTCACAGTGTATCTCATGTGGTGCTTGTGCTGGTTCTTGCCCAGTAGGAACAATCTCAGAGGAGTAATTCATATGGTTCGGTCATCCGGATCAATTATGATATAACGTATACTACAACTATAATAAAGAAAACGGAGCGGTTCACCGCTCCGTTTTCTTTTTATTCCTGATGATCAATCAGTAACATATGTGTAAGCCTCATATCGACATGCACTCATCATGGTGTCATATTCTTCCCTCGACACTACGATTTCCTCGTCTTCAACAGGATCATAATATCGTATATCGGCATCATTGTAACTTACAACCAAAACATACCTGCCATCATCTATACGTGATATAACCGGGATTCCATCACTTACATATCCAAGGATCATATCCAGTGACAATCCTGTTATATCTATTCCATCTTTCTTTCCAAGGCCGTTAAGCGCATCCATCGCACTGGAATACTGTGCAATATCCTGTTCAGTTACAGCCACTCCTTCATATGTGAGAACCATGTACAGACAGTCAGTCAATGATCCATCTACGCTTCCACTGCTGTGATGGAATATTCCCGCAGCAATAGTATTGTACTCCTGACTTTCCGATTGCCTGTATATAACCTCTCCTTCACTGGATACAACTATTCCGGCCACAGACGCAGCATAGTTTATAGCATCACCTGCCACATCATATATTTTCGAAAGTCCCAGATTGTCATATACATGATATGTGACTTTATCTCTCACAATAGTTGTTATCATACTAACCGCATTTTCATCTACCCGCTGCCTTGTGATATTGAGACTAGGTATATAACTAAGATATATATTCGATGGCACCGTAAAATATAATCTGTCATATCCAGTCACAGACGTTTTGTGTGTGACTGACACGGTTTCCTTAGTATCATCTGCCTTGAAAGTGATAAAGTCATCCTCCACTGCAACGAACTTTTCCCCTGTCTTTTCACCCCTTGTGAGATACAAAAGATTGGTATTGACATCAACCTGCATAAGATAATATCCTGGCTTATTATATTCCTTTATCTCCTCACCGGAATCATTTACTATATACAGCCTGGATGCAGGGATAATATCACGGGATTCCTCGCTGTACTTTGTTCCCTTAAATGACTCTGTGTCCACATTTGCAGACGAGTCATCAACGCTTGATACACCGTACACCATATCAGAATCCTTGAAGCCATAACACACCAGACATTCTCCATCATTCGCCTGTATATCATAGCTTTTACCCGTTTTCAGATTCATAAGGGTTATATGAGTATTGTCCTTCTGTATATCCGTGTCGCCAAATGCTATCACCTGCATATTTGAAGCAACTTTAATATCCCTGGTAGAAAGACTTTCAGCTATATATGACTGTTTTCCATCCTCTATATTGACAACATTCACCTTATCTCCAAGCATAAAGTAGAAATTGTTTCCATCATAATATGTCAGACGCTTTACCTCATTTTTCATCGCCTCATAAGGCACATTACACTCTACAAACATAAGCTCGTCCAGTTCAAATGATACATAGTCAAATGTATACAGAGTTATGCCAAGTCTTCCCTCATGATCTCCTCTGTTCATATAACCATATACAGCAAATATCATATTACCATCTTTATCCAGGTCTATGATATTCATGTCATGATCGCAAAAGTTATCTGAATCATTCTTATAATCATTCAGGTCAAATCCGTACACCATGGTGATCTGACTTTCAGCGTAATCATAAAGCCACAACTGTCCATTTCTTACAAAGGCAATCTTTTTGTTGTCATCCGTTGTCTTGTATTCCAGATCATCTGAAGAAACAATACCGATCTCATATACATTGTTAACCGCATCTATTCCGGATCTGTCAAAGTACTCGTCCACATATCTGTCATAACTCATCATAGTTATCTTAGGAACATAAGTTACCTCGGCAGCATCCGATTCATCTTCACTGTCATAACCGTATTCAGAATCGGTACCATATATATCCGCCGCTTCATCAGAGCTGGTATCTGGGACTTCACTATAACCTAATTTATAGAACTCCTTTACAAGATAGTAGCTTGTAACATCCTGATCTGTAGTTGACTTTACTCTGAAATCCTTCTCTATAACCGCATAATTTACATCAATCTCCTTTATATAAGTGTCTACCTGACTTATAACAGAAGGCTTAAGACCATCCCACATGATATCAGTATAGGAATTTGCCAGATTAACATGCCCAAGGCCATATGAATCACCGGTTGCCGCACCCATATATTCCTGTTTATATGTGCCGATCACTGACTCCGTCTCAAGAGTGTCAAAGTTGAATGTTGCGTCATGAAAATCATTTACAGCATTAAGGATTTCTGACTCATGATAATTACCACCTACAACTACTCTTGTATAATATGATACATCGGTATCATCTTTCCCTTTCATTTTCACTACCAGCATATATTCCATGTCTTTTTTCAGATCCATTCTGATCTGAATACTAAGAACATCATGCCCCGATTCATCACTCGATGGTTCGACATCTCCTTTTTCCACAAGGGAATCTCCCGCTATTGATCGGATTTCATATGCATAGTTCTGGGCATAGTTGTTCGAATCATCCACAACTATATCTATGTTTTTACTATCATCTATAGGAGTTATAGAATCACGAAGCAATGTGAGATCCACATCTCCTGTATATCCGTGCATACAATTCAGAAGCGAATCGCCATAGCTGACATATGCTAATGGCAATTCCGCATCCTTCATTTCAGTTGCAAGCCCCTTATAATTTCTATTCTCAAATACATTCACAAAATAAACAGTGAGCACAAACACTATGGCCATCACCAATATTCTAAAAAGTATATTTATTTTCTTTTTCACTAATAAAACCTTCTTCTTCGCCTTCTATGTCTATCACGCCGCATACAGAATTCATTGCACACCAGCAGTTCGATTATATTTCTTGAAGCACCATTCACATGGCCTGGTCCATCTGGCAGATATGGCGGTTCATTATCTTCACTTTCCGTACTATGCTTAGTCACTGCAATATCCATAGTTTTATCCAATATATAGCCCTGCCTGTCAAGTTCATCATATACATTGCGTGCCACCCTCCTCATCTCTTCCCTGTCAGGATAAGCAGCCAGCATAGGGCTTCCTTCATATTCAAGCTTGTCGCATTCTTCCTCAACCACCGCACTGATCTTACGGATATCATCCGGATACATAGATTTCATATATTCCAGGTCCTGAAATACAGCATCTATTTCCCTGTCATTTTCAGGGAGGAACAATCCTTCCAGTCCCATACTGTATGTCTTTCCATCGGCAGACTGAATTGACGGATACTTTAAATTGCATACATTCCCCTGGCTTACCAGACCTCTTATATTATGATCGTAAGGACTGTACGGAATATACTTAAATTCTTGACTCATACAAATCTCCCTATCTGCATTGTTGTGTGTCTATTACATAAGTATGCAAATAGGGAGAAAATGTGAATCATTATTATCTGTCACCAAATGATATTCCAAGTGTTCTTGCCTCACTGATAATATCATCATCAGGAGATACATACTTGAGTTTTCCGGCGCTTTCAGAAAGTGGAATAGCTGTAACCTTGTTGTCAAGGAGTACCACAAGCTTACCAAAATCTTTAGCCTTTATGAGCTCAGCAGCCTTTGCTCCAAATCTTGATGATATAACTCTGTCATACGCATCAGGGCTTCCACCTCTCTGTGTATGTCCCGGAATGGCAATTCTGATATCCTGTGTTGTATATGCTTTCAGCTTATCTGCAAGTTCATATGCAACTGATGGATATGGATTATTTGCAATGACTTCTTTTCTCTTCTTCTTTGGAAGTTCTGCAACATCCTTAGGTATTGCACCCTCGGCCACTGCTAGTATCGTAAATCCCTTGTTGTCCTTTGTTCTCTTATCTATTGCCTTATATACTTTATCAATATCATATGGAATCTCAGGAAGAAGTATCACATCTGCACCACCAGCAATACCTGCATGAAGAGTTATCCAGCCAACCTTATGTCCCATTATCTCTACAATAAATATTCTGTTGTGAGATGCAGCAGTTGTATGGATACAATCAATTGTCTGTGTTGCTATATCTACAGCACTCTGGAAACCAAATGTCATATCAGTTCCCCACAGATCATTATCTATCGTCTTTGGAAGACCTATGACATTCAGTCCCTCCTGGCTGAGAAGGTTTGCCGTTTTCTGTGATCCGTTGCCACCAAGTACGCACAGACAATCCAGTTTCAGCTTCTTGTATGTCTCTTTCATGGACTTCACCTTATCAAGGCCATCTTCTGTCGGCTCACCCATGAGCTTGAATGGCTGTCTTGAGCTTCCAAGTATTGTTCCGCCTTTGTTGATTATTCCCGAAAAATCAGCCGGCTTCATCTTTACATAATTAGCCCTCATAAGCCCCTTATAGCCCTCAAGAAATCCATAGATCTCAACTTCGTCAAACAATTCATACAGACCCTTTGCTATGCCACGCATAGTCGCATTTAATGCCTGACAATCGCCGCCACTTGTTAAAAAACCTACTCTTAACATACCTGCACCTCTTTCTCTTTATTTTGATATATGTACATTGCTATTGTGTAAACAACTTCTCTTCATATCGCTACAGATACACTCTTCCCTCCAATGCCCGAAGCAGTGTCACCTCATCTATGCACTCCAGATCTCCTCCAACCGGAACCCCACTGGCTATCCTGCTAACCTTTATGCCGGCCGGCTTCACCAATTTGGATATATACATTGCCGTAGCTTCCCCTTCCGGACCTGAACCGGTTGCTATGATCAGTTCCTCCACATCTTCCGTCTGAAGTCTCTTCATAAGCTCGGATATCCTGATATCCGCAGGGCCTATACCCAACGCAGGATTTATAACTCCGTGCAATACATGGTATACTCCGTCAAACTGACCCGTTCTCTCATATGCTGCCAGATCTCTTGATGTCTCCACGACCATGATCAGTTTGTGATTTCTGTTCTGTGAGCTGCATATAGGACATACTTCCCTATCTGTTATAGTGTAACAGCTGCTGCAGTACTTTATATTTTTTTTTGCATTTACGATGGAATCAGCCAGTGCAAATGCCCTCTCCTCCGGCATACTTATAATATGGAATGCCAGTCTCTGTGCTGTCTTTGATCCGATTCCCGGGAGTCTTCCCAGCTCCTCGATCAGCCTGTTTACTTCTCCTCCGTATACTTCCATTAGAATGGTAATCCTCCAAGGCCCATACCACCTGATATCTTACCCATACTCTCATTGTAATCTTTGTCCTGTTCCCTGAGAGCTTCATTGACAGCGGATATTATAAGATCCTCCAGAGTCTCTATATCATCAGGATCCACAACCTCTGGATCTATCTTTATTTCCATAAGTTCTTTTTTACCAGATACCTTTGCAGTTACAACTCCTCCACCTACTGAGGACTCATATATCTTATCCTCCAACGTCTTTGTTGTCTCCTCCATCTGTTTCTGCATCTTCTGTGCCTGCTTCATCAGATTATTCATATTGCCAGGCATCATACCTCCTGGAAATCCACCTCTCTTAGCCATTGTTATTATCCTCCTTAAATTTGGTCTGATATCTATTTTCTCTCAATATTTGAGAACTTTATAAGGTTGAGTACATTCGTCTCCTCAAGTCTTCCATTATCCCTGTGAGAATTACGTGTGCACAATATTTCAAAATCTATAGACTTACCCAGATATTCTTCTATCACACTCTTAACATGATCTGCATTTTCCGCCTTATCAAAATATAGCTTCGGAAGGTCGTCATCGGTAAGTGGTATCATCAGTATAAGTTTTCTGTGATCATCAGCCAATATCAGTTTTGCTCTGCTGGCCGGATCACTGTCATTTCGCTCCAGGTACCTTCGTGCCGGACTTGATAACTGCCCCAGTATCTCATTCCAGTTCTCAGCCGCCTTCTGAAGATCCTCATATTCAGCCTGCGGCAGTTCTCTCTGCAGCTTCTGCTGATAGGCCTTTATCTTCTCCTGGCTTACGGCTCCTTCATCACCAGGAACACCTGTCTCTGTATTGCCAGTGGCAGTCTGGACCACATTTACATTTATGCCATTTTTCTCCAAGGTATCCAGCTTCTGTTCAAGAATCCTCATTCTTTCCACTATACTGGTCATATCTGTTTCCATCTGTGGACGGCACAGCTTTATAACAGCCATCTCCAAAACTATCCGCTTCTGAGTTGAATACTTTATTCTGGCAGATGTATCAGAAAATACATTAATATATCTTATGATCGTATTCTCATCCAGCCTTGTGGATATCTCTGTTATACGTAACAGATTCTCCTTCGTCATATCCAGCCTTTCACCCTCTGATGATGACAGCTTGACTACCAGAATATTCCTGAGGAACCATGTGAACTCATTTACGAACCTGCTTAGTTCTCGTCCCTGCCACACAACCTCATCTATTATATCTATTGCACCTTCAACATCCATGTTCAGCACATTATCCAATAATCTGGCAAATGTGTCTATATCCACAGCTCCTATTGTCTCAAGTACATTATCATATGTCAATTTTTTTCCAAGATTAAATGCGACACACTGATCCAATATAGACAGCGCATCTCTCATTGAACCATCACCGGACTTCGCAATATAATCAATTGCTTTTCTGTCCGCCTCAAGATTTTCCCTCTCCATCAGTTCTGCCAGTCTGTCTGATATGATCTCCACAGGAATTCTCCTGAAATCATACTTCTGACATCTTGACGATATAGTTATCGGAATCTTGTGTGATTCAGTGGTTGCCAATATAAATATAACGTACGATGGCGGTTCTTCCAGAGTCTTGAGCAGTGCATTAAATGCGCCTGGAGACAACATATGGACCTCATCTATGATATATACCTTGTACTTTCCCTCTGTCGGTGGATATGCAACCTCTTCTCTGATCTGTCGTATATTATCTACACCATTATTGGATGCAGCATCGATCTCTATGACATTGAGTGATGAACCATCTGCTATAGCTCTGCAGCTGGCGCATTCGTTGCATGGGCTTCCATCAACCGGATGTTCGCAATTACACGCCTTTGCAAATATTTTGGCAATAGACGTCTTACCTGTTCCCCTTGTTCCACAAAATAAAAAGGCATGACCCAGTCTATCATTCTTAATCTGATTCCTAAGAGTGGTAACTATATGATCCTGCCCCTTCACTTCGTCAAAAGTATCCGGTCTCCACTTTCTATATAACGCCACATACGACATGTCATTCCCTACCTTCTATCTCATTATCACGATTCTTATTATATCTGAATTTACACTTTATATCAATGAGATAAGCAATAAATATGACCGTTGCCATATTGACAGATTGATTATTTTATTCAAACTGTACTACATATTCACAATTACCAATTCTCACCACATCACCGCTCTTTATCTTCCATTTTCTCCTTTGAGGAAGTTTCATTCCATTAACATATGTACCATTTGTGGAATCCATATCCTCAATATATATTTCTTCATTTTCTCCATGAACAAGCAGATGGTTTCTGCTTACATTTCTGTCAACAACCAGCATGTCAACAGTACACTTGTCCCTTCCTATTATTTTATCCCTGTCTGTAAGATTGAGCGTATTTGTTCCATCCTGTCCTATAAACTGTACCAGTAAATCTTTTTCTGCTTCTATGTTCTCCGTCATTGCCAGTACGCTGGTAATTCCCGCAGTATCATTTAAAATATCTGTGTGACATTCCTGTTGTTGAACAGATCTCTCCACGCTATTCACCGTAATATCATCCAGTCGCCCGTCCTCTTCAAGTTCCTTTTTTCTATATTCAATCCATACAAATATCTCAACTGCCAATGCCGCCACCGCAGCCATTACCCATCTGTCGTCTATAACTATTGTCTTCACAACATATCCAGCCATCAGCATAACCGTGATAACCGTCAATGTCACACACAATGCCGCCAGCACAAGTACAGACATTCTTATCTTCTTTTTTGCAGCGATACCTTCAACAACCTCCACAGTCTTTTCCGGCTCAATTGTTTCTCCAAACACTTCATCAAGCACCATCTGATTCCGCTGAGATCTTACAATTCTATCATCATTCTTTTCACTGCTCTTATGGATAATGCGCTTTACATCATCGCAAAGTTTCTTTATATCAAAATTCTCCGCAGACACAAGTTCATATATATTGTACATATCATCCAGCAGATCAGTCGCCTTATGATCCACAATCTTAAGCAGATCCGACACAAGATCTCTGATCTGCTCCTTAATACACTTCTCATGTCCAAATGAGTATATAAAATATATATCCCTTTGGTCCGCAACAAATATATTATTTAATTCCAGCAAAAGATTATCAGGGGAAAGCATGTAATCCCCACACTCCATCACAACGTTACACATCTTATCCAAAAGATTAAATATTTCCCTGGCATCAATTTCACGATCTATACACCATTCACGGAAAGATAACATTCCGTTTATTCTTATATATTCCAGCATCCTTCCATCAATCACCCGGATATCTGGTCTTATTATTCCTTTTATATCATTATTTCGAAGCATCGCAAGCTCATATGAATCTGTATAGATCATCTCCGACTCAATGACCAGGAATGTATCTATCCCTTCATTCTGCCGATAACTCACCAATTCTCTGCCACCTCCTAAGATTTCCGGATGTATCCCTTATCTCTCTGTCCACAACAACAGATTTTCTGCTTTTCCCACCCTGAAGCAGCAATTGTCCACCAGGCACATCAACATCATATTCCACGCCCATAGTCAACCGTCCATTTGCAGCCCCTCCAAACAGATTGCTTATGATACCGCTGTCATTCCATTTTACATCTGTCTGTATACCACCCGCATATGGAACAGTCTCCATTGCCGTCATAAATTCACTCTCCATAGCTGCGCAGTCATAATCCCCATATCCGGAAATATTATACTCATATGAATTGTACAAAGTTAAATAAGCATTACCCGTAATTATGCTTTCATCCACCATAATGATCATAATATTAATGATAAAGAATATTACACACACAAGCAGCGGCGCAATTATACATATTTCCACAACAGCAGATCCATTATTATCCATCTCCCTGCTACCCATAGTTACCAACCTCTATTTTCCACATTTCGAACACGGTCTAAGTTCCGGATGTTCCTCTTTCATTACCCTGTACACTGTTCTTTTCAACCCTGAACAATTAAGTGAACAGTGATATCTGTCGCCCTGAGAAGTTACATACAATATACCTGTGGACATGTATTTCCTACACAGTCTGCACGGTGACAGTCCAGTTT
>JAQYAS010000148.1 GCA_029338615.1 Clostridiales bacterium
ATAATCTGCAAAGTACTTCTGAAATGTATCTAATCCTTTGACCATACATATTCCTCCAACATCTCATTAATAGAAATATCTACCCGTTCCTCTTCTTGCTCTTCTCCTGTAAGTGACAATACTACGCTCAAAGGATCTTGAAATCCTTTTCCTAAAAAATCAATAAAATATCCCAGTTCCAAGACAACACAGCCAATTTCATCCAATTCACTCACTTGTTTTTCCACTTTCACTGCACTATCTTTCAACTCTTTCTTTGTTACTGCATAAGTAGGATAAACATTATCTGACAAAAGAGAATACTCACACAAAGCAGAAATACCTGCTTTCTTTTCTAGTTTCATATCTTCTCTCAGAACAAATCTTCGAATCACCGGATTTCTTAATACATTTTCAATTTGCTGCCATACTTGTTTTCGGTCATTCGGAATATTTATTACTCTTGATTTACCTTTCATGCCCAACACATCAATATTTAAATACTCGAGTTCATCAAAACACCGGCTTGCAGATTTTGTTGACACTCCCATTCGTTTCGCCGCATCAGACACTTTCTCTTCATTCCATCGTTCATAAATGGCTATCAGAAGCATTTTTTGCGTCAAAAACGAAATCAAATGAACTGGTGCCAATTCCCTTTCATTTTCCTTACTCAGTAAATATCCAATAAACGGGAGAAATATTTGCTTTCCGTCTATTACAAAAGGTATTCCTTCTTCTATCAATTTTTCTTTTATATAAAATGTAGTTCGATCAAGAAATATTGCACAGTTTAATCCTGTTATTTTTTCTACGCCAGCTCTGTCTCTACGTAACATAACTAGTCCGACATCATCTTTGGGATGAATAGCCAGCCATAATACACCGTTCGTCTCTACTGTAAAAATATCATATCTTCCACGATATGCTAACGGGAGCTTTTTATAAACCTCTTTATTCTCCGTCATTATTACATTTTGCCGTAATGCTTTTTCCAAAAATTCTTTCATATCAATCACCTTTTTATAAATGTGACTCTTTTTACGTCGCATTTATAATTTATCATATGTTATTTGATTTTTCAAGTAATATATGCTTACATAAAATCCAATAAAAAAGACGTAAGAGTCATCCCACTCCTTTTACCAGAGAAAGCCACCAATAAAATAGGGGCAAGCACTAATACGTGCCCACCCCTACGATGCTTAGCAATCTGTTATTACTTGTCTGTTATAAATGTGTTATATATTGCCTTTATGGCTGTATCAAAATCACTGTTCTTTACTCCGATTATAATATTCAGCTCTGATGAACCCTGGTCTATCATCTTTATGTTGATGCCTTCCTTTGCAAGTGCGCTGAACAACTTGCCTGCTGTACCACTTGCTGACTTCATTCCACGGCCTACAACTGCTATAAGTGCAAGTCCTGACTCAATCTCAACTGAATCCGGCTCTGCAAGTCTATGGATGGCAGATATAACTCTCTGCTCCTTGTGTACGAATTCATCAGCATGAACCACAATAGTCATCGTGTCAATACCTGATGGCATATGCTCAAATGAGATATCGTTCTCCTCAAATGCCTGAAGCACCTTTCTTCCAAATCCTATCTCTGAATTCATCATAGCCTTTGTAATAAAGATTGTACAGAAATCCTTCTTACCTGCAATACCTGTTACAACATAATCCTGCTTCTGGCAGGTACTCTCAACGATCCATGTTCCTGCGTCCTCAGGAGCATTTGTATTGCGGATATTGATTGGAATACCACAGTGGCGTACAGGGAATATCGCATCCTCATGGAGAACTGATGCACCCATGTATGAAAGCTCACGAAGCTCTCTGTAAGTAATATATTTAATCGGCTTTGGATCCGGAACAATACGTGGGTCAGCTACAAGGAAGCCTGAGACATCTGTCCAGTTCTCATATACATCGGCTCTGCTTGCCTGTGCGACGATCGAGCCTGTTACATCTGAACCGCCCCTGGAAAAAGTCTTTACCTTGCCATCCTTGCCAAGTCCATAGAATCCTGGAACAACCGCATGCTGTGCCTTGGCAAGTCTCTCACCAAGTACCTTCTCCGTCTTATAGCTATTGAGATTGCCCTCTGCATTGAAAAAGATAACCTCTGCAGCATCTATAAACTCAAAGCCAAGATATGCAGCCATAATCTTACCATTGAGGAACTCTCCTCTTGATGCCACATAGTCCAGTGTGCACATTGGATCCGGATTGGTAAGATCCTCCAACTGCTTTGTAATCTCCTCAAAATCCTTATCAAGTGAAAAATCCTTAATCTCAAGGCCCGTGATGATCTCATCATATCTGGCCTTGATCGCCTTCACTTCCTCTGTGAAATCATTCCCTGCCTTCGCAGTTTCATACACATGAAGAAGCATATCTGTTACCTTTGTATCATCTGAAAATCTCTTTCCAGGTGCAGAGGGAACAACGTATACACGGCTCTCATCTGATTTGATGATTGCTCCAACCTTTTTAAACTGCTCTGCACTTGCCAATGAACTTCCGCCAAATTTTACTACCTTTTTCATAATTTCACTATTTCCCTTTGCCATATTCTTATTTGAATGTCTTTCTTCTTAAGATTCGCTGGCGAATCTTGCCGCAAGCTGCCAGTCGGCTCTGCTGACATATATCATATCAGCGGCTCAGCAATCCTCACGGAGTGTATATCTCTGTCGAAGATAGAGTCCAGACTGAGATATAAAACATAAAAATACACATGCATTTTATACGTCTTTTTGCAATATAGCAAGAGAATTTTAGTTTTTGCTATTAAAAAAGGCTATATACACCTTTCCTTTAGCCCTGAATGGAAGTCTGTTTCCCTATATACTCTTACTTTTAATCCCATTAAAAATAAATAAAAGTGTGATTATTTTCACATAATTATCAATAAAAGTGTGAGGAGAATGTTACATGGAACGTTTTATTATAAAAAAATTATTAGAATGAAAGAATTCTCCATATCGCAAGCCTTTGATTCTAAAAGGTGTCCGTCAGGTCGGCAAAACATGGGTTTTAAAAGAATTTGGCAGACGCTATTATGAGAACACTGCCTATTTTAACTTTGATGAGAATGAGGAATATAAACAGTTCTTTGAAACTACAAAAGATGTTGACCGTATTTTACAGAATCTTATGCTGGCAAGTGGTCATAATATAGTACCAGAAAAAACACTCATTATATTCGACGAAGTCCAGGATTGTCCGAAGGTCATCAATTCCATGAAATATTTTTGTGAGAATGCTCCACAGTATCACATTGCTTGTGCTGGGGAACTACTCGGCATTGCCCTGGCAAGACCATCTTCATTCCCTGTAGGCAAAATAAATTTTATGCAGATCGATCCAATGACATTTTCAGAGTTTATCATTGCCAACGGTGATGAAAATCTTGCAGACTACCTGGAAACTGTAAATGTATTATGTCACCGGAGGTATGCCGGAATCAGTCCTGATGTGGACACAGGCCCGTGATGTAGCCGCTATGCAGGAGTCACTATCTGCTATTATATAGGCTTGCTACGCCGTCTGGCACAGCTGGCTCCAACTGCATTCGGCGAAGGCAATCGACTGTTCGCGGAGTTCAAAGGAGCTTCGACTGAGAATTATGTACTTCAAACCTTGATAACACAACAAGCAAAAGCCTCAAAAAGTTTAAAGATCTACTCCCCATGCCTCTTCACTTCAATCCTGCCTCTTCCACTCTCCTTAACATCATAGAGGGCGTTATCCGCCTCCTCATACATCTCATTGAATGTCAGTTCAGTTCTTGCGATCACCGCACCCATGGAGATTCCTGTTCCTCCCTCAGTGGCCTTCACAGTCAGGTTCACCTTGTCAAATATCTGCTGGGCACGTTCCCTTATCACATCATCAGACACACTCTTGTTGAAGAACAGCATAGCTGCAAATTCATCACCGCCCATACGGCATGCATGGTCATCACCGCGGAGTGCCGCCTGCAGTGCCTGTGCCACAAGGACAAGATATTTGTCGCCATTGTGATGTCCGTAGGTGTCGTTGTACTGCTTGAATCTGTCTACATCCATCATGATCATCACCGCTGTGTGCGTACACTCAAGAAGTCTCTGCTCCATGTCACTTCTGAATGCCGCATGGTTCAAAAGTCCTGTGAGGGGATCTGTACGATAGGTGTTCTCCCAGTTTCTGAGTCGCACATCTGCCTTATTCTGCTCCGCATCTGTCAGCATCTTCAGAGCATATGTACTCGATACATCCACTATTACTATTTCCCCTCTGTCTTTCTGAAGTGCCGAATCATAAAACATTCTTCCAGAGCATAATACATATATATCCTTGCCGTCCTTCCGATGTATCTTGTGTTCCTGAAATACAAATGTGCTCTTTGCCAGATTCGCATTTACCTGGCAGAGATATTCTGTTTTATCCTCGTCCGGTATAAGGTCGATCTGGTTTATGATATTATTCTCTATGTCCTCCTTGCTGTAACCCGTAAGCTCCTCAAAATTATCGTCTACAGATATGATCCTCCAGTTTTCATCCACCAAATATCTGCTATGTTTTACTGTATGTACACGAAACGCATCCTTGCCATATTCATAAGAATCCACCATCTGTCTGCGCGCCATGATCCGGATCTCTGTCTGTCCATCGTCTGTGCTGGCGCCACCACCATCAGAGTCCGCCAGACCATCTCCTGGGGCAGTTCGATCACCAACATTCTCTCCATTACCATCTGCACCGACACCACCATCAGCAGCCCTCTGCTTTGATTCATTTTCCAGTGAATTCGCATACTTCTCTGAGACAAGCCTGATAAACTCAGAAACTATATATGGATCAAACTGGCTACCCGCGCAGCTCTTTAATTCTTCTATCGCTTTTGGTATCGGCATACCCTTTCTGTATGGTCTGTCATTGATCATTGCGTCAAATGCATCGACCACCGCGATCACACGTGACAGAACCGGTATGCTTTCACGGCTCAGTCCATCCGGATATCCATTTCCATCCCATCTCTCATGATGATGCCTTATCTCCTCCGCGATCTGTCTGAGTTCTGTGTTGCTCATGGCGATCTCATAACCCTTCTCAACGTGGGAACGCATGATCTTCCATTCCTCATCTGTGAGTTTTCCCGGCTTGTTGAGTATCTCCATAGGAACTCCTACCTTCCCTATGTCATGGAGCAGACAGAGTAGCGCCAGCTTACTCTGCTGGATATCCGAGAGTTCTATTCGTTTACCAAGCTCAGCCCCCATCTCCTGTGTACGACGCACATGCTGTTCCGTATCGCTGTCGCACTCCTCAAGAGCCCTTATAAGCGATGTCAGCATATCTGAGTGCAATGATTCACTGTCCACAAGCTTTTTTGTCTTCATGGCTGTTGCCGCATCAATGATTGCAGCGACTATGCTCTGTCCCTCATCCGCAGCCACCCCCACTGCATACTGTATACTTCCATCATACTGTTCTTTGACCTTTTCGACACATGCCGCCATCTCTTCCTCACTGCTGTGACTGCAAAGTGCTATCAGGTGCGCATCAATACCCCTGACATAATATGTTCTCTCCGGAAAGTTCTTTCTCATGATGCCCGCAAGTGCATTTATCCTCTGGTCACCCGCCTGATTACCACGAGTGCTGTTGATCACAGACAATCCGTTGATATCGCATATTGCAACTCCAACCGGAAACGTAAAATGGTCCACCTCTTCCATGGCAAGTCTCTGAAAGCTATCCCATTTCTGAAATCCTGTAAGCATATCCGTCTCCAGAGATATATCCGAAAATACGAACATCTGACCAAGCCTGTGGCCTCTCTTGTTGTCAATCCTTCTGACATCACATCTTAAAGGTCTGTCTCCATCATCACTTTTTATATAACACTGCAGAGAAAAACTATCGTCATCTGTTGCAAGGTCAACCGACAGATCATAAGTCTCAAGAAACTGCTGCAGACTATAACATTTGCAGAGGAGCTTCTTTCCAAGAAAATCGTCTGCCCTTTCATTATGCAGGATCAAATGATTGTCATAATCAAACAAAACTATTCCCTGACCTATATTCTCGAATATGTTTGTCTTTAGTTTGTTGAGCATTCCATGGGTTGAATAATTAAAGCAGCTCCAGTACAGAATATATGATGTAAGACTGTAGCCACAGATGGAATAATCCAGAAGTTTGTACACCTCCGCTCCCGGAACGTAGAGAAATATTGCATTTATCCCAACGAGCGCAAGAAGTCCCAGGATGACACTGCTGTACTGCAAACGATATTCATGTGGGGTCGTAAAAAGCTTCTTTAAAAGGAGTATGAGTACCACTCCCACCAGCGCATATGAAAAAACCAGATGCATATCATACAGCGGTTTCATATCATAGCTGTATTTTGCTATCACGGTGTCCCTTCTGACATACCCTATCGCTATATTTTGAAATGGATTTATGGCAAATATTACAAGCTCATACAGGCAGTAAAAAAGGCATACGCCAATCGCCGCTCTTCCATACTTTGAAAAACGTCCTTTTGTAAAATAAACAGTAAATATGAGCAGACATACCAGCATATAATCAATGCTTACGAAATATATACTCGACATGACGGACATGGCCATATACGAATCGCTTGTAATACTGACCAGATAACTGATATCAACCATAGCTGCCATTATGCATGCAAGTCCCAGAAACCTTCCTGTCGTCTTATTCTTTTTTATGGATTTCACCGCCAATATAATATCCATGACAGCTATTATAATTGATAAAAAGACATATATCTTCAAAATGACTTCATTCATACTTATCCTCCTGACTGCTGTAAAATACAATTGTATTTTACTACTTATCAATATATGGGGCAATGCGGAAATTCTACCTATTCTCTCCCTTTTGCACATAAATTTCACTTGATCTGACGGAATTCAAATATTGAACACACCTGCATTTGATGATAAAATTTACTATATTTATTGAATTTGGAGAACTAAGATGCAGAAAAAAATCGCTCTAATAAATGATGTTACAGGATTCGGAAGATGTTCCATCGCTGTCATGGCGCCGATAGTGTCCGCCATGAAGATCCAGGCTGTCACTGTGCCAACAGCAATACTATCTACACATACACAGTTTCCTATATTTTACTTTGATGACTACACACCAAAAATGCGGGATTACATCCAGACCTATAAAGATCTGGATCTGCAGTTTGATGCCATATCAACAGGATTTCTCGGCTCCGAGGAGCAGGTTGATATAGTTATCGACTTTATCAAATACTTTAAAAACGAGAAGAATTTTGTTATCGTTGATCCCGTCATGGGCGACTACGGCAGGCTGTATCCAACCTATACCGCGTCTATGTGCAGCAAGATGAAGGAGCTTGTAAAGTATGCTGACATTATCACTCCTAATCTGACGGAGCTCTGCACCCTCCTTGATATCCCGTATCCAGATCACACTGTGACCGTGAACGAGCTCAGGCAAATGTGCATGGCCCTGGCGGAGCAGGGACCGGAACATATCGTTGTGACAGGAATACACTTCAATAAGACGCAGATAGCCAACTTCATCTACAACAAGGATGAGGATTTCCAGATGGTCATGGTTGACAGGATTGGCGGCGACAGAAGCGGCACCGGAGATGTGATCGCAGCCATCATTGCGGGTATGTATATGAATGGACACAGTTTCTATGAATCCGTGAAAAAGGCCGCATCGTATGTATCAAAGTGCATAAGCTACTGCGTTGAGAACAATGTTCCAGAGAACTGGGGGCTGTGCTTTGAGATGTACATGAAAGACCTGACAGAGGCATAAATTAAATGATTGGAGATGCTAACTATGGTTTTATACACTGTAACCGGAAAAGTCGGTGAGGAAGGTTACCTCGACATTGCAAAGAGCGGGGATCTCACAGGCAAAAATATATATGTAAACATGACAAACAAATGTCCATGCAGCTGTGTGTTCTGCCTGAGGCAGACAAAAAAGCAGCAGGATAACAATACTCTCTGGCTGAAGGATGGCGAGCCTTCTATAGAGGAGGTTCTGGAACTTTTCTCAAAATATGACCTGAATATCATAAATGAACTTGTATTTTGTGGATTTGGCGACCCTCTTGAGAGACTTGAAGACGTATGTGCGGTGATCGATTCACTGAAAAACACATATCCCAATCTCAAAGTCCGTCTCAACACCATCGGACTTGCCAATCTTATATATGGGAGAGATGTCACACCAGAGCTTGAGGGCAGATTCGACACCGTATCAATATCCCTGAACGCCCCTGATGAAAATGAATTTCTTGAGCTGACCAGATCGCGCTATGGGATCCAGTCCTATGCGGCCATCAAGGATTTTGCTGTTCTTGCCAAAAGGTACGTGCCACACGTTGTCATGACCGTTGTTGACAAGGTCATGCCCGAGGACAAGATTGAGCGATGCCGCCAGATATGCAAGGATTTAGGCGTGACTTTGAGGGTTCGCCCATTTGAAAATTAACCCGCATTTTACAGTGACACTTACAAAGGAGGTACCGCTATGTTTCAATCTCTCGAGTTAAAACACCCAAGATTTTATCAGGTATTTCGCCTGTTCATCGTCGTATTTGCATCTATACTATACGCATGGAATCTCCGATGCTTTGCCAAAACCGCAGGGCTGTTTCCAAGCGGGTTCTCCGGAGCATCCCTGCTTCTCCAGAACATTGGAATAAAATTCCTGCACATAAGCGTGCCTTTTGCAGTTTTTAACATTGGTCTGAACCTGTTCCCTACATATATATCATACAAATATATCGGCAAAAGATTTACCCTCTATTCGATCATAGTCATACTTCTGTCGAGTATATTTGTGGATATTCTGCCACCATATGTATTCACGGACGACATAATGCTTGTAAGCCTGTTCGGTGGTCTCATCAACGGACTCGCCATCAGCCTGTGCCTGAACGTCGGAACCAGCACAGGAGGAACTGATTTCATCAGCATATTCCTGTCCCACCAGAAGGGAATAGATGCATGGAACTACATACTGCTCGGAAACATTGTGATGTTGATTGCAGCCGGCGCACTGTTCGGCTGGTCAAAGGCTCTGTACTCTATCATCTACCAGTTCTGCAGTACCCAGGTGATCCAGCTTCTGTATAAAAGATATAAGAAAGAGACGCTGTTCATCATCTCCGACAGATCAAATGAGATATATCACGCCATCAAAGATCTGACAAATCACGACGCCACATTATTCACCGGGATCGGCTGCTATGAGGAGAAGGAGAAAACTCTTATCTACTCTGTCATCAACGCCGAGGCAAAGCGTGAGCTTATCCCGATGATCCGTGGAATAGATGAGCACGCGTTCATCAACGTGGTGAAGACCGAAGAGCTTGACGGAAGATTCCATGATATTCCTCACGACTGATGATCAACGAACTGCCACTTGTATCCGAACAATCATAATACCTTTACGAAAGGGACGCTCAGTAAACATTACTATCACCAATAAACATATCTCTTATAGGTTCGCCTTATACAGCGTGCCACGCCTCTTCATCCACACAAATGCGCCCACACATATAACTATTGAGATAAGTGATCCTGCCGGGGCCGCAAATCCCATAGGGAACAGGGTGTCAGGATATTTGACAGATGCCAGATATGATCCCGGGATTCTTGCACATACTATGGCTATCATATTGTGAATAAACCCTATATAGGATTTGCCATAGGCACAGAAATATCCGGTGAAACTGAAATGTATTCCCGCAAATACGCAGTCCACTATATAACTGCTGATATACTGAACTCCCATCGCTACAACGACTTTGTTCTTACTGAAGAGCCCCACCAGTTCAGGTGCAAATACTTCAATTATCACAATAGCTATGGCTCCGTATGCCACTATGATCCCCAGCGCATACTTTAGTATCTGTTCTGCCCGGTCATGCTTTCCTGCACCAATATTCTGTGCGGCAAGTGCCGACACTGTGGCGAGCATTGATGATGGAACTATGAAGATAAAACTTATCATCTTCTCCACGACTCCAACTGCCGCCGCGTCGTTTACTCCTCGTTTATTCGCTATGACAGTTACAACGATGAATGCTATCTGTATACAACCATCCTGAACAGCCACCGGGAGACCTATCTTTACGATCTCTCCGAGCACAGATTTTCTCGGAATGAAATCATTTTTCGTGAGTTTTAGTCCGGTATTCATTCTCCTTATCGCCACAAATGATATTATAACGCTGAATGTCTGCGCCAGCGTCGTTCCAAGCGCAGCGCCAAGAGGTCCCATGTCGCAGGCACCTATAAATATATAATCAAGTGCTATATTAAGGCCGCATGCAACCGCAATGAAATACATAGGACTCTTAGAATCTCCGAGTCCTCTGAATATCGAACTTATCACGTTGTATGATGTTATAAATGGAATTCCTATAAAACAGACTATCAGGTAATCGGTGATTCCCTTTACAGCCTCCTTGGGTGTATCCATGACCGCAACTATTGGATTTATAAAAATGAGCAGCATTACTGTAAGTACTACTGATATTATCATGAAGATGGTGACAGTATTTCCGATAGCAGCCTGGGCATCCTGAAGCTTTTTTGCCCCCACTGCTTTTCCTATGACAACAGTTGTTCCCATGGCAAGTCCCACCAGAATGACAGTGAGCATATGCATGACCTGAGATCCATTTGCAACCGCTGTGGTGGCCCCGGCATCCTTGCCACAGAACTGTCCTATGATGAACAGATCCGCCATCCCATATAATGTTTGCAGAAAATAAGATAAAAGATAAGGCAGCGCAAAATACGCCATTGTCTTTGGCACACTGCCGGTCGTAAGGTTCTTCTCCATTATATATGTCCTCGTCTTTCATGTTGATGGGGACGGAGGGGTCAGGCACCTCCGTCCCCACATGATATTAAACCTTACAACAATTGTAATGTCAACACATCAACTCTACCAAGGATACTGACCTTTCTTTGCATATGGCAGGAGTTTTCCGTCAAACTTGATGATGACTCTGTGGTTGCCCTCGGCATCCTCAGTCACATCCACGTCAAGGCCAAAATCGATGGCACTCATGATGGCATTTCCGCCCTGCTCATGGATTATGTCCTTGATGGCAGGACCATATGTATCAATGACCTCATGAAGTCTGTAGAGAATAGGATCCGTGTTGCCTTTATATGGGTGCTCTGCAAGAAATGCAGTGGCTGACTTATCTATTCCCAGTGCTTCTGCAAGCTTATCGCAATATTCTTCAGGCACATACTGCTGTCCCTCAAATGCTGATGCGAGCCATACTTTATTCACACCTATTTTCTCTGCCAGCGCCTCATATGTGAGTCCGCTTGCCTTTTTTGCTGCCTTCATAGTGTCAAGTTCATCTGCATGCTGCAATCTGATAAGATAATCTGCATTGTTCATCGGTGTCATAATATCATCCTCCTCAAAAATCTGTACGGATATAAAATCCATCATAAAAAAATAGAGGCACTGCAAGATTATGCAGTACCTCTTTGTACATCTGAGTTAATAATAGTCCTCTATCCCCAATATTGCAATACACAATATTATTTATTTTAATTTAATTCTTCAAATATCTATGCCAATCTGAACATTGTCATTCTCTTAATCGCATACTTATCATGCAACTATTATGGACATAAGATAGAATGGTGTTGTACCCACACTCTCATCATCAAGAACCGTTATCTCAAGTGTGTGTTTCTTCTTCTCACTATGCTGAAGCACAGGCTCTATATACAGACAGTCACCCCAGTCCTCATCAAAATTGCCATCCAATAAAACCGGATGCTCGACATCTCCATCAAGCACAGCCTGAGCCCTGACAGCAGGTCTTGATATTGTCTTTCTGTACTGTATTCCTATGCAGCTACCCTCAAGTTCAAATGATATTTTGTCACCTGCATTTGTTCCGATCCATCCATTTTTGAAATGATCAAGATGTCCCATCTTCTCATTTGTATCCGCTCTGAAACCTGAAAGTTTAGGACATATCTCGCGTATGGTAAGCCTCTTTGCATACTCATAAGCATTTGCGGTCACAGGTGCCGGAAGTACACATGAGCAGGCTGATTCGTACTGGATATCATTCTCTGTGTCCGCGCCAGCATCTGCGGTATCCGTATTTGAGTCATCAGCCAAATTCTCATCTTGTATGAGATCATCCATAATTCTCTCAAGAAACTTTGTTATCTCACCGGCTACCAGACCATGTCCCTTGTCATTTGGATGAAGTCCATCCGGGGTTATGTCGATCCTGTTATATTCTCCCGCCTTCATCCGCCTGTATATGGTGTCGTGCACGCTCACATGTGGCACTCCATAGTGATCTGCAAGTCTGTTGTGAATATCCTGGGTGCTTACACCCGTGTCGTAGAAAACGTTATTGAGCACCACCACCGCCGGTCTTGATGACCAGCAAAGCAATTTTCTCAGCACACCCTCAAAAGTCTCTTCACAATATATGTTATCCACATCATTTACGCTAAAATCCACCACAACTAGATCCGGCTGATACATGAGCACATCAGTGACCGCTCTTGACACCCCATAATAGGAATCCGTACCGCCGATTCCGCCATTCACATAATTGAACTTTGCCTGTGGGAATGTATCACACCACCACTTATACACTCTGTATGCATATGTATTTTCATGCACTGTAGCCAAACTTCCCTGTGTTATCGAACCGCCCAGAAAAGCTATTGTCAGTTCCTGTCCACTCTGAGCACGCTGTATAACTGACTTTATTCTTTCAAGGTCATAATTTTCCATGGTTTACCCTCCTCATTTGAACATCAGCTCCTTAATAATCCTATATTACCCCTAAGTTATGATGGCTTTTAATTCCACCCCTCAATTTCGAGACCTTCTATATATTCTGCCAGCTCCGTTGCCATCTCACACGCCTCCGGTATTCTCAAATGTCCTGGCGTGCCGAATCCGTTTCTTCCATATACATAATGAGTTATCATTTTATCATTCATATTGTCAACCACTTCATCTATAGCCTTGTCCCATGAACAGTCGTGGCAGAGAAGTGTGGTACAGCAGATTATGTGTGCATCCGGATATGTCTTCCTGAGTTTTCCCAGAAATTTCATGTAATGGTCACGCCACGTTTCCGCCTGCCTGCCGTTATAGTCATTTTTCATAAAATCATACGGATGGTTGTCATTCTGTCCTATAGCAACTATAACAACCTGAGGTGTGTACTGAGAGAAATCCCACTGCGTCGCCGGACCAAATGTAGGGTTGTAGTGAACCTTATCCCACACACTTTCCATGCCAATCTGATTCGGCTCTTGGAACCATCCTATCCTGTCCATGAGAGCTATCCCTCCCTGGGCTATGTCATGAATCTGTGCTTTCAGCTTTCTTGCAGTAATCCACGCATACGAATACCAGCTATTAGAATAACCGCCATTGTGTACCGGGTCTTCCTTTCCAACGCAGTCGACAGCCTCCGATACCTCGCCCGCTGACACCGAGTCTCCATACACCTCTATGCGGCGGCCTGAGAGAGGCTTAAGTGGGAGCAGCTTCTCGTCATCCCCTATCTCATATTCAAGTATGGTCAGCTCATGACACGAATCCTGTCTCTTAAAGAAGAGCACGCGATGCTCATCTGTATCATTATCCGGAACCGCTATATCCAGTTCCGTGATCCCTTCTTTGTTCAAAAAATAACTTCTCTGTGACTGGTCAATTATACAGCCCAGATAATTGTCCCAGTAATTGTTTCTGTTGGACACCTTTATCTTCAGCGTCCTTCCCGTAAATTTCATCTCCGCAGATGTACAAGGATATACCCACACCGGCTTCTCCGCATCTGTCCAGTCAATACGTCCTGTATACCTGATCATAACATCATTTGGCTTGATCTTCATATCTTCTTCCTCTGTCATTATAGATTTTCTTATTATTTTTTCCGCAAATGTATAATCCCTATGATGTCACCATTATTCAGTCTTTTCACTTTATTCCATATACATTTCTATTTTATATTAGTTAGTTCTTGCTTTATAGTCAAACTTAATTTAGTTAATTATTAGTTGTTTTTTTAGTTAGGAATCCCAGATGTGTGTATATCTACACTGAGTAGCACATGTGTTTATATTTGTTCTTAACCTCGGGGGCAGGGACGCAGCCATAGCAACAGTTTTTTATCCCTCATAGGCTGGGATGTGTATGTGTCCGTTATGACGATAGTTTCAAATCGCTAAACAAAATGAAAAGACCCAGCGGGTATATCCTATTGATATATCCGTTGGATCTTTATTTACACAAATACACTATTGTGTTATTGATCTAATTTTATCTATGCTGCCTTTTTATCCCGAATCATATCCTGTGCATCCTCTGATTCTCTGTGCATCTTATCGCCCCAGTTCTCATCAACAAAACATTTGATCGCTGCTGCAAGTGCTATAATTCCGAATGTATAAGCTAAAATATCCATTGCCATAATTATCTCTCCTTCACTGGTAAGCGCCCTACGCTTAAATTCTGTCTTCTTATCATCTCTTAGATCATCGAAACACCAATGAAGGCTCAGATGCATAATTATTCTATTTTATTTCTAATGTTTATCCGCAGCATCTGAGATACCCTTCATCGGCGCATCCCAGACGTTTCTTGCCATCTTTCTTATGTATATATATCAGCAGCATCCATCTTCCGCAGCCGGACACACTGGCATATCCCCCGGCAAATGCTGACATGCTGTATACGAGTCCAAGAAGCAAAGCAAAAACTGCAATTGCAAGCATCCCAAATGGCTCTGCCTTTTTTTCTGAGCTGCCTGGGGTCAGATTTCTCTGTTGGACCGACAGCCCATAGCTGGTGTCTGCAACCACCAGCATATCGTTATTCCCGCTGTCTATGCTGCGATTTCCGCCCAGCGTTGCAACCAAACCGGCCGAACAGTTTCTGACCTTTGAATTGTAGAGTCCCTCAGTTCCCAGATAGGAGACACATATGACAGCAATAATAAACCATACAAGTATATTGCGTTTTTTTCTGTCTGATAACATACGTGCCACCTCCTGTCGTATACACTGCGTGATTTCATATCACCTGTTAATCATTATAGTATATCGACAGCAGATTTTGTTCTGATAAGTATCTACTTTTGCCGTCTCTTTGCCACAATATCTGCAGAAGTGTCTGCTTATGGTCTATCGCGCCTCACCATCCGGAGAAATGACCTCTATCCGGAACACATTTATCGTGTCCACGTCAGGGCAGCAGAACACTGCACTTCCCGGCTCATTTCCCGGTATGCTGCCGCCATACCTCAGAATGTCCACATACGGAAATGCCACATGCATAGCCATCGGGCAGAGCTTGCCTCTCTCAGTATCAAAATCATAGGAATCACCAATCTTGTGTCCTCTGTGACACCCATGAGGCCCTTTGCGGTCTATAAGCGTTATTCTGATCTGTGGTCTGCTCATTTTGTTATCACCTCTATATACTGCTCCAGCGGAATTCCCTTATATTTGTCTGCGTTATCCTTATTAAGGTCTATCAGTTCCTCCACCGTCCTCATGGCTGCCTGTACACTGTCTTCCATGCTGTGTCCGCTTCTGTATCTTCCTATAAGAACCGCAGAGAATATATCACCTGTTCCTGGAAATCTCACCGGTATCTCTGTATATGGAAATACGCTTATTCTATCATCCCCACCATCCAGCATGAGCGTGCTGGTCTGTCCTTCTATATTGATGCTTGTTATAACAACCGACTGTGCGCCATATCCATGAAGTGTGTGGGCAAGATCGTCCGCCTCTTCACGTGTGAGAACATCCTTGTCCGTATATTTGCCTGCCAGAAAGACCGCCTCAGTATAATTTGGTACTATGAGATCTGCCACCTGGCACATTTTTTTCATATAACCAACCGTATTCTCTGTGACTCCGTTGTAAAGCACACCATCGTCACCCATGATCGGGTCAACAAATATAAAAGCTCCCTGAGATTTCTTCTGTACGCAATACTCCGACACAAGCTTTGTCTGCTCCTCCGACACAAGGAATCCCGTAGCTATGGTGTCAAATGTAAATCCAAGCTCATCCCACACCCTCATACTGTTCTTCATATATCCTGTGGTCTCCAGAATATCAAACTTTCCGTAATCAAGCGTGTTGGACACCAATGCCGTCGGCAGGTTGTACACCTGGAATTTCATATTGGACATGATAGGGATCATCGCAGAAAGTGCAACCTTTCCATAACCCGCCATATCATTTATCAACAGTATATTGTTCATCATCTCTTCCTCTTTCTTATTATTAATGGAACATGCGCATTTTTATAGGCGTCCCGCGCGGCGTATGCGTGCTTCGTAAGGACATCTACCTTTATAACATATATCTGTTTCCAGATAAAGTCCGCCTGATGAACTCATAATCTTCATCGCTCACACCATACAGTCTTCGCACGGCATCATCGATCTCGTCATACAGATCACCCCTGTGCTCACATGTCATAAGGTTGTCCGCCATTTGGATGATCTCCTGCTGCGACCTCACATCTGCCAACGGTATCGGAATTGATTCAATATGAGACCTCAGCACCTTTACCACATGATACCGCTTCTCATACATATACTGTGCCACCCGGGAGTTAAGCACAGCCATGATATACTTCATGTCCAGCCTTTCCACACGTGGAATGACCACATTGCAGCTGTTAAGCGTAAGTCTCTGCCTGTCATCATATGCAAATACCAACTGGCGGTTGATGAATCTGTATATCAGTTTCTCCGGTGCACGGTAAAGCTTGGCAGGTGCCGCCTGCTGGTACAAAGCCAGATCCGGATCCACGTATTTACCAGAATCCTGATACCTGTACCTGTACACATCTGAACCAGTCACCACCGGCTCCATTCCATCAAGACAGTCGTTTGACAAATATCTCTTATTGTCCCCTGTCACAATACCCAGGGCAAAATCCGCCCGTTCCTTAAGGCACACACAATTCTCCGCAGCTTCTAGTTTTGCCAGAAGACGGTACTCCTCATCATTTATTCTGAGCGCAAATCCATGAGCGTCCAGTGGCCTGTCGTCTCTGATGACAAATGCTTCACCGTTTTTCTCGATCTCTGCCCCCTCGCAGTGGCCGGCATCACGGCTTTTCTCAAGTCTCAAAGTCACTGCAGGACACTGAACGCCAGAAAATACATCACCAACAAAATTCACATGTCTCACATTTGCCGACTCTGCTATGATCTGTCTGACTGCGCTGTGATTTCTCACGTCAAGCAATGCCTCCGGAAGCACAAATGCAAGCGCACCTCCGTATTCCAGCAATTCAAGAGCTCTCTCTACGAACACATCGTATGATTCAATGCCTTTTCCCTGAGCTGTCCTGTATGCCGTTTTCAGGTATCTCCGCATATCACTGCCAAATGCATATCCCCACGGAGGATTTCCGATTATAATGTCGAATCCGTGATCTGCAAATTCTCTATGTTCTTTAAATTCTTTATTTCCTCTATGTTCTTCATATTCACCGCTGTCTTCTGACACAAACAACTCCTTTATAAGGAAATCATTGCATGCCACATTCTCACATATAGTCTGTATGCCTGCGGTCTCAGTGAAAACGTCTTTATCTGTCAGTCTGTTCATTGCCAGATTGAACCTTGCAAGCTGTACGCTGAATTCATCTATATCACATGCATATATGTTGCAAAGCTCTATGTCATCCGGCAGCTGTATCAGAAAATTGCCTGTTCCGCAGCATGGATCCAGAAGCCGCTGCTTCCTTCTCTCATTACCATTTTCCATGTCACTATACACATCATCCAGCATCTTCCTGACTATATCCGTCGGGGTGTAATATGATCCCGCCGCCTTGCGGCTTCCAATATCCCTTATGGACATATAAAGCAATCCAGGTACATCCTCTCCATTCTGATACTCATAGTGAATATCAAAGAATTCTCTGTTAGCCTTTATCCAATCTGCAGTTTTCCCAGGGTTCCCGATTATATCGTCAATCAGAACATTCCAGGCACCAGCCTGAATTCTTCCATCAATATATGCCATGAGAAGTTCATTCTCTGCATAGCAAGCTATCACCGGATAATCCTCTGTTCCGGAGCCAGCCTCTTTCTGTGCCATTGCGGTTTGGGCGTCACTATATTTGTCGCATACTACAGCCCCACTGCTTATCAGCAGCTTAAGTGCGCAGTCAGCCAGTAGAGCTCTCATAACAGTCTCTGTCACGCATACACCCCGCTCTGCAAGTAGATCCGCGAGTCTTTTTACCTCATGTGCGCTTACACAGTCCCCGGACACGTATCTGTCATACAGACATTTCCCGGACACGTATCCCTTATTCCTGCGGCTGCGAAGTGACTGACGTTTCCCCGTTCTCAGTGATTCATTTACAGACCTGACATAGTCCTCGGTGAAATACACCGCACCATCAGGCTGCTTGCCCTGTGATTCAATTTTCCCAAGTCTGAGCCAATTTCTACCCGTTGCCCTCGATATGGAGAGCTGTTGACACAGATCGCCCAGCGTTATATGTATATCACTCACTACTCTTCCTCAGTCCTAAAAACTACAATTTGAACGGATTGTAACACCTCACGCGGGCTTTGTCTACACTTTTGGTTAAACCTCTGGCTGAGGCTCATTTGATGTCTCGGCGCATCCTGCTCCCGCAAGCTGTCTCTTAAATATAGTCCTGAATATCAACCTCACAAGTGGGCCGCAATAGCAGAGCTGCCAGAGCAGTGCAACAGGGAGATTCATTCCCCATGTCTGGATAAATGTACCAACACTTGGTGAATCCTTGAACAAAACAGTTGCTATAAGGCTCATGATTGGACACATCATTATGCAGATGTAGAATGATATCATGAAGGTTATCACCTGTGGTCTGTCAGTCGGTCTCACGATCTTGAACGCAAGCATTGGTGCTAGCTTTCCAACCACGAAAAGCTCCAGCACAATAGCTATCGGCCACATGATCGGCATCTCATGAAGTGCCATGACAAATGTCTGATTGGTGAAACCTCCTGTGCTTAATGCTACATTGTAGCAGATCATTCCATAGACCATGAACATGGCCATGATTGTTGTGAATACGAATTCCTGTAATTTGTTTTGTGGCATAATAATTTCCTCCTTACAAAAATAATATTGAGCATGCGCATTCAAAGGCGCTCCGCGCGGGCGCATGCGTGCTTCGCAAGGAATCTCCCGCCTTGACGGCGGGTCCCCCTTACGAAAATAAAAATCCCAACGAAACTTTCATCTCGTTGGGATTAACTTCGACTACCATTAATTGCCCCTATAATATCACATGGTTTTCACAATTGCAAGCAATTTTCTGTTTTTTGTGTACAATTATTCCGTCACAGCCTTCTTGCCAGTATAAAGCTGATAATATCTCCCCTTCATATCTATGAGTTGGTCGTGTGTGCCTCTCTCTATGATTCGTCCCTGCTCCATGACCATAATACAGTCTGCGTCCTTGACCGTAGACAGCCTGTGGGCTATGACAAATGAGGTTCTGCCATCCATGAGGGCATCCATTCCCTTGGACACCATAGCCTCAGTTCTAGTATCTATGGATGAAGTTGCTTCATCCAGGATCAATGCCGGTGGGTCTGCAACTGCAGCCCTTGCAATTGCCAGAAGCTGTCTCTGTCCCTGGCTGAGGTTTGAACCGTCCCCAGTGAGCACCGTGTTGTAGCCGTCAGGAAGTCGCTTTATGAAATCGTGAGCATTTGCAAGCTTTGCAGCCTTGATGCACTCCTCATCCGTGGCATCCAGCTTACCATATCTTATATTGTCCATAACTGTTCCCGTGAACAGATGCGTATCCTGAAGAACTATACCAAGGCTTCGCCTGAGATCAGGCTTCTTGATCTTACCTATGTTGATATTGTCGTATCTTATCTTACCATCCTGTATATCGTAAAACCTGTTTATCAGATTGGTTATGGTCGTCTTGCCCGCACCTGTACTTCCGACAAATGCTATCTTCTGTCCAGGCTTTGCGTACATGTTGATGTCATGCAGGACTATCTTATCAGGATTGTAACCAAAGTCCACATTCTCGAATTCAACCTCGCCTGTGAGTTCTCTGTATGTGACTTCTCCTGTCTCATGCTTATGCCTCCATGCCCATAGGCCGGTTCTCTCCTCTGTCTCAGTGAGATTACCGTTTTCGTCTTTCTTTGCATTTACCAGTTCTACATAGCCCTCGTCCTCCTCAGGCTTCTCATCTATCATGGTAAATACTCTGTCTGATCCGGCAGCCGCCATGACTATGGCATTGATCTGCTGGCTTATCTGTGTTACCGGCATCGTAAAGCTCTTGTTGAGTGTCAGAAATGCTACCAGAGTTCCTATGGTAAGTCCTGTCCAGCCATTTATTGCAAGAACAGCTCCCAGCACTGCACAGAGGACATAACTTATATTTCCAAGGTTTGCATTCACCGGCATTGTGATGTTAGCTATCATATTTGCCTTGTATGCACTATCCTGAAGCTGTCTGTTCAGCTTGCAGAAATCATCATATGACTTCTCCTCGTGACAGAACACTTTGACGACCTTCTGACCGCTCATCATTTCCTCTATATAGCCATTTACCTTACCAAGATCCTGCTGCTGCTTCATGAAGTATCTTCCCGACTTCGCGCCCAAGCTCGACGTCGCCTTTATCATGATAAGCACCATGACGACTGACAGCACCGTGAGCGGTATATCAAGAACTATCATCGCAATGAGTGTTGAGATAAATGTGATGCTTGAGTTGATAAGCTGCGGCATACTCTGGCTTATGACCTGACGGAGTGTGTCAACATCATTGGTGTACACCGACATAATATCTCCATGCGCATGTGTATCAAAGAACGAAATTGGCAGAGATTCCATACGTTCAAAAAGCTCTACCCTGAGTCTCTTCATGGTTCCCTGTGTCACATTTACCATGATCCTGTTGTATGCATAGGCGCAAATGATTCCAAGCACCAGTATAAGTCCAAGTCCCATCATCCTGTGTGCCAGAGGACCATAATCAGGTGAGCTCTGCTTCATCATCGGTGTAATATATGAATCTATAAGTGTCTGCATGAACATTGATATACTCAGTATCGCAAGCGCTGATATGAGGATGCTGACTACAACCGTGATGCAAGCCAGCTTGTATTCCTTAAGTACATACCTGAGCAGTCTTCCAAGTGCTTTCATAGGATTTTTCTCTGAATTCCCAGCCATTACACTGTCTCCTTTCATTCATAATTAATTCATCTTCTCATCGAAGTCTCCGCCGCCAGACATCTGTACGTCGTAGATCTCCTT
>JAQYAS010000149.1 GCA_029338615.1 Clostridiales bacterium
TGACATCCTGGATGAGGTATCTGACGAGGAATCTGAGGAAAGTACGGATGAGATCTCAACCGAAGAAGAGGCATATGTTACAGAAACATCAACGGAGGAACCTCTAGTTGATGAAAGTGTGTTACCTGCATCAGAGGAGACGGTAGAGGAAGATGAGACAGCAGAGATTGCCGATGGAGAGGATACAGAGGAGGCATATGCACCAACTGTAGACAGCGGCTATGTTTATTCCAGTGGAAGTTATGGTTTATATATGTACGCCAGCGGATATGGAGCTAAGGCGGACATATATATCAACAACATCTTATATGACACAGTGTACTCATCAGATCCTGATAGTTATTATGCCTCATGGTCATACAGTAATACTTATAATGGCGTGTTTGGAGTAAAGTACACAGTCAAGGTGGTTGCATATGATAAGAACGGCAATAAGACCAGCAGAGAGATAGGCGGTGTGACTACAGACAGCTCGAAATTTAACGGGTACACTGACACAGTTGTGGAGACCGGTATCAGTGCCACAGGATACAAGTATCCAAGTGGAATAACAGTCACTGCAGATCTGGAAAGGTATATATCCGGGGCATTCACATATGAAGTGTATCGTGCCACAAAATCAAATGGAAGCTACAGTAAGATATACACAGGAACCGACAGTTATGAATACACTATTCGTTATACCGATACTAATGTTAATCCTGGCACTACATATTACTATAAGATAAAGCTCCTAAGTGGAACTGATAACTATGTAAAGACTGCACGCGTGTTGTCGACATCAAGGGTGGTTAAGGCCAGCATAAGTAAGCCAACAGCGTCCGTGTCTCTTTACAGCTATTCTGTTTCGAATGGCAAGGCAGGAATCAGTGTAAACATGAGTTCAGACTATGCCAATATATATGACGTATACAGATCCACCAAGAAAAAGGGCGGATATAAGAAGATAAAGACTGTATATCAGAGTTATTATACTGATAACAGTGTAAAGAAGGGAACAACATATTATTACAAGGTTATCCCAAAATATTATAACTCCAAGACTGGGAAGACCATAACTGGAGTGGCATCAGATCCACAGGGTGTAAAGTATATTATGAGCAGTGCATATTCACCTACTCTGACTCAGAATGCAACTACATCCATGAAAGTTGAGTGGTACAAGTCCAACGAGGCAGGGGTATCATATGAGGTATGGTACAAGAGGACTGATATATCAGGAGATGCTTACAGAAAGGCCGCTTCAACAAAGTCCAATAAGTATACACTCAAGGGACTTGCTTCAGATGGCAGTTATAGCGTGAAGATCAGAACTGTCAAGAAGGCCGGATCTGTGGTGAAGTATGAAGAGTCCGGATCCTCAAACAGGACCATGGGATATACGGAATATGTGAGTGATGTAAGTTCTTCAAAACTGTCATCAGCACTGAGTAAGGACAAGAAGACTCTTACAATGTATTATAAGCTTTCATGGTACAGAGACTGGGGCGCATCAGGATATATTATTTCTGCATATAACTATTATACGGGTAAGGTAGAAAAGATTAAGACAATTAAGTCAGGAAAGACCACCTCATACAAGTTCAGGAATGTTGCAACTAAGTCAAAGGGAATCAAGTATGGAACCGTGTACATCACACCATATAAGGGTAAGGCTAAGGGCAGCGATAGTTCTATATGGGGAACAACGACATTGTCTGATGTCAAGAAGGTAAAGACCGCCAGAAAATCCGGTTCATCGGTAAAGGTTACATGGACATCTGTACCGGGCGCATCAAGCTACATAGTAAACAGAAATACTGCTCTTGGAACATCACAGGTAATTGTAGAGACAAAGAATACATATTATGTAGATAAAAATATTACACCAAATATGGCATATACATATTCAGTGTATGCGATATCTGGATTTTCAGGAGTGAATAATGGTGATTGGAACATTGGAAGTACATACACCCACAAACTTGGCACGCCGGCCATCAAGAAGGTATCTAATTCTGCCTCCAGGAGTGCAGTGATCACATGGAATGAGATCACAAATGCCAAGAACTATATCATTTACAGATCAACTTCCAAGAATGGTACATACAAGAGGGTAGGTGCCACAGGAAAGACCACGAAGTATACGGATAAGAAGCTTGCAAAGGGCAAGACGTATTATTACAAGGTTGTGGCAAAGACTGTGAACGATGGAGGCCAGGCAGTTCAGTCGGCTGCATCAAAGGTCAAGGGAGTAAAGATCAGTAGATAATAAAGGGGGATAAATATGAACAAGAGTTTTGCAAAAAAAGCCTTATGTATAGCTCTCGCATCAGCCATGGTGTTTGGTGAAGCCGGAACAGCACTGGCTGCGACAACAAATGCTCCAGCAGACAGCACGGCAGCAACTGCTGATTATGGAGATTCATTCAAGGCGGAAATAACATCTTTCAATGTAGAGGGGCTTCAGGGCGATTATGACGATGATATTTATATAACGGCAACCGGTTATGGCTCAAGGACAGAGGTTCTTGTGAACGGGAATGTGTATGATACGGTATATGGAAATAGCTATGATGGTTCATGGTATGTGTATACTGATTTTGATGTTGCTGCAGGCGCATCATATGAGATCAGCCTGGTAGTATATGGCACAGATGATGATATAGTGAGCAGGAAATGGGCCAAGATCAATGTGCCGGCTCCAAAGCTGAAGAGTGGAAGTTTATCTGCATATTCGAACTCCAATATAACTGAAACCGGCTACAGACAGGCAACAGGAATAAGTGTGCGGTGCGAACTGGAGTCAGACTGTTCACGTAAGTATGGATATGAGATATACAGATCGACAAACTCCAGGAGTGGATTTGTTAAGGTCAATAGTGGATATACCTGGGGCGGCAGTTCAGTTAGTGTGTCGGATGACAAAGCGGTAAGTGGTAAGACATATTATTATAAGATCAAGCTGGTCACTGTAACAGACTCATATATCAAGACATCAAAGGTGCTGGCAACATCCGGTGTTGTGAAGGCTGTAAGTGGTAAGCCGGAAGTAAGTTTTGATGTAGAGAAGAATGGCTCTGCAGTGGATGTGACCATGAATGACTATGGTGTGGCGAATCAGTTTGACATATACAGATCCACAAAGAAGAGCAGCGGTTATAAGAAAATAAAAACAATATATACTCCTACGTATACTGATAAGACTGTAAAGAGCGGAAAAACATATTATTATAAAGTGGTTCCAAAGTATTATGACAAATCCACGGGCAAAACAATAGTTGGAGTGAAGACTGGTGCCAAGGGTGTGGTAATCAACATGGATGATATTTCCGTGGAGCTGAATCAGGCTTCAGCAACTGCCGTTAGGGCTTCCTGGGACAAGGTATCTGGCGCAAATGCATATGAAGTATGGTATAAGGACAGTGATATCTCAGGAGACTGTTACAGGAAGGCAGGCATTACAAAGGGAACATCATATGTGATCAGGGGCCTTGTTGCAGGAGATAATTATTCATTTGTGATTAAAGCTCAGAAGAAGTCTGCAGGCAGGGTTGTATATGAGAATACGAGTAATTATGAAAGTATACGGCTGGCATATAATGATTCGCTCAGAAATCTTGAAGCTGTGTCTAAGTCAACATCTATAAGTAAGGACAAGAAAACTCTCAAAATCTCAACCAGACTTAAGTGGAGCAAGAACTATGGGGCATCAGGGTATATAGTAACGGCCTACAACAGATACACAGGTAAGACAGAGCAGGTCAAAAAGATAAGCTCTGCAAATACTACGACATACGTATTTACAAACACAGCAACATCAAGCAAGGGCATGAAATATTCAAATGTTAATGTGGCTCCTTATAAGGGCAGGAATATTGGAACACCTAGCACTATTTATAAAAATTATATAGACAGGCTTCCATATGCCAAGAATGTCAAGGCGGTAAGGAAGTCTGGCAAAGAGGCAAAGATCACTTGGTCAGCGGTGCCTGGTGCTTCAAGATATTCTGTATACAGAACATCTCCGTTCGCAGGACCACAGTGGATAGGAGACGTCAAAACAACAAACTTCGTTGATAAAAATATTACCACATCCACAGAATACACATATGTGATATGCCCATACTCATCATTTGAATTTGTTTACAGCCCATCTGCATGGGAGAACTCAACAATAGCGTCAAAGGCATATGTGCATAAGCTCTCCACACCGAAGATTTCAAGTGCCAAGAACAGTGCATCAAAGAGTGTGGACATCAAGTGGAGCGAGATAGCAAATGCAAAGTATTATCTCGTATACCGATCAACAAGCAAGAATGGCAAGTATACAAGAGTAGCTGCTGTGAAATCAACAGGCCGTTCATACACAGACAAGAAGCTTGCAAAGGGAAAGACATATTATTACAAGCTTATTGTAAAGGCAGTAAATGATGGCGGACGTGAATCACAGTCTGCTGCATCAAAGCCGGTTGGTGTAAAGATAACAAAATAGAAAACAGAATGATCGGACAGTATCAGACATTCTTTGAAAATCAATGATGAAAGCCGTGTATGGGAACAGTCCTGTGCACGGCTTTTTTAACCTGAAAAACAGAAATAAAAAAAACAGTTGACATCAAGAAACAAACAGATTATTATATTAACGTTCGTTGTGAACATGCGGAAGTGGCGGAATTGGCAGACGCGCAGGCTTCAGGTGCCTGTGGTAGCAATACCGTGTGGGTTCAAGTCCCATCTTCCGCATTTTTTTATACCATAGTATGCGAAATGCGGATCTGTGGAGCCAATTAATATAAGATATTTTAGGAGGTATGTGTGGCAATGGCAGAGAAGAAGAATGTAGTTACCTATACAGGTCTCAAGAAGATTGAGGAAGAACTTCAGGATTTGAAGGTTAACAAACGTAGAGAGATTGCAGCCAAGATCAAAGAGGCTAGAGAGCAGGGAGATCTGTCAGAGAATGCAGAGTACGATGCAGCCAAGGATGAGCAGAGAGACATCGAGGCAAGGATCGAACAGCTTGAGGCCATGCTTAAGAATATTGAGGTAGTTGACGAGGACGAAGTCGATACAGGAGTTGTAGGTATTGGTTGTAAAGTTAAAGTATATGATTATGAGTTTGATGAGGAAGTTGAGTATGATATAGTGGGTTCATCTCAGGCTGATATCATGAATAACAGAATTTCTGATGAGTCACCGGTTGGAATGGCACTTAAGGGTGCAAAGGTTGGCGAGGAAGTCATGGTGGAGGCACCAGACGGAGAGTTTAAGTACAGAGTACTTGATATTAAGAGACAGGAGCTGTAAGAGAAGATGGCAGAGCAGAATAACAAGGGAAAAGATCAGGATCTTAACAAGTTGCAGATGGTGCGCCGTGAGAAGCTGGCAGACCTTCAGGCAGCAGGCAAGGACCCATTTGTCATAACAAAGTATGATGTGCAGCAGCACAGCACAGATGTGAAGGAGATGTACACAGCACATGAGGCAGAGCTTCTGGCTGGAAGACCGACACCTTCAGTTGATGGCCTTGATGAGGCTGAGAAGAGGGAAGTCTTAAACAACGATTACAATGAGAGAAGAGCCATCATGGACGCTTCACCTATCAACGTGAGCATTGCAGGACGTATGATGTTCAAGCGTGTCATGGGTAAGGCTTCGTTCTGCAACATTCAGGATCTCAAGGGCAATATTCAGGTATATGTTGCCAGAGATCAGATTGGCGAGGAGTCATATGCTGACTTTAAGAAGTCAGATATAGGTGATATATATGGAGTGAAGGGATATGCTTTCAGAACAAAGACAGGAGAGATATCTATTCATGCAGAGGAGATCACACTTCTCTCCAAGTCACTCCAGATTCTCCCTGAGAAGTTTCACGGACTTACAGATACTGATATGAGATATCGCCAGAGATATGTGGATCTCATCATGAATCAGGACAGCAAGGAAGTATTTATCAAGAGATCACAGATATTAAAGGAGATCCGTAACTTCCTGGCAGGACGTGATTTCATGGAGGTTGAGACACCTATGCTGGTCAGCAATGCCGGTGGCGCCGCAGCCAGACCATTTGAGACACATTACAATGCACTCAACGAGGATGTAAAGCTTCGTATATCACTGGAGCTTTATCTGAAGAGACTTATCGTTGGTGGCCTTGAGAGAGTATATGAGATTGGACGAGTATTCCGTAACGAGGGTGTTGACACACGTCATAATCCTGAGTTTACATTGATGGAGCTGTATCAGGCATACACAGATTACTATGGTATGATGGAACTCACAGAGTCCATGTTCCGTTACCTTGCTGAGAAGGTCTGTGGAAGCACTAGGATCTCATACAACGGAATTGAGATTGACTTTGGTAAGCCATTCGAGCGTCTCACTATGGTGGATGCTATCAAGAAATATACAGGTGTTGATTTTGACCAGGTTGCTGATGATGCTGAGGCGAAGAAGATTGCTGACGAGCATCATGTAGAGTACGAGGAGCGTCACAAGAAGGGAGACATCGTGAACCTGTTCTTTGAGGAGTTCTGTGAAGAGAACCTGATCCAGCCTACATTTATCATGGATCATCCAATAGAGATTTCACCACTTACAAAGAAGAAGCCTTCAGACCCTACAAAAGTTGAGCGTTTCGAGCTCTTTATCAACACATGGGAGATGTGTAATGCTTACTCAGAGCTTAATGACCCTATAGATCAGCGTGAGAGATTTGCCGCTCAGGATGCAAATGCAGCCGCCGGAGACGATGAGGCTGAGCACACTGATGAGGATTTCCTCAATGCACTTGAGATCGGTATGCCACCAACAGGCGGTATCGGTTATGGTATAGACAGACTGGTTATGCTCCTTACAGATTCACAGGCGATAAGGGATGTTTTGCTCTTCCCGACAATGAAGAGTGAGGGCGGTTCAGATTCGGATTCATTAGCTGAGACAGCCGGTGATAACAACGGATTTTTCACATCGAACGAGAAGATTGATTTCTCAAAGGTTGATATAGAGCCACTTTTTGCTGATGAGGTTGATTTCGAGACATTCTCAAGATCAGACTTTAGAGCAGTAAAGGTTAAGGCGTGTGCGGCAGTGCCAAAGAGCAAGAAGCTTCTTCAGTTCACGTTGGATGACGGCACTGGAACAGACAGAACTATCCTCTCAGGAATCCATGCATTCTATGAGCCGGAGGAGTTAGTTGGCAAGACTCTTATAGCAATAACAAACCTTCCACCAAGAAAGATGATGGGAATTGAATCCTGTGGTATGTTACTTTCAGCAGTAAATAATCTTAAAGATTCAGAGGATGAAGAACTTCATCTTCTTATGGTTGATAACCATATTCCTGCTGGTGCGAAGCTGTACTAAGAGCATGTAATTTTCATATATAAAAATAAATGATCCCAATTTGAATTGTGTATTTCGAACTGGGATCGTTTTTTTGTCGTGGCGCTGTGGACAAAATCATTTATGAGGCAGGAAGAATTGAAGAATTTTCTGGGCGTAAAAAAGAATGAGGTGATTATATGTGGACGATAAAGAGAATAGATGAGGCAGATTTTGGCTGTGAGGAGAGACTTCCGGGTGAACCGCTGATGGTGCTGGTGAGCCTGGAGAGCGATGACGGAAGAGTCATACAGTTTGAAGCTGCGGACAACTGGCTTACAGTTCAGGAACTTTCTGAGGGTGATGAGTGGCCGGAGGATATAGAGACGCCCGATGAGGCTGACGAGAGAACAGCCAGGCAGACTCAGTGGATGGAGAATTACTTTGAGGCACTGGAAGAACTGGAGCAGGACATAGATTGATCAACATATGTAAAGTCGGGAGAGTTGATAAAATCTAACATTTGGACAGTATAATCATGCAAAATTGCATTGACTGTTTTCCCTCTTTCCTATAAGATGTGGCTGGTGATTGGAAATAGAAGAATTTATTCGTGTGAAAACGAATAAAACAAAGTCTGGTCACCCATAATATCACCACAAAAATGTAGATAAGATGTAGATAAGAACACATAATACAAAAAAGGAAGAGGAATAAATATGAAGAGTAGAATGACGAGAAAAGAAATGCTTCCGCTTGTGGTAATGACCATTTCGGCATTCATATTCAACACATCAGAATTTATGCCAATAGGACTGCTGACGGACATAGCGGGTTCGTTCAGTATATCAGAGTCGAAGGCGGGAATGCTTATAACAGTATATTCATGGATAGTTATGCTGCTGTCCCTTCCGCTCATACTTCTGGTGTCGAAGATTGATTTCAGAAAACTGTTAATGGGAACGATCGCATTGTTTGGAATATGTTAGATTATGTCGGTGCTTGCACCGAGCTATGGAGTGCTCATGGCGTCCCGAATCGGTGTCGCCTGCACCCATGCGATATTCTGGTCAATAGCATCGCCGGTTGCTATAAGACTGGTAAATGAGGAACACAGATCATTTGCACTCAGTATGGTTGTTACGGGAACATCCATAGCGACCATCGCTGGACTGCCGCTAGGAAGATTTGTGGGACAGTATATGGGATGGAGAGTTACGTTTCTCATTGTCGGAATCATAGCGTTTGCAGTGCTCGTATATATGGCGTTTGTTTTCCCGAAGATAGCGAGCGGAGAGCAGTTCCATGTAAAGGATCTCCCGGTACTTTTGAAGAATCCGGTTCTTGTCTGCCTGTATGTGCAGACCATTCTGTTTGTACTAGGTTACTATACGGTATATAGTTATATAGAACCATTCATGCAGCAGGTTGCAAAGCTTCAGAACAATGTAATCACTATAGTGCTCCTGATATTTGGTGCAATGGGACTTCTTGGAAGTTATCTGTTCTCAAAGCTGTATGACAGACATAGATTTGCATTCATAGGTACAGTTATGGCTACGCTTCTTGTATGGCTGCTGCTTCTGCTTCCAGCATCAAAAAGTCTGGCTACCATGGTTATATTATGCGCATTCTGGGGTATAACGGCCATGGCATTCAATGTAACTACACAGTCAGAAGTTATCAGGAGTGTTGATGAGAAGGGCTCAGCTGTTGCCACTGCCATATATTCAGGACTTTTCAATCTTGGAATAGGAGGAGGAAGCTGGATTGGCGGTATAGTATGTGACAAAGGGGCTATCTCGTATATAGGTTTTGTCGGTGCGATTTTTGCTGCGGTGTCTGTATTATTTTTTGTATGTGTTCTGCTTCGGAAATTAAAGAGCGCAATATGATAGAAACAGCCGATTCCTGTATGTATAATACTGAAATCGGCTGTTTTTATGCTTTGTCCTCATTGTTGTCCGTGGGAGATTCTTTTCCTTCTATCAAATAATCGTAAGTGACATCGAATACTCTGGTCAGAG
>JAQYAS010000150.1 GCA_029338615.1 Clostridiales bacterium
ACTCAGAATCTGGGGTAAGGTAGACAAGGAGAACGGTGTGATCGTTCCTGCAGAGGGAATCACGATCACAAGCCAGTGTATCAGAGTTCCAGTTCTCAACGGACATACAGCAACAGTATTTGTAAAGTTCAGAAAGAACCCAACAAAGGAGCAGCTCATCGAGGCTATGACGAGCTTCAAGGGCGCACCTCAGGAGCTTGGACTTCCAAGTGCACCAAAGCAGTTTATCCAGTACCTCGAGGAGGACAACAGACCACAGGTTGCTCTGGATGTTGACTTCGAGAATGGTATGGGTATCAGCGTTGGACGTCTCCGTGAGGATTCAGTATATGACTGGAAGTTCGTTGGTCTTTCACACAACACTGTAAGAGGTGCTGCAGGTGGTGCTGTTCTCTGTGCAGAGCTTCTGAAGGCTAAGGGATATATAACAAAGAAGTAGTTGTATATTGATATATAGAATGCATACAGCATCTACTATCGTAATATGTACAATTTTCAGTACATCATGATAGTAGATGCTTTTTGTTTTGTTCATGTCGGATTACGTTCTTTATTATCTTTTAATATTAAAAAATGTTGTAAGCAAAAAGTAATTGTGATAAACTATTAGAAAAATTGATTTCATTTACATGGAGGCATTTATAGATATGAAGAAACTTATTTTAGTTACATCACCACCAGCATGTGGCAAGACATTTATTTCAAAGCAGGTTGCAAAGGCACTTCACAATTGTGTATATCTTGATAAGGATACACTTATTGTGCTTTCCAAGCAGATATTTGTAGTTGCTGGACAGGAGTATAACCGTTCATCAGATTTCTTCCAGAAGGAGATCAGAGATTACGAGTATTATTGTGTTCTTGATCTTGCGTTTGAGGCACTGGATTACAACGATACAGTTCTCATCAATGCACCTTTTACAGAGGAGATCAGAGACGATGAGTATCTTGCAAATCTCCGTGCTAAGCTTGCAGAGAAGGATGCAGAGCTTTTTGTAATTTGGGTCAATACAAGAAAAGATGTATGTCATGAGAGAATGATCAAGAGAGCTTCAGACAGAGATACCTGGAAGCTTGAGCACTGGGATGAGTACATCAACAGCCAGAACTTCAATCCACCAACCAACATCAAGGATCTCTTCATATTCGAGAATTCATCAGATGAGGAATTTGAAGATTCCATCAAGAAGGTTGTCAAGGCTGTAAGAGGTTAATTGGCACATACAATAAAATATTTATGACAGGAGTAGAGAATATGGCAACAATCAGAAGTTTTAGAGCCTATAGACCGAGACCAGATGTTGCAGGCAGAGTTGCTGCCTTGCCATACGATGTGTATAACCGTCAGGAAGCAGAGATAGAGGTCAAGCGCGAACCATTATCATTTTTGAAAGTGGACAGAGCTGAGACATCCTTTGGGCCAGATGTAGATACATATGCTCCATGTGTATATGATAAGGCTGGTCAGCTGCTTCAGGACATGATAGATGATGGAACATATATCATGGAGCGCAGACCAGTCTATTATATTTATGAGCTTATCATGAATGGCAGACATCAGACAGGGCTTGTGGCGTGTGCTTCTATAGATGATTATATTAATGGTGTTATCAAGAAGCATGAGAATACAAGAGAAGATAAAGAAATAGACAGAATAAAGCATGTGGAAGCATGCGGAGCACAGACAGGACCTATTTTTCTTGCGTACAGATCCATAGACCGGGTAAATGAGATTATAGACAGGGTGAAATCAGGGGAGAAACTTTATGGTTTTACATCACCTGATGGAATCACACACAATGTATGGATCATAGAAGATCAAAGTGATATAGATACTATCAGATATGCATTCGATGGTATACAGGATATCTATATTGCTGATGGACACCACAGAGCAGCATCTGCGGTGAAGGCGGGAATACACATGAGAGAGCAGAATCCGGGATATACAGGTGATGAGGAATTTAATTATTTCCTTTCAGTGTTGTTCCCTCATGATCAGCTTATGATCATGCCATACAACAGAGTTGTCAGGGATCTTAACGGACTTGACAGAGATGAATTCATGGACAGAGTATCTGAGGTTTATGACATAGTTCAGAGTGATACTCCTGTGGATCCTTCAGTGAAGGGGCAGGTTGGTATGTACATTGATGGGGCGTGGTATAGATTGGATGCGAAGACTGGAGTTGTACCTGATGATGTGGTTGGAAGACTGGACGTTTCAGTGCTTCAGGATAATGTTCTTGCGCCAATTCTAGGAAT
>JAQYAS010000151.1 GCA_029338615.1 Clostridiales bacterium
CCAGACAATATATCTGTACAGGGATCACTTCGGAATAAAGCCACTATATTACTCAGTAACTGATGACGGAACCACAGTGTTTGCCTCAGAGATCAAGGGTCTGCTCTGCTATCCGGGAATAAGACCTGTCATAGATGCAAGGGGACTATGCGAGGTGTTTGGGATCGGACCATCCAAGACACCAGGCTGTGGTGTTTTTCAGAATATAGCTGAAGTAAAGCCGGGACATTTCATGAAATTATCACGATACGGAATGACTGATTTCACATACTACCGCATCATAAGCACACCTCACACGGACAGCTACGAGGACACAGTGGAAAAAGTTCGATATCTTGTTAAGGACAGCATAGAGAGACAGATTGTATCTGATGTGCCTGTGTGTACATTTCTCTCAGGCGGAATAGACTCGTCCATCGTCAGCAGTGTATGTGCGGCAAAGCTTAAGAAACAGGGAAAACAGCTTCACACATTCTCGTTTGACTTCAAGGACAACTCCATATATTTCAAGTCAAATGCATTCCAGCCGGAGCAGGATCGGCCATATGTAGATATGATGGTATCTCACATAGATTCAGACCACACATATCTCACCTGCAATTACAGTGATCTTGCTGACTATCTGTATGCTTCCGTAGATTCAAGGGATATGCCTACCATGGCTGATGTGGATTCATCACTTCTGTATTTCTGTTCATTGGTAGCGAAGGAATATAAGGTTGTACTCACAGGGGAATGTGCCGATGAGATATTCGGAGGCTATCCTTGGTTTTACAGGGATGAACTGCTGTCCGCAGATACATTTCCATGGATGAAGGATCTGTCGCCAAGACTCTCCGTACTGTCTCCGGATCTGAAAGATACTCTGGATATACCGAGGTATGTGTCTTCACTGTACAATTCTCTACTGTCCGAGATCAATCTTCTGCCCGGCGAAACTGACACTGAAAAAAGGCGCCGGCAGATATCATATATCAACATCAGAATGTTCATGCAGACCCTGCTTGACAGAATGGACAGAACCAGCATGGCTAGTGGCCTGGAAGCCAGAGTTCCATTTGCCGATCCGAGAATACTTGAATATGTATTTAACGTGCCATGGGAATACAAATATTCCGAGGGCTGTGAAAAAAAGCTTCTAAGGGAAGCAATGAAGGAATATGTGCCACATGAGATCATGTACAGAAAAAAGAGCCCATATCCCAAGTCATACGACCCGCACTATGAACAGGAGCTTGCAGTCAGGCTTGAGCATGTACTGGATGATCCGGGCAGTCCACTTCTTCCACTGATCGATACAGAGTATGTGAAAGGATTCATAACCGCCCCTAAAGATTACGGCAAACCATGGTTTGGCCAGCTCATGGCCGGGCCTCAGATGATGGCTTATCTCCTGCAGATAGATTATTGGCTCAGAAAATATAATATTATACTGGATATTTAAATATCATCATTTATGTTTTATAACCATGGCCTCTATGATAGCGCGTCTGCGCCTGTCCTTGTCGTATGTCAGGCGTATGATGCGATAAAGCCACCCTACAGGAATAAGCAGCTTGTGTCTGTAAAAAAAGGATAGTTCTCGTTCTGCAAACGATCGATTCTGTTGGAGTGTTCAAAAATATTTTACGGCACAGTACACCCGATAAGGTATAATAATCATTAATACTGACGATATTATACCCTATCGGGTGTAATAAAACTATTTTATGAGAACCGGCTGTATCTGTCGGCCCTTAAGCGCCTCCTCTATGGTATCCGGGATCAGATCTAACCTGCTGATAAGCGAATTGGGCTTCTTCACACAATCGTCCTGTTCAAATGGAACAAAATATATGTGTTTCATATTCATGAGCTGACCGATGTTCTTGAAATTCATACCCATGGCATCATTTGTTGACACGGATATGATAAGAGGTTTGTTATTCCTGAGATGTGCCTTTGCCGCCATGAGCACCGCGGTGTCAGTAATGCCATTTGTCAGCTTGGCTATAGTGTTGCCCGTACACGGAGCGATGACCAGTGCATCCAGATAACCCTTGGGACCAATTGGTTCGGCCTGCTGTATGGTGTATATTCCTTTTCTTCCTGCAATTGCCTCAACATCCCTTACAAATGCATCAGCCTCCCCAAATCTTGTGTCGTACTTCGCTGAGTGAGATGAGAATATAGGGTATACATTTATTCCCATCTCAACCATTTTCTTTATTTCTATCTTAACCTTATCAAAAGTACAAAACGAACCGGTTATTGCCATACCTACATTGCACTTTGATAAATCCATGTTATATACACTCCTATTTATTAAGCGTCAGTTCATACAAATCCATTTCAGCGGTGAGCTGACACTGCCTCTATCACTGCATCGGCAAGAATCATCCCCGAGGTCTTTGGAGACAGCTTACCCGGGATTCCCAGGCTGTGTTTATACGGAATCCCGTGTTCTTTACAGTATTCCAGGTCCACTCCGCCCGGCATGGATGCTATATCTATGACTACTGCATCTCTATTAAAAAGTGACAAGATATCTTCACATACCACCTGTGCCGGAACAGTGTTAAAACAGAAATCCACATCTGACAAAATTTCCCTGTATATAGGAATATCCTCAAATGACATCACCTTATACCCACATAGTGCGGCATCGTTTCTCTGCTTAGGACGTCTTGCCATAATTATGACATCTGCGCCCCATGCAGAAAGCCTTTTTGCCAAAACTTTTGCACACTTGCCAAATCCTGTTATAAGGCATACGCTTCCATCTATATTGATATCAGACACTTCCTCCGCATCACAAACGGCTCCTTCGGCTGTTGCCACTGCATTTCTGGATGCAACTTCTGCATCAGCCAGGAAATCAAATATATAAGGATTTTTCTCTGCAGGATCAGGCATATATTTTGCAATGCCGCCACCGAATACCATGTCAAATTCACAACTGCATTCTATAATGCTGGTAACAGTGAGCAACGTTCTGCCATTTATAAATTCACCGTCTCTGGTCACCGGAACCGGGAGTATCATAACTTTCAGCCCTGAAGAAGCCGGGAAAGCACATTCCCCTTCTATCAACCGGCGAAATCCTATTCCCGAGGCACCTGATATAATGGTGACCGATGAATGTCTCAGCATATCGGCATCATATGGATCAAAATGAAACACATTGCTTCCATTCTCCGCCAGTGCCAATGACATGTAGCAGCTTCTTCTGTCACCGCCGACCACATAGTATACACAATCCATATCCATACCTTAAATGCACCATCCTTATCATTGATAATTTAATATATGATGATTTGCTGCAAATGTTACATCGCTGCCAGTTCAATGATATGTTTTATTTCATCTATAAGACCTGTATCTCTTATGGTTTCTTCAATATTCACATTCTCAATATCTATAAGTACACCATCTCTGTATACTTCAAGATATCCTACGGTCTCTCCCTTATACACAGGCGCTTTTATCTCAGGCAGCACATGATATCTGTATGATATGTTTTCCTGCCTGTTATCTGTAATTGCAGACTGTATCTGTGCTTTGCAGACTGTATGTATTTTTTCTGATTGTGCTGATTTTGATGAATATGTAATCTCCATATCCGGGGAATCCGGCATGGTTAACTGCTCATAGGCTGTGTGCTCTTCTGCATATGACAGAAGACTTCTCGAATCCTTCCATTTGTATGTTTTGTTGCCGGGCCAGCCACAGCCAAGCAGTGTCCACATATATGTATGATCGTCTATTTTTGCTGCCCCCACATAGCAGTATCCCGCATCACAGGTAAATCCTGTTTTACCTGAAAGTGCTGCTTCCGACATATTGAGAAATGTATTGTGATTGACACATGAGAATGTACGATTTTCTGAAACATCCGTAAATGTATATGAATTTGATCTGGTAATACGAAGGAATTCTTCCCTGCATGGTGAAACCAGCACGCAATATCTCATAATTCTTGCAAGATCACTTGCGGTTGTGCCATGTACGCCATCAACATCTTCTGCATCCAATCCATTTGGCGTGATAAAATATGTCTGATGGCATCCGATCTCCCTTGCCTTGTCGTTCATCATATCAGCAAATTCTTCTACTGATCCGCCTATGTGTTCCGCAATGACCACCGCAGCATCATTGTAGCTCTCCAACATCATGGCATACAGCATATCCTCAAGTGTGTATTTCTCGCCCTCCCGAACTCCCAGCCTGACCTCAGGCATCTTGGATGCATATGAAGATGCGGTCACCGTATCTTCCATATGTCCGCACTCCAGAGCCAGGATACAGGTAAGTATCTTGGTGGTGCTGGCATTTGGCCTGTGTTCGTCTGCATTTTTTGCATACAGAACATCACCGGTCTCTCCATCTATAAGCACGGCACTCCCCGCATATAACTGAAGAGTTTCTTGGGATCCGTTGTCTTTATGAGATTGTGCAGAAGCTTCCGATATATGTTTTCTCGGAATATCTGATACCGATACTGTCTGTTCTGTACATCTGCTTCTTAAGAAACAAATTATAAAACAACATATTGTCAGAGAGGCAATTATCCATATAGATATATTTTTTTTGAACATTTGACGTGTAAGTATACTCATATATGTTCCTGGAAATGTAATCAGAATATTATATTATAGATCATGTTGTATAATTACATATATGAATATTTAATTAAAAGAAGTTTCTCGTTATTTCAAATTCAATTATAAGCTCTCTTTGCCTTTTGCTGCAAATTTTATATTCTTGGATAAAATTTGTACCTTTTTCGGTCAGTAAAACAAAAAAGATACAAAACTGTATCTTTTTAATGCTTTTTGTGTGAAATTATAAATTTTATGTACCTTTCCCCCAAAAAATATACTATATATGAAAAATACTATATCTCAACAGAAAATAAGCAGTGTTATTTAGTCCTCAGATGTATCTACACTGAGTGTAAAGTCTGCTTCCTCCAAAGCTTCCTTCTTAAAGTCTTCTATCTTATCAGGGCTGATAAGCGGAAGGTCACTGGTTGAAGATACTCCAAAGCATCTGAGGAATTCCTCAGTAGTTCCGAACATGATCGGACGTCCAGGGGCATCCATCCTTCCAACTTCCTGAACAAGGTTATATTCTATAAGTTTATTGATCGCATGCACACACGACACACCTCTGATCGCCTCTATTTCAGGTCTTGTGATAGGCTGCTTGTATGCAATAATTGACAACGTCTCCAAAACAACATCAGTAAGGCTGAGTTTCTTTGGAGTATTTACTATCTTGGCAAGAATTCCATAGTATTCATTCCTGGTGCACAACTGAAGTGAACCGTCAAGTTCAACTATCCTGATACCACGGTCACTGTTGTTATAATTATATATTATGTTCTCAAGCTGTTTTACGAGTACCTTCTTCTCCATCTCCAAAGCTGAAGCAAGCCTGTCAACCGATACAGATTCACCCACAGAAAACAGGATTGCTTCCAGAGCCGATGTAAGATATTCATCACTGTATTCCTTATACTGAGGTGCATCTGTGTCTTGATCGTCGTCAGTCTGATCGCTATCTGTCTGGTCATCCTCTGAATATTCAGTATTCCTGATCTTCTCACTTTCATCTATATTGTCATTTTCCATATCATTCTCTTGAATATACATGTTATTCATCCCAACCTCATTCTATCTATATAGTGTCAAGAGAGTCTATAATGATCTCTCCAAATATTTCTTCCTGTCTGATTGTAATTGCACCTGTCTTCATAAGCTCTAATATAGCAAGGAATGTCACTATGACATTCATCTTGGATGCCTGCATCTCCAGAAGTGTCCTGAAATTTATGCCCTCCAGGCCTCTCACCTGTTCTCTCACCTCGGCCATTTTCTCTTCGAGGGATATCTCCTCCCTCTCAATCTCTTTGAACTTACTTCTGATCGGATCCACCTTGTCAACCTGTTTACGCATAACAGATTTGAAGATTTCATTGAGCTTTTCAAGATTGATATCAGCCTTGGAGATCAGTTCGTACGGATCAACTTCCTGCTTTACATTTTTGACTTCTGCAGGAATTGAAGCTTTTTTGAAAAATGCCTTGTTTCCCTCAAGCTCCATATCCTTGAGTTCACTTGCTGCATACTTGTACATCTTGTACTCAAGAAGTCTTCTCACAAGCTCCTCTCTAGGATCCTCCTCATCCTCCTCCATTTCCTCATCCTTTGGAAGAAGCATCTTGGATTTGATCTTGATCAGTGTAGCTGCCATCACAAGGAACTCACTCATAATGTCAAGATCCTCCTCCTGCATATTGTTCACATATTCAAGATACTGCTCCGTGATCGTCACAATAGGAATATCATATATATTAACTTTGTTTTTCTCAATCAAATGCAAAAGCAGATCCAATGGACCTTCAAATACATTCAGCTTTACATCTATAGCAGACATATCTGCGTCCCCATCCTTAGTTGATTATAATATAAAAATGTCTAAGGTATCCCAGACACCTTAGACATTTTAACATAGCATTCTATCAATATGCAATCTTATATTATTATGCACACCATTCCGCCGTTTCCGTCATTTACAATCTTTTCCATTGTATTCTGAAGTTTCTGCTGGCTCTCAGCATTTATCTTATTCACCTTGTTGTTCAAGCCATCGTCAACAAGCTGTTCAATCGTCTTGCCAAATATGTTTACTCCCCACATGTTATCACCTTCACTGTTGTCTGATATGTACGTAACAAGATCATCTGCCTGCTCCTTGCTTCCCACAAGTGGCATTATCTCTGTTGATATATCCGCCTTTATCATATGTATTGACGGGGCGTTTGCTGATATTTTTACACCATACTTGCCGCCTGTCTTGATTACTTCTGGTGTTCCCAGGAATATTTCTTCCTTATCTGGCATAACAAGACCATATCCATTCGCACCGACCTGATCAAGTGCTGTCATAACGCTGCTGCAATGCTTCTTATTGCCAGCCAGTGTCTTAAGTTCTGTTATAAAATCGTATTCATTGTTTATTTCAGCATCCATCATATCTGATAACATCTGATAATAATACTCACTGTATATATCAACGGAAATATCCACACTTCCATTTGCCATATCCATTTGTGAACATTTATACTGTTTTACATAAGAATTGTCAGGAAATGTCAGATTGTCTACATCCCTCAGGCTGTCTACCACGGTCATGATCTGCGATGCATCACATATAATACTGTTCTTGAGTTCACTGTCATCATCCATAACTTCCAGCCACTTTGGTATCTCAAATTTCATGGTAGTTACAGGGAAACTCATGAGTAGTTCTGTAAATATGTACGTGATATCAGAATCTCTAAGCTGTTCCACGTTAACCGGTATAACACAGGCTCCATATGTATCACTCATTTCCTGAACAAGTGTGGCCGTCTGTCCATTTGACGGTTTTACAGTATTTAATAATATGACAAATGGCTTTCCTATTGATTTCAATTCATTAACTGTTTTTTCTTCCGCCTCTATGTAACTCTCTCTCGGAATATCCCCGATACTGCCATCGGTAGTAACCACAATTCCCACTGTAGAATGATTATTGATAACCTTATTCGTTCCAAGCTCTGCAGCTTTTGAAAATGGAATGTCATAGTCGAACCAGGGTGTTCTCACCATTCGTTCCTTGCCATCCTCCATCTGTCCCTCAGCGTCAGCAACAACATATCCCACACAGTCGATCATTTTAACCTTCATGTCTACGGAATTGATATTTATTGAGACAGCATCCTTAGGTATAAATTTGGGTTCCGTTGTCATAATAGTTTTGCCCGCCGCAGACTGGGGCAGTTCATCAAGTGCCAGTTGTTTGTTATTCTCCCCTGTTATATTTGGAATAACCATTTTATTCATAAATGTTTTGATAAATGTTGATTTTCCGGTTCTCACCGGACCAACCACTCCTATGTATATCTCTCCATTTGTTCTGGTGTTAATATCCTGATACACCTGATATTCTTCCATACAACCTCCTACACGTTTGTTGTTGACATAATATTGTTACAGTTAATAATGTATAGCTGTGTCCATATTTCCTATATATAGATTATGTATGAACTATCCGTTTTATGTTTGAGAATAAAAAAAATCCACCCACAGCTTTACGCCATGGGTGGAAAGTCATGGAATTGATTCCTGACTATTTTGTATTCTCTTTGTCTCTTCGTTTCTTTGTTACAACGATAACACCACATCCTGCAAGACTCGACAGGAGAAGAATTGCTGCCGGAATGACAGGCATCTGATCACCTGTGTTCGGCTTATGTGTATCCTCTGTGGTTGTTGTAGTCTCGGTCACAGTTTCTGTGGTTGTGATCTCGGTTGTTTCTGTTGTCTCTGTGGTTTCAGTTGTCTCTGTGGTTTCAGTTGTCTCTGTAGTTTCGGTTGTCTCTGTAGTTTCGGTTGTATCATCCGGTGTCTTTTCATCTACCATCTTGATATTTACCACTACATCCTCTCCGGCGGCTACCTTTTCATCCGATACTGTAAATTCAATATCATCTGCTAATTCATATCCATCTGGAGCCTCAACTTCTATGAGTTTGTATGTATTACCAATGACAAGAACTCTTTCAACACTATGTGACTTGCCATCACTTACCCATTCGTCCACAATGTTACCATCTTCATCCTCGATCCTGAGACTAGCACCCTTTACAGCCTTACCATTCTCATCAACCTTATCAAAACTGTATCTGACTGATGGCTCAAACCATGTAATGTTGCCATCCTCATCAACCTTTGCAGTAACCTTACCTGAATCTGAATTAAATCCTCCATCAAATGATTCTATGATGATATCACCATTTATATCTTTCTTAAATTTGATCGATATAGGATCCTCAGACACATAACTTCCATCAGGAGCTTCAACCTCTCTGATAGTGTACTCCGTTCCAACAAGAACGCCCACAAACTTCAAAACACCATCTTTGTCTGTGGTTGCCTTGGCTACCAGTTCTTCTTTGCCATCCTTGTTTTTCTTGTACAGTCCGTATACAGAATTTGGAAGTTTGATATCATTGTCTTCTTCAGCAACCTTTATGATCTTGATGTCTGTTCTGGAAACATCGTTGACGATGGTATTGCCAGTTGCATCATCAAGAGCTGCATATGTATCAACATTTGCCTTGGTTACTGTAACTCTGTATACACTGTCATTTGCAATATAATTGTCAACAGTTGCTGTCTCTTTAACAAGATATGATCCAAACTCTACATCCTCAAATGTAACTACTCCATTTACACTCTTTGTCACTGCAACAGGAGTCATCATATCTGTATCAGCTGCTTTGTAAAGTGTAAACTCAACACCGTTAAGATTATTAACTGCATCCGCTTTACTTGAACATGTCTCATTGTAGAGTCCAACCTTGTTGAACCTGATCTTGCCATTCTTGACATCAGGAACGTGTGTATTTGTTATGTCCTTATGAGCACTGTCATAGCTTACTGTGTATCCATCCGGTACATTTGTCTCCACAACCCTGTACTGGATATCTACACCGGCAGATTTTTGAGGAAGCTCTGCAAAACTATATGTCCAGTTGTTATCCTCACTCATAACTGCTGTCTTGCCTGCAACATCTGTCCATTCTCCTGTACCGATCCTGCTCTGGAGCTGTATTGTGACTGATGCCGGTCTGATCTGATCTTCATTATCATTATCATCCCAGATCTTTCTGCCGCTTATTGCAGTCTCACCAGGTGTATGTGTATTGGTGATATTCAGTCCGTCCTCACTGTAACTTACTGTATAACCGTCAGGCACTGATGTCTCAATTACTGAATAAACGATCTCACTACCTGCCTCATATTTTGGAAGATCTGTAAAACTGTACTTCCATCCATCTGCAGCCGTCACTGTAATACTCTTACCTGGTACTGCTACAACGTTTCCGGAAGCTGTCTTCTTCTGAAGCTGAATTGTGATTGCCGCTGGTCTGATTCCATCAGTGTCATCATCGTCTGCCCATATCTTTTCACCACTTATTGATGTGGTTTCCGTCCTATGAGTATTAGTGATGTTCAGTCCATCCGCACTGTAGCTTACATCATATCCATCAGGCACTGACGTCTCAATTACCGAGTATGAAAGCTCCTTACCTGACTCATACTTTGGAAGATCCGTGAAGCTGTACTTCCATCCATCTGCAGCTGTGACTGTCATTGACTTGCCTGCCACATCTGACCAACCTCCCGATCCTGTCCTGCTTCTAAGCTGTATCGTGATACTTTCAGGTCTTATTCCGTCCTGATCATCATTGTCATTCCATGTCTTCTGACCACTTATTGATGTCGTCTCTGTATCATATGTGTTGGTGATATTGATTGTCTGACCATCAACTTTGTCGTATGTGACATTATATCCATCAGTCACTGATGTCTCTACAACCGCGTAAGTTATCTCCTTACCTGCTTCGAACTTAGGCAGATCAGTGAAACTGTACTTCCATCCATCCGCTGCTGTCACTGTTGCACTCTTACCTGCTACTGCAACAACGTTTCCGGAAGCTGTCTTCTTCTGAAGCTGAACTGTGATACTCAATGGTCTCTTACCATCCTGATCATTATTATCATTCCAGAATTTTTCACCGCTCAGAGATGTTGTCTCCGGCTTATATGTATTAGTGATATTGAGCATTTTTGCATCGTCATAGCTTGGTGTATAACCATCAACATCAGACTCTGCAACTCTGTAAGATATAGCCTGTCCATTTTCCCTGGCCGGAAGATCTGTAAAGCTGTATTCCCAGCCATTTGCTGCTGTAACCTTAAGTGACTTGCCATCGACATCTGACCAATCACCATCACCAATTCTGCTCTGAAGTCTGATCGTGATCTCAGTAGGTCTCTTGCCATCTCTGTTGTCACCATCATCCCATGTCTTCTTACCACTTATACTTGTAAGTCCAGGCTTATGCGTATTTGTAACGTTTCTATGATCTGCATCATATCCTACAGAATATCCATCCGGTACATCAGGCTCGCTTACTCCATATACTATCTCAACACCATCCTCATACTTTGGAAGATTGTCAAATGTATATGTCCATCCACCTGCTTTTGTCACTTTGACAGTTTTGCCCGGTACTGCAACCCAGTCACCTGAAACTGCTTTTCTGACAAGCTGCAATATTACGTCATCAGGTCTGATTCCATCTGTGTTATCCGAGTCATCCCATGTCTTCTTACCACTTATTGATGTGACCTCTGTCTTATGTGTATTAGTAATATTAAGTCCATCTGTACTATAGCTTTCTTTATATCCATCAGGCACCGGAGTTTCAATTACTGAGTAAGAAATCTCTTTACCAGCCTCATACTTTGGAAGATCTGTGAAGCTATACTTCCATCCGTCTGCAGCTTTTATTGTAGCTGTCTTACCTGTCATCGATACCCAGTCGCCGGAAGCTGTCTTCTTCTGGAGCTGTACCGTGATGCTGTCAGGTCTGATTCCATCCTGATTATCCTCATCAACCCAGGTCTTCTGTCCAGTCACAGAAATTGTATCTGTCTTGTGAGTATTGATGATATTGAGTCCTGACTCATCTACAGATGCCTTATATCCGTCAGGTACATTAACCTCTTCTACTCTATAAGAAATTTTCACTCCTGCTTCATACTTTGGAAGGCCAGTAAATGTGTACTTCCAGCCGTTTGACTCACTGGCCACAGCTGTCTTACCATCCACCTTATTCCAGTCTGCACTTCCTGCCTTGCTGTACAACTGGACCGTAATGCTTTCAGGTCTTATGTCATCCTGATCATTGCCATCAATCCATGTCTTAGTTCCACTGATATCAACAGTCTCAGGCTTATGTATATTGGTAATGTTCAGATGTGCTGTATCGTAGCTGGCTATGTATCCATTTACTTCTGACTCAACCACCTGATATGCAACAGGCTTTCCGCCCTCACTCTCAGGGAGATTATCAAAACTGTAATTCCAGCCATTTGCCGCTGTAACCTGTGTGCTCTTGACATCCGTCCACTTATCATCTGTTCCAACCTTCTTCTGAAGTGTAACTGTGACCTCAGTAGGACGAATACCATCCTGATTCTCTGAATCATCCCATACCTTAGTGCCACTTACAGCTGTCTTGCCCGGTGTATGTGTGTTGGTGATATTGAGATGTTCTGCATCAGGCTCTGCCTTGTATCCCGTTGGAACATTCACCTCTCTGACACCGTATGTCACAGGCTTGCCTGCCTCATACTTTGGAAGATCCGTAAATGTATACTTCCAATTACCTGCTGCGGTCACTGTACCTACCGATGTGATCTCAGGATCTGAAACATCTATCCAGTCGCCGGCAGAAGTCTTCTTCTGAAGCTGCAGCTGTATAGTATCAGGTCTTAAACCATCATTATTATTGTCGTCATCCCAGATCTTTTCACCACTTATTGATGTCTTTTCAGGATTATGTGTATTTGTAATTATAAGTCCCGTCTTGTCAACTGACGAAGTATATCCTTCAGGAATATCTGTCTCCTGAACTCTGTAGGAAAGTTCTGCTCCGCCCTCATACTTTGGAAGGCCTGTGAAGCTGTACTTCCAGTTTGAAGCTTCATTTGCAACCACTGTCATGACTGTAGATCCATCACTTACATCTGTCCACTCTGACACTGCAGTCTTCTTCTGAAGTTTCAGTGTAACTGATTTAGATCTCTTGCCATCCTGGTTATCATTGTCATTCCATATTTTCTGTCCGTTCAGATCTATTGTGGCAGTCTCATGTGTGTTGATGATGTCATATCCTGAATCACTGTATGCTGTCTCATATCCTTCTACAGAAACCTCCACAACATTGTATGAAACACTCTTACCAGCTTCCTTCACCGGCAGATTGTCAAATGTATACTCCCAGTTGCCAGCTGCGGTCACCGTCTTGGCCTCTCCGGCAACATCAGTCCACTCACCACCTTCCAACTTCTTCTGAAGCTGTACAGTGATTCTGCCAGGTCTGATTCCATCCTGGTTATTGCCATCTATCCAGGTCTTTACACCGCTTACAGATGTAACACCTGCTTTATATGTATTAGTTATGTTAAGTCTTGCTGCATCATATGACGGTGCCTGATAGCCGGCAGGAAGAGTTGATGTATCTTCCCTCACACCATATACAATCTGCTTTCCTGCTTCATACTTTGGAAGATCCGTAAATGTGTACTTCCAGTTACCTGCCTTGGTTGCAGTGGTTGTAATATTCTTGTTATCACTATCGAGAACATCTGCCCATGATCCATCGCTGTCCTTCTTCTGAAGTACAACAGTTATGCTGTCAGGTCTGTCACCCGCCTTATCGTCATCATCGTTCCAGGTCTTTGTACCACTGATCGATGTAACCTCAGGAGTATGTGTGTTTGTCACATTGATATGGGATGCATCATATGCAGCAGCATAACCCTCTTCCACATTGATTTCCTCAACTCTGTATGATATAAGCTTACCTGCTTCATATTTTGGAAGATTTGTAAATGTATACTTCCACAGTGTTGACTCATCTGCGGCAGCTGTTCTGAGATCTGCACCATTCATTACGTCTGTCCAGTCAGATGTACCTGTCTTCTTCTGAAGCTTTACTGTAATTGATAAAGGTCTCTTGCCATCCTGGTTTTTATTATCATCCCATGTCTTTGTACCGCTGATCGATGTTGTCTCAGGTGTGTGGGTGTTAACTACGTTATTATTTGTATCGTCATATGAAGGTGAATATCCCTCAGGTACATTGATCTCCCTTACTCTGTAAGAAATTAACTTTCCATCTTCTTTTTCCGGAAGATCAGTAAATGTATATACCCAGCCGTTAGCCTTCGCAGCCACCGCTGTTACATTGTCTGAACCATTCATCACATCAGTCCAGTTGATACCATCAGTGCTCTTCTGGAGTTTGACAGTTATAGAATCCGGTCTTAAACCATCCTGATTATCGCCATCTTCCCATGTCTTTGTGCCGCTTAGCACTGTCTTGCCAGGCGCATGTGTATTGGTAACATTGACATGTGCATCATCGTAGCTTGGTGTGTAACCTTCTGGAATATCAATCTCTTTGACACCGTATTCCTGTTCAACACCATCCTTGTATTTGTCAAGATTAGTGAATTCATACTCCCAGTTAGTTGCCTTTGACACTGTAACTGTCTTTCCAGGAACGACACTCCAATCTTCATCACCTTTTGCTCTTGAAACAAGCTGTAACTGAACCGAACGTCTGAGTCCATCCTGGTTGTTATTATCATTCCAGATCTTCTTACCATTTATGGATGTAACTTCCGGTTCATGGGTATTTATAACATCTTTGTCATCATTCGCATATGTATCTACATATCCATCTGGAACATCAGATTCCACGATTTTGTACGAAACTTCTTCTGTACCTTCATATTTCGGAAGATCTGTGAAACTATACTTCCAATTTGAAGCCTCACTTGCAGTTGTAGTAACAGCATCACCTTTGCTATCTTTGACATCTGTCCATCCTGCACTTCCAACTTTCTTTTGAAGTTTTATCGTTACAGAACCAGGTCTGATTCCGTCCTGATTATTTCCATCCACCCATGTCTTAGTACCACTGATTGATGTAGTCTCTCTTGTGTAGATATTGGTTACATCTGCTGTAAGTGAATCATTATTCTTACTGATCACTACAACAGCCTCGGTATCACTGTCGACTGTGCCAACCGTATATGTTACTGAATGCGTATATCCAACTATATCTGCACCTGTCTCTGTGATGTTATACTTTCCAAGAGGTACATTGTCTATAGTATATATACCACCTGTAAAATTATCATAGGTAATGCTTGAAGGTCCTGTATATTCTGCTGGTCCGGAAATATTGAATGTTATTGCCTTCTTCTGTTCCGGTGTAAGATCAGTGTCATGAATATCCCCAGAAAAATGCTTGAATATCTTAAGCTGTCCCTGTGCTTTTTCATTATATATTGCATATGCTGATCCGTCTGATACATCAGTGTTCATCGCTCCGCCTGCATCATTTCCAACAGTAACCTTCCAGTTCTGGATATATATAACCTTATCTGACTCAACCTTAGTAGTTACTGTTCCAAGTGACAGAGATACCTTGTACACAGTCTTATCCATAACGTAATTTGCCGGAGCCTTAGTTTCCTGCAAATAATATACAGCACTGTCTCCTGTAGCCGGCGCAAGTCCAGCAAATGTAACCTTACCATCCGAACCTGTAGACTTCTTTGCACGTACAGTCTTCATATCCTGTTCATACAATGTAAACTCAACATTTTCAACCGGTGTCTTTGTACCACTGACATATTTGACAACATTCAGACCCGCATCACCTCGTCTGGTATCAGTATTGAGAGTATTTGTTACAGTCTCAACACCTGTCGCTGTAGTATCTGAATAAGATACAGTATAGTGGGCATCCACCGAATCTTCTTTTACCTTATATGTTTTCTTGGAATCAAGGCCTGTGAATTCTCCACTCCAACTATTAGACTCATCAAGAGTTATAGTTTTTCCTGTATCTGTCTCACCACTGCCATTCACTTCATACAATCTTATTGTGACTGATAATGGTCTGACTCCTGCTTCGTTGTCACGATCATCCCACTCCTTCTTAACTGCAAGCTTGCCCTTCTCCGGCTGCTTTGCATTGGTTATGGTCACAGCACCACCTGTTATACCAGATGATACGCTGTATGAAGTGACAAAACCAGTAAGTTCAGGTGAAGTCTCTCTTACAAAGTAATAATACAGATTATTGCTGCTGTCATAAGCCTCAAGGTTGTCCACAGTAAGTTTCCAGTTTGCTGCGGCAGTAAGTGTCACAACTTTAAACTTATCTGATGTCTCATTGTACTTTGTTGGACTTGTTGATCTGTATATTGTAACTTCCACACTGTAAACAGGTACATTCTTGAGTGAACCACCTGCAGCATCCGTCCAGTTCTTGGTAATATCAAGTTTTCTGTCCTCTTCATCATTTGAAAGATATATATATCCCTGAGAAGACTTAACCTTCTTATATGTACCATCCTTCAGATCCGGCTCGCTGCCGTGAGCCTTGTTATATGAACCTGCATTATATTCATATATAAGTGCATAATTACCGGCAGCCGGAAGTTTATATCCATCCGGAGCCTTTGTCTCTTTCAGTCTGTAATAATAGTTATAATCTATATCACTGAGAGCAAGAATACCATTTTCCCCCGTCTTGAGATTACTCTTGACAAGAGTCCATTCATACTCACCAGTTACCGGGTTCTTCTTATATTCCTCAAGATCGAACTCTGCGCCCTCAAGATATACAAGGCCATTGATACTATCCTCTTTTACAAGAACGAGATTTGTTTTTTCTATATCAAGTCCGGCTTCTGAACCACTGTCTGAGACATTTATAGTATCTCCAGCTTTATACGAATCAGAAGTAAATCCAAATATCTCAGCCTCATTTGATACAGTAAACTTTCTAGCCTGCATCTTTTCAGGATCATAATTGAATACATATGTATAACTTACAGTTATAGCTTTCTTATCCGGAAGAACCAGCGAAAGAACTTTCTTTCCGTTTGAATCTGTAATTGTAGCTGTATACTGTGACTTTGAAAGTTCAACACCCGTACTCTTGTCTATGACCTTTAAGCTTCCGGCCATAAGGTCAACAGATGTTGTAAAGTCAGCAGCCGCCGAATAATTAAATGTATCTATTACATTGATCTTTCCGCTTGTACTGAGAGTCTCTGCGTGTGGGTTTACATCAAGCTTATACTGAATACAATTGTTGACGTCATCATAATAAGCAGTCTTACCTGTTGCCTCATTGAGGACGAGCACTGCAGACTTGCCCATCTTTGGCGCTACCACATCAACTGTTGCAGATGAATCTGTATCTGTAGAGTCATCGCTTGCACTACCTGTATTTACAAGATGAAGTGATCCTGCACTCTCTACCTTTGACACGTCAATGTTTGCAGCATATATAAGGGCAATTGCGCACTGCTCACCCGATGAATATATATTATTATGGTAGGCAGACTCCGGAATTGTTGCAGTTATCCTGTTTCCACTCACACTGAAAACAGCACCGAGATCTGCCGGAGTTACCTCGACTCCCATACTTTCATTGTAGTATGATTTTATGAGATGATTCCACTGATCAACAAATGCATATGCAACTCCTGAACCGACTGAAGTATTGCTGATCTCTCCATCTGCTATATCAGTGAATGTAAGTCCATCAGGAAGCTCATCTGTAAATGTGATCGTTCCATCTCCCTGTCTTGATGCATTAAGTATAACCTTATATATAACCTTGTTATTAGCTTTAACATCCGAAAGTGAAAGCTGCAGATCACTGACATCATTGTTATTTCTGTTCAATACAAATTTGTCAAGAAGCTTTCCTGTATTCTTAACTGTGGTTGTATCGCTGTCAGAGAAATCATCATAGCCATGTCTGTACTTTGCTGTATTTTTAACGACAGCCTGTCCACCTTCTCCATCTGCAAACAAAGTAGTTGTATCATACTTAAGAACCAGTCCTGTCTTTGGTATGGTTACATCTGAATTAAATGTGATCTGATATCTATATATGTATATTCCGCGCAGATTTTTATAGTTTGCATATCTGCTGTCAATGTCATTTATATCAATCAGATCATACTCCCTTGACGCATAACCTGAATCATACCACAACATCGCTGCAACTTTTACTGTATACTTTGATGGATCTACACCCTCTATCTGGATACCAGCAATCTGATCCTTCGTCATCATATTGATGTACTTGTTGTAATCTTCAGATGCAGACACTTCATCTTCTATTGTATCTCCGGCATTGATCGTATCAAATCCGGATACTACGGACTGCCAGCTCTCCACAAAAGTGCCATTGGCAGTTTTCTTTGATGAGAGGAATGTCTTGTCGATCTTACCTGATGAAAACTTAACGGTGTCAGATGCAGTCTCCTTATTGCCGTTCTTCTCAACTGTTACAGTATTCTTGTACTCATCAGTTCCAACTGGTTCATCAAGATTAAGTGAATCATATGTAACTATAAGTTCCAGATTCGGATCAATCTCTACAAAATCACCATTTGAACCAAGCATACATTTTCCTGTTGTAGGATCCTTTGTAATCTTAACAGGAAGAACAAATGTACCAAGAGACTTTCCGTTCTGTTCAAACTTTGCTGACTTAACGCCGGCAACTGTCGTAGTCACACCGGAATTGGTCTTTACAAGTTCATCCGAGATCTCTATACCCTCAAGGGATGAAAGCTTATTCTCGTTGATCTTGATCTCCCATGTAATACTTCTTGTTGTATTGTCAACACTCTTCGCTCTTTTTGTTACACCAGGCACCGAACCCTTGCCCACATAATTGCAACCAGGGTTAGAATATGAATCCTTGGTGTTGTTGTCATCAGAAACCGTTATCTTGTTATCGCCTTTTACATATACATTGGCATCATCAGCAAATCCTGACTGCTCAACCTCATATGTGATCGTGTATGTCTCGCCAGCCTCAAGATCAGGGAGCTTACCTGACATGATAGTCTCATTACTGTTCTTGCCAAGGTTGGTATTTACATCTATGTCAGATGCTGACACAGTTCCTTTTTTATTAGAAGTAACTTTAACATTGCTTACTGCTCTGTCTCCGATCGCCTCACTTCCAAGTACATCCTTAAGGCTTATGCCTCCCTTTGTACCTGTAGTTGATGAAACAGTTACTGTATATGTAAATGTTACCTTTCCGTTTGCAGGATCTGATACAGCAGAGCCACTCTTTGACACATTGAGATCTGTGTAATCCTCACCTTTGAATTCCGTCTTATTTGTTGTTGAGTCCTCACTATATATAGAAGAATCCTTATCTGTTGTAGACTTTGCTCTGTTAGTTACCGTATTCTTATTCGCATCTATGTAATCATTTGAATCAAAATATGAAACGGCATCATATGAAATTGTGTATGACTCTCCGGCTTTAAGCTCAGGGAGTCCAGTTCCTGAAACCTTCTTGCCATCTGCAGAAACAGTAAATGAAGGAGTTGTTCCGGCAGCTCCACCACTTATAGTTATAGATGACGGATCAATCTTTGGAGTTACATCTTTTCCTCCATTTGTATATATAGAATTAATATAATCCTCAAATGATACTGTTCCATTAGTTCCATATTTTGATGAAACAGTTACTGTATAGTGATATGTTATAGTATTGTTATCATAGTCAACCGCCGGCGCAGCAGATGACTTTGCTGTCTTTATAGAAGGCATGGTATTGATGGTGATCTGTATATCCTTCTCTCCACCCTTTACCTCGAACTTATTATCTATTGTTCCATCGCTTTTTCTGTCTGAAGCATCGAAGTTTACATAAAACGAAAGATAACCATCCATACTTGGCTTGAAGTTACCATCCTCATCCTTAGGAATATCTTCAGGATTGATAATTATAATTGCTTTCTTCGTTTCAGGGTCAATTACATAAGTACCTATCTTCTTCTTACTTGAATCAAGTACAGGTCCTGTTGTCTCAGCACCCTCAGGTATAATTATATTCTGTGAAAGCTGATACTCCAGTCTGCTTATGCTTCCATCCGCAATTCCCTTTATATCTTCAGCGTTAAGTGTGTAATTAAAATCAAGTCTCAGCTGATTACCATACTGAATCTTGTTGCCATCAGCATCCGTAATATAATTGCCATTCTCGTCCTTGGCATATTCAGAATCAACGCTTGTTCCGGGAGTACTTGTATTGCCTTCAAAGAACTGTACATCGTTAACTTTGTCAGCCAGATCAAGCACACCGCCTGTAACAGCATATGGAGCAATCCCATCTCCATTCAGCGTACTGACCGCATTCGTTGCAGTAGCCACCCTGTCTCTTCCTGCCCACTCAGCCGCGCTTGACCAGCTATAATTAGAGGGCGAAATCAACGTAGTGATCATAACTACAGCCAATAATAATGCTATAAGTTTTTTTGTTTTTCCCACCATAACATATACCTCTTTTTATAATTTTCATAAGATAACAATAATTTATCATAGCTCGAATTAATTGTAAACAGTTTGTGAACAAAAAAGCAATTCTTAAGGTGTTTTTGTTCACAATTACTTTCGTCTCATAGTACTTATTTTTACAATTCACTTTTTCTGTCTCTGTTCAGCAATTCCGTGAGTGCCTCCTTCGCAGTCATGCCATTAAACAACACATTGTTTACAGCCTCGACTATCGGCATATCAACGCCGTGTTTCTTCGCAAGCGCAAGCGTTGCCTTGGCAGAATATACTCCTTCTACAACCATTTTGACCTCCGCCATAGCTTCCTCATATGTCTTGCCCTGTCCTATAAGATATCCTGCATTTCTGTTTCTGCTGTGAAGCGATGTACATGTAACTATGAGATCTCCCATTCCAGATAAACCGGACAATGTCTTTACATCCGCCCCCATAGAAAGTCCCAGTCTCATGATCTCTGCCATTCCTCTGGTCATAAGCGCTGCTTTCGTATTATCTCCAAGGCCAAGACCGTCTGATATTCCAGCTGCAAGAGCAATGACATTCTTTACCGATCCGCCGAGCTCTATTCCTGTTATATCAGTACTTGTATATACCCTGAAATAATCATTCATAAAAGTATTCTGTATAAACTTCGCAGTATCTATATCATGGGCGCCTGCAACTACCGTTGTTGGTATTCCACGGCCTACTTCCTCAGCATGTGAAGGGCCAGACAATACCGCAACTCTTGCCTGTGGTATTTCTTCTTCAATAACCTCCACCAAAGCTTTAAGTGTTGCCTCTTCGATACCTTTACTTACATTGACGATCAGCTGTCCTTCAGACACATTGTCAGAAATGCTTTTTGCAGTGCTTCTGACAAACGGAGACGGGACTGCACAAACTATCATTTTCTGTCCCACAACTGCTCTGATTGAGTCAGTAGTGTAGTCAATATTTGTGTTTAAGATAACCCCAGGAAGTCTGTCTCTCTGTTCATGAAATTCCTTAAGCATTGCAACTTCTCTCTCATCTATAGACCATACAGTCACTTCATGTCCGTTTCCAGCCAATAAATTTGCCAGTGCAGACCCCCATCCGCCTGCTCCAAGTACACCGATTTTCATAGTTAAATACCTCCAAAATTATTTATTTTCAAATTATTTATCAATTAAATTCAGGGTGGTTTGTAATTTAGACTCACCTGTCTATACATACCCATATTTTTTTATTTTATCCTTTTTCTGTGATATATTCCAGTCCATATATGATAAACAATGATATTTTTTGAAATTTTCACAGCAATTTTTTAATTTATTTGATGTTAGAAAACATTTTATAAACATTATGTAAACTCACATTAATTGAATCATCATGTTTTGTGCATTCACAATTAATCACATAATAGTAACAAGGCAACTCATTTGATGTTATGTAAACCAGCATTATCTTCCGTTTTATTGATATATTCCATATCACCTGCCGACTCAATGTGAATTATGTCGCAAAAAAAAGATCAACCATATCATTTCCGGATACAGTTGATCTTTTATATTATATTTCATGTTTATTGCTCTTCTATTCCGTCTTTGCTTTCTTTGATCCAAATGATAATTTGTTCTCGGTTCCGGATATTAATCTCTTAATGTTCTGCCAGTGCCTTATAAATGCCATACCGGCTATCAATCCTGCCAATACAATTCCTTCAACCATCCTTGCGTTTGATGTAAAATTATAATCTCCATGAATTGCAAATACTGTGTACAACACGAAGAAACCGATCATAATTGTGAGTGAACCAACTGATACATATCTTGTGATCACAACACTTATTATAAATGCTGCAAGAAGTATCACAACCAGTCTCCAATCCCACAGCCCTACGATCATTCCTCCGCTTGCGGCGATTCCCTTGCCGCCTTTAAACTGCATATAAAATGGGAAATTATGTCCAAGAACAACACCAAGTCCAGTATACAACACAAACATGTATGCATTTCCTATACCGAGCTGTCCAAGTATAATATGTGTAAGAGAACATGCTATAATTCCTTTCAGGAAATCTCCCAGGAAAACTATCAGCCCCGCTTTCTTTCCAAGCACTCTCAGTGCATTTGTTGTACCGGCATTTCCACTTCCGTACTTTCTAATATCAACACCCTTTAACTTACCGTATATATACGCTGTCTGAATGAGTCCTACTCCATATCCGCCCACCAGACATATAGCTCTTATCAAAACGTCCATGACTACTTCTCTTTCCTCTCTCTGATAATGAATTTCAAAGGCGTACCTCTAAATCCAAATGATTCTCTGATCCTGTTCTCTATATATCTGGTATAAGAGAAATGCATCAGTTCCTTATCATTTACAAATATTACAAATGTTGGCGGCTTAACTGCAACCTGTGTAATATAGTAAAGTTTAAGTCTCTTACCTTTATCTGAAGGTGGCTGCTGCATAGCAACCGCTTCACTCATAATCTCATTGAGTACTCCTGTAGCAATTCTAAGTGAATGATTCTCAATAACCGCATCTATAGTTTCAAAGAGTTTTGGCAGTCTCTGCCCGGTCTGAGCAGATATAAATAGAAGCTCTGCATATGGCATATACGACAGTTTATTTCTGATCTCCTCTGTGAACTTGTAGATAGTTTTGTCATTCTTCTCTATTGCATCCCACTTATTGACTGCAATTATCATTCCCTTACCACGGTCATGTGCTATACCTGCAATCTTGGCATCCTGATCAGTTATGCCCTCTGTAGCATCTATGACAAGAACTGCCACATTGCATCTCTCAACAGCAGACACTGTTCTTATGATACTGTATCGCTCGATATCTTCCTTGATCTTACTCTTTCTCCTGAGTCCTGCTGTATCGATAAACACATACTCTCGGCCATTTCTTACAATCTCTGTATCCACGGCATCTCTGGTAGTTCCCGCTATGTCTGATACGATTACTCTGTCTTCACCCAAAAGCTTATTAATTATAGAAGATTTACCTACATTAGGCTTTCCTATAATCGCAATCCTTGGTCTCTCATCTTCCACATCGTCCTTTGCAGACTCATCAAAATGTGATACAACCTCGTCGAGCATATCTCCGATTCCAAGTCTTGATGATCCTGATATCGGATGAGGATCTCCAAGTCCGAGATTATAAAACTCATACACATCCGGCATAAACTTCTCAAAACTGTCAACCTTATTGACCACGAGCACTATAGGCTTCTTGGATCGCCTAAGCATATCGGCTACCTTTGCATCATCATCCACCATTCCCTGTCTGACGTCCGTCATAAAAAGTATAACGTCTGCAGTCTCTATAGCAATCTCCGCCTGTTCTCTCATGCTTTTAAGTATGATATTATCAGATTCAGGCTCTATTCCACCTGTATCAATCAGTGTAAAGTTGTAATCCAACCAGTTGATATCCGCATAGATTCTATCTCTCGTTACTCCGGGTGTATCCTGGACTATAGATATCTTTTCTCCTGCAAGGACATTAAACAGAGTTGATTTACCTACGTTAGGTCTGCCTACTATAGCAACTATAGGTTTACTCATTCTCTTTTCCTCCATATATTATTAAAATTGCTTATATATCATCGCCAATTGCCGAATGTATAAAATCAGCACCACTTGATTCTACAATACAAACATCCACTTGTAAAGCATCCTTAAACTCATCGAGAGTTATGTCATCAAGAAACTTGGGCTCATCAGCCATCAAAGTGTTGCACGGCAGGATAAGCCTGTTACCAAGAGGCTTACCGGTGAGCTGTTTTATGATATCTCCACCTGTCAGCAATCCTGTAACCGTTATTCTGTGACCAAAAAAATCATTTATTATCTTATACAGATGTAACTTAACATTTGGAAATTTCTCAGGTATCCTGTCAGCCAGCATCTTTATCGAATCATATACCAGAACGCCTGTGACCATCGATACCTCATATTCTCTGTCATCGCCCTCTATAGAATCCCATTCCTGCTCAAACTCATCCATTAGAAGCCGCACCATGCCAACTCCATTTTCAAGCTGTATAAAACCGTCATACCGCTCTGCCTCCGGGAATTCTCGTCCTGCGTTGATATACCACTCATCACTGGCCTGAACAAAATGCGTGCCATGTTTTTCATAAGCTTTTTTCTGAAAATGTTCTATTATATCGATCACTTCGCCGGCATCTTCGCTTGTAAATGGCTCCAGATGGAACAGACCGTCTCTGTAGTCAGAAAGCCCAACCGGAACAATCGACAGGCTTTCCATCACAGGAACAAACTCCATAAGATCCGATATTGTTCTCCACAATTCTTCACCATCATTTACGCCCTTGCACAGAACAACCTGTCCGTTCATCGGAATGCCTGCATTATAAAATTTTCTTATATATTCAAGTATTGCCCCGGCAAATCTGTTGTTGAGCATGCTGCATCTGAGCTTTGGGTTTGTCGTGTGGACAGATATATTGATCGGAGCCAGATGGTATTTGATTATTCTGTCTATATCCTTTTCTTTCATATTGGTGAGGGTTATATAATTTCCCTGAAGAAAAGACAATCTTGAATCATCATCCTTGAAATAAATAGTATCTCTCATTCCCTTTGGATTCTGATCTATGAAACAGAATATGCATTTGTTATAGCAGGATTTATAGTTATCCATAAGCGAGTTCTCGAATACAATTCCAAGATCCTCATCATATTCCTTATCAATCTCCAGCAGCCACTCTTCACCATCAGGCTTACGCACAAGCAATTCAATATACTCGTCATTGATAAGATACTGGTAATCAAATATATCCTCTATCGGATGATCATTGACTGCCAGTATATTATCCCCGGGTTCAATCTCCATCTCCTGCGCAATACTGCCATCCAATACTTCTTTTACTATATGTTCCATATATTCCTCTTATATTAAAGTTATCATTGTGTATGAAAAATTAATTTAACATTATAACTGCACCCAGATTACCGCGCATTCCCTTGCTTGCTCTGTGGGAAAACAGCCATCCACTGTTGCAGCATGTGCAGATGTCAGTTACATCTATATTCTCCGGTTTTACCCCTGCGTCCACGAGATTAAAATAGTTTGCCCTGTGAAGATCCAAAAGATACTTACCGTTGTACTTATCAAACACGATATAAGGCACCTCATCTTCCGTATAAGCCGCTTTAAACTGATCTGCGACATCTTTACTGACCTCATAGCATTCTTTGCATATTGAAGGCCCTACAGCGCATATGACATCACCGGGATCTGTCCCATACCACTTGTTCAGCTTATCCAGCATGCATTTACTAATCTTTGCAACAGTCCCTTTCCATCCGGAATGATTCATGGCAACGACCCTGTTAACAGGATCAAAGAAAAAAACCGGCACACAATCCGCATAAAACGTCATAAGCGGAATTCCAGGTACATTTGTAGCAAGTCCATCAATCTCTTTTATATCCGATTCCTTCACGATACCCTTGCCCGCATCATTTTCATCAACCTTATATATATCAGTCTTGTGAACCTGATCGGAAAATACCAGCTTTGTATAATCATACCCCACAGCCCTGGCAAATCTTCTGTGATTCTCCATAACCCTGTCCGGATCATCACCTCTGTGGAAGCTGAGATTCATAGAACCCAGGTATCCCTCGCTTACACCACCCATGCGCGTGGAAAATGCGTGTGTCACCCCAGCCTTATCAAGTTTATCAAATGTTATGTATTCAACGCCATCCTTGTTATGTATATGTGTCGATCTACTGTCATTAATATATTTTATATTCATGTGAACCTCACTTCTATATATATCAATCAGTACCAGGCATACGAAAAAGCATTTTCTATATGTGATATATCACTCCCCAATATGGTTATCACATCAAAACGCACCGGAATATCCGTTCCATATCCTTTCTTACCAAGATACGTCAATGCAACCCTCGATATCTGTCTCTGCTTTCTGACATCCACAGCCTCTGCCGGAGTCCCGTTCCTGCTGTTTGAGCGGTATTTCACCTCAACGAATACCAGAACACCATCACAAGACGCCACAATATCAATTTCACCGTACGAAATGCGATAATTCATGTCCAATATAGTATACCCTTTTTTCATCAGATAGTCAGCCGCCATTTTTTCGTAATCTGAGCCTTTTCTTCTGGTACTGTACATAAATGTGCCTTTCTGATCTTATACAAAATGTGTTATAAATGTTCTTCTGTGAATAGCACATGGTCCCATTTTCTTGAGGGCATCTATATGTTCACTTGTACCATAACCCATATTCCTTGCAAAGCCATATCCTGGATATATATCATCATATTCTATCATAAGTCTGTCCCTTGTAACCTTGGCTATTATACTAGCTGCCGCAATAGATGCAGACAGTGTATCGCCTTTGATTATAGATACCTGATCAATATCCACTCCAGGAATCTTAACAGCATCATTAAGAAGAATATCAGGTTTTATATCAAGCTTAGATATTGCCTGTTTCATAGCCTCATAATCAGCATTGAGGACATTTATCTCGTCTATAACATTTTCATTTGCCATACCAACTCCAACAGCAACGGCTTTATTCATAATTTCATCGTACAACTGTTCCCTCTTCTTAGCCGAAAGCTGTTTTGAGTCATTCAGATACAATATATTATGATCAACAGGAAGAATCACAGCAGCAGCCACAACCGGACCTGCCAGAGGACCTCGTCCAACTTCATCTATACCACATACATATCCACGATCCCTGTACTGTCTCTCATACTCATACATTTTGTATGTACGTTCGATTTCTTTATTATACGCATCAAGCTTCTTTCTCGCCGAAGCAACGATCTTCTTGACGCCGTCCCTTTGATCCGCATCGTATTCGTCTATAAGTAATGTATAGTCTTCTATATTTGTATGTGCAAATATAGATTTTATCTCTGTTATGCTTCCCATGCCATATCCTCCATACCAAAAACAAGGGCAATTGCTTTCCCATGGCAACTGCCCTTTGTCACTGTATATTCTACTTTATCTTTCCAAATCCACCGGTAAATCTGAACACTGCGCGGCCAATTATATCTTTCTTATGAATATTCCCGACATCAGCAACACGGCTGTCACGGCTGTTATTTCTGTTATCACCGAGAACAAAATACTCATCGTCCCCAAGAGTGATCTCGTCAGCAGCAACACCTCTCTTATCGCTGGCGATCGTCTCTCTTCCATACACATCAGATTCCAGAAGTTCATCGTTGATGAATATATTGCCATCCTCATCAATATAAACTGTCTCTCCCGGAAGTCCTATGATTCTCTTGATATAAAAAGTATCTTCATCATCGCCATATGGGAAAACCACCACATCATACCGCTGAGGTGAACCAAATTCATACTCCAGCTTGTCTATCCACAGAGTGTCACCGCTGTGAAGGGTATTGCTCATAGACTCACCGCTTACCTCTGTTCTCTGTCCAACAAATGTGAGAACCGCCCAGCATATACCTATAACAATGATAATATACATGCACAGAAACAGAAGATCTTTGACTATGTTTACTTCTTTTTCTGCCTTTGCTTTTTTCTTCTCAGCTTTTCTTTCTTCTTTCAGCTTGCGTTTCAGCGCCTTTTCATCTATCTCTTCATCGTCTGCATTCTCTTTCGCTGCCTCAGCATCTTGATTCTGCGCCTCAACATTCGCAGGCTCAATCTGAGATTCAACAGCTGCATCTTCATTCTCTGAATTATTTTCATCCAGCTCAGGATTTTCTTTCAATTTCTTTTTTGCAAGTTTCTTTTCTTCTCGCTCCAGAGCTTTCTGACGTTTCTTTTCATATTTTGCTATTTCCTTTTCTCTGGCCTTTCTGGCCGGATCATCTTCAAATATCTCATTCAGAGTATCTGCAACATTTTTGTTATCTTCGCTCATTTGTTCTCCTTTTAGGGCGTCTCAAGTGTAATCTTTCCCAGCTTACCCGATCTGAAATCATCTATTATCAGCGCAGCCGCCTTGTC